>JAMXLO010000069.1 GCA_024280945.1 Acetobacteraceae bacterium
CGGTGCCGACCAGCCACGGCATGAAGCTGGCATTCTCGACCGGATCCCAAAACCACCAGCCGCCCCAGCCCAACGTGTAATAGGCCCACCAACTGCCCATCGCGATGCCGATCGTCAGGAAGCACCAGGACGCCAGTGTCCACGGGCGCACCCAGCGCGCCCAGGCGGCATCCACCCTGCCTTCAATCAGCGCGGCGACGGCGAAGGCGAAGCCGACCGAGAAGCCGACATAGCCGAGGTACAAGAATGGCGGATGAAACGCGAGGCCAGGATCCTGCAATACGGGATTGAGTCCACGTCCGTTCGGCAGAGGCGGCCAGGTGCGCAGGAAGGGATTGGACGTCAGCAAAATGAACAGCAGGAACCCAGCGGCAATCATGCCCTGCACGGACAGCACGCGGGCGCGCAGGTCGGGCGGCAGGTTGCCGGAGAACGTCGCCAGCGCGGCGCTACACACGCCGAGCATGAAGACCCACAGCAGCATGGAGCCCTCGTGGTTCCCCCACACGCCGGTGATCCTGTAGAGCAGCGGCTTATCGGTATGGCTGTTCTCGGCGACGTTGATCACCGAGAAGTCCGATGTGACGTAGGCGTGCATCAACGCCGCCATGGCCAGCGAAACCAGGGCGACATGTGCGAGGGCCGCGTTGCGGCCGACCGCCATCCAGGCAAGGTTGCCGCGAGCTGCTCCCGCCAGAGGCACCAGTGTCTGCACCAGCGCGACGCAGAGGGCCAGAACCAGTGCGAAGTGGCCGAATTCGGCAATCACCGCCGCACGAGCCTCAGGATGCGGCGCGGCCGGGAGGCTTGAGAGTAAAGCAAAATGCTTCGATCCGGGACGCCATCACTGGGCCCGTATGCGCCGGAGAAGGGGTGCATTGCAACCGTCGTCGCCGTCTACCCACCGCCTCGGCAGACGATCCCGCTGCACTGCAGGTCCCGGCGCGCCTGGGAGTACCGGGTGCGCCGGGACCAGGTTTGGCGAATTACTGGGTCGTATGCCGTAGTCTCATGTGGGTTCCTGGACATGTGCTTCCAGGAACCACAACGCCTTGTCGAGATCGCGCGACGCGGCGGTGAAGATATCCGCTGTATCGGCATCGCCCGCCTCGTCTGCCTCGTCAATGGCGTGACGCAGCGAATTGGCAACCTTGCCATACCGCTCAATCAATGCGGCGAGGTGCTCCTTGATGGCATAAATATCCGTGGGATAGGGCGATAGTGTCGTTGACTGAACCACTGTCTGCGCAGTTCCCAGAGCCGTGCCACCGAGTTGCACGACGCGTTCCGCCATCGTGTCGACATGGCCATCGATCTGCGTGCGGAAACCGTCCAACATTTCGTGCACAGCAATGAACTGTGGGCCTTTCAGGTTCCAGTGCGCCTGCTTCGTCAGCAGAGCGAGGTCGATGCCATCGGCTACCCTTGCGTTCAACAGCTGAATGGCTGCTTGCTTTGTATTGGCGTTCAGGTCGTTCACGGTTTTGTGCATCCGCATCGGCTCACTCCTCTACGTTGACGGGTAAACTCAATCGCGCACGGGGAAGCCCAGTCAGCTGATGGCCGCCACACTTCGGTTTGCAGCCTGCGTGCAACCTACGCTTTCGCAGAACAATGTTCCTTGACCTTTGGTCCTCGCCAGTCAAGCAGGCGCCAGGTCGAGCAACAACCCTAAGCGACGCCAACTCGGGTGGACGGATCAGACTGTCAGCAGTACGGTGCAGATGCGGTCACTGATATTTCGGACCGACCGGATCAGGAGGAGCCGGATCGTGCGGGAGCGGGGCAAACAGGAGGGAAACACGAGCCTGCCATGAGCGAACTGACCGGGCCGCTCAAGGGCCTTCGTATCCTCGACCTGACCACCGTGCTGTTCGGCCCGTTCGGAACTCAGACACTAGGCGACTGGGGCGCCGAGATTATCAAGGTGGAAAGCCTGACCGGGGATACCTGGCGCACGTCGGGCGTGTTCCGCAATCGCGGCATGAGCGGCCAGTTCATGGCGGCGAACCGCAACAAGCGCAGCCTTGCGGTTGACCTGAAGCACCCCGAGGGGAAGCAAGTGCTGCGCCGCCTGATCCCGTCTGTGGATGCGCTGGTCAGCAATATCCGCCCCGCCGGCCTGGCCAGGCTCGGCTTCAGCTACGAGGCCTGCCGCACCTTGACCCCACGCATCGTGTATGCGAGCGCCGTCGGCTTTGGCCAGGACGGCCCGTGGCGTGCGCGCCCGGCGTTCGACGAGATCATCCAGGCCGCGTCCGGCTTCGCCTCGGCGATGGGTACCGATGACGAGCCGGCGTTCGTCCCCAGCCTGATCGGCGACAAAATTTGTGGCATGGCACTGACCTCTGCGGTCACGGCGGCACTGCTGCACCGTGAGCGTACCGGCGAGGGGCAGATGGTGGAAGTGCCGATGCTGGAGACGCTGGCGGCGTTCAACAGCATCGAGATGTTCGGCGGCCTGGCATTCGAGCCGCCGATTGGTCCCGCTGGATACAAGCGGATGAGGGCACGTCGTCCTGTGCGAACAAAGGACGGGTGGATGACCATGCTGCCCTATTCGGGCGCCAACTGGTGCGCATTCTTCGAGGCTGTGGGCCATCCGGAGTGTATCGAGGAATTTTCCGTGCGCGATCCGGTGACCAGGGCCCGTAATATCGATCGTATCTACGAGCGTATGCGCAAGATCGGCCCGACGAGAACGACCGCCGAATGGGAGAAGCTGCTGCTGTCGATCGATGTGCCGCATACGGCGTTTGCCAGGCTGTCCGAGGTCACCCAGCAACCGCACCTGAAGGCGGTGGAATTGTTTCAGGAGCTCGACCATCCCAGCGAGGATATGATCCGCCAGGCACGGCCACCGACACGGTTCTCTGCCAGCCCGGCGGGCGTGCATCGACTGGCACCACTGCTTGGCGAACACACGCGTGAGGTATTGCGCGAGTTGGGCTATAGCGAGCCGGAGATCGAGAGATTGGCGGAAATCAGGGCTGTAGCGCTGGGCCAACGCGCTTGAAATGGAGTGGACCCTGACACGGCAGGGTGGGCGCCCTATGTTGGGAGCAAGGAGGAACCCGCCATGCTGAACCCAACTTCTCCGTTGCCGCTCAAGGATCCGACGCTGTTCCGGCAGGCAAACTACATCGACGGCAAGTGGGTGCAGGCCGACAGCGGCCGCACGATTGTGGTGAAAAATCCGGCGACCGGCGAGGCGATCGGCGAGGTTCCGGCGCTGGGTGCCGCAGAAACGCGTCGCGCCATCGAGGCGGCGAACCGAGCCCAGGGCGCCTGGCGTGCGATGCTGGCCAAGGACCGCGCGGCAATCCTGCGCAAGGTGAATGACCTGATGCTGGCGAACGCCGACGATCTGGCGGTGATCATGACCGCCGAGCAGGGCAAGCCGCTGACCGAGAGCAAGGGCGAGATCGCCTACGCTGCCAGCTTCATCGAGTGGTTCGCCGAAGAGGGCAAGCGCATATACGGCGATACGATCCCGCAGAATGGCAAGGGCCGCCGTATCCTGGTGCTGAAGGAGCCGATCGGCGTGTTCGCTGCCATCACGCCCTGGAACTTCCCCGCGGCAATGATCACGCGCAAGGCAGGACCCGGTTGGGCCGCAGGCTGCACGGGCGTGATCCGACCCGCATCGCAGACCCCGTTCTCGGCGCTGGCGCTCGCTGTGCTGTGCGAGCGCGCCGGCATGCCGGCAGGTGTGTGCAATGTCATCACCGGACCGTCCGGCGAGACAGGGGCCGAACTCACATCCAATCCACTGGTGCGCAAGTTGACCTTCACCGGTTCCACCGAGGTTGGTGCAAAGCTGCTCGCGCAGTGTGCGCCCACCATCAAGAAGACCAGCATGGAACTGGGTGGCAATGCCCCATTCATTGTATTCGATGACGCCGATCTGGACGCGGCCGTCACGGGCGCCATGGCCAGCAAGTACCGCAACACTGGCCAGACCTGTGTCTGCGCCAACCGTATCCTGGTGCAGGAGGGCGTGTACGATGCGTTCGCCGCGAAGCTGAAGGCGGCAGTAGAGGCGATGAAGGTCGGCAACGGCATGGAACCTGGCGTCGCGCAAGGGCCGTTGATCAACTCGGATGCCGTAAAGAAGGTCGAAGAGCATATCGAGGATGCGCTGAGGCGTGGCGCATCGGTGGTGACCGGGGGCAAGCGCCACACATTGGGCGGCAACTTCTTCCAGCCGACCGTGCTCGCGAATGTGCCTAAGGATGCCGTGATCTTCCGCGAAGAGACGTTCGGCCCGGTGGCACCTCTGTTCCGCTTCAGGACCGAGGAAGAAGCGATCAAACTGGCGAACGACACCGAGTTCGGTCTGGCGTCCTATTTCTATGCTCGCGATGTGGGCCGGATCTTCCGCGTTGCTGAAGCGCTGGAATACGGCATTATCGGCATCAATGAGGGCATCATCTCGACCGAGGTCGCGCCGTTCGGCGGAATGAAGGCATCCGGCCTTGGACGCGAGGGGTCCAAGTACGGGATCGAGGATTATCTGGAGATCAAGTATCTCGCCGTGGGCGGCATCGGTACCTGACCGCCTGCACCGATGGGACGCCGCCCCGTTTCAGCCGGGCGGGTAAGGCTGAAGCGCGTCTACGAGCCGGCAGCACCGGACGACGGCACGCGCATCCTGGTAGACCGCCTTTGGCCACGTGGGCTGAGCAAGGCGGACGCCAGGATCGATCTTTGGCTCAAAGCCATCGCACCGAGCACCGAACTGCGCCAGTGGTTTGGGCACGATCCGAACCGCTGGCCAGAATTTCGCCGACGCTATCAGCAGGAACTCGCACAGCACACTGCCGAACTGGATCAGCTTCGTGTACTTGCGGGACAGGGCACCGTAACCTTGTTGTACGGAGCTCGCGACGAACAGCATAACGACGCAGTCGTGCTGCGGGATACGCTACTTCGGTTGCGCTGAATCGACACTTGGCCTTATGGAGAAGCACACTCGCTCGGGCGTGCTACAAGAGGTTCACCAGGGAGGATCCTGGATGCGATTCCTGGCAGTCATCGGCGCACTCGCCATCATCGTGGTCATCGGCGCCGCTGTGTTCTTCTTCGGCGGCTTCTACAACGTCGCTGCAAGCGAACAGGACAGCGGAGTGGTCGCCTGGTCATTGCAGCAGGTTCGTGAGGCCTCGATCAACCGCCATGCCAGTGCAGCACCCCCCGGCTCGCTCGACGATGCCGCTATCATCCGCTCTGGCGCACACGCCTTCCTGGAACGCGGATGCGTCAATTGTCATGGTGGCCCTGGAGCCACCTGGGCCAAATTCTCCGAGGGTCTCAATCCTAGTCCGCCCGATCTCAAGGACGTGGTCGGCGCCGCGCGACCAGTAGAGTTGTTCTGGGTCATTAAGAACGGTATCCGGATGACGGGAATGCCGAGTTTCGGTGCGACGGGCGTGCCTGATCAGGAGATCTGGTCGATTGTCGCATTCCTCAAGAAGCTGCCGACCGTGTCGGACGCAGACTTCAAGACCTGGAGCACGTCGGGGCCCTGAGCGGTCCGGGCTGACAGCGGCAACTGTTGCCCAGGCGGCCTGCCCTGCCCCACAGTGCACCAGAGCTGTAGGGATGTTTGAGAATGGACTTCGACCTGTTCGTGATCGGTGGCGGTTCGGCCGGCGTGCGCTGCGCACGGATCGCGGCCGGCCACGGCGCGCGCGTTGGTGTCGCCGAGGAGCGCTTCTGGGGTGGAACCTGTGTCAACGTCGGCTGTGTGCCAAAGAAGCTGCTGGTGCAGGCTGGCGAATATGGTGCCTGGGCTGAGGACGCGGCTGGCTTCGGATGGCAGATCAAAAAGGGGCCGCATGACTGGAACAAGCTGATTGCCGCGAAGGACAAGGAGATCGGTCGGCTCAACGGTATCTACAAGCGGCTGCTTGACAACGCCGGAGCGACCATTTTCGAATCGCATGCCGCCTTCGTAGATCCACATACGCTCGATGTCGGTGGAAAGCGCGTCACCGCCGAACACATTGTGATCGCCGCGGGAGGGCATCCGGTCCGTCTGCCGATACCCGGCGCAGAGCTTGGTATCATTTCCGACGATGCATTCTATCTGCCAAGCTTGCCGGAGCGCGTGACACTCCTGGGGTCTGGTTATATCGCCGTCGAGTTCGCCGGCATCTTTGCTGGTCTCGGTGCGCACGTGGACCTGGTCTACCGGCAACCACTGCCGCTGCGCGGCTTCGACATGGACTTGCGCGAGTCGCTCGTTGAAGCTCTCGGCGCCCAGGGTATTTCACTGCATCCGAACAGTCACCCGGTAAAACTTGAAGCCGACGGCAATGAACGCGTTCTGACGCTCGCCGAGGGAAGGGTGCTGCGGTCTGACCTGGTGTTTTTTGCAACGGGGCGCGCCCCAGCCACCAAGGGATTGGGGCTGGAGAAGTGCGGCGTAACGACCAACGATGTTGGCGCGGTGGTTGTCGATCGTAACCTGCGCACAAGCCAGCCGCATATCTATGCGATGGGCGACGTCACCGATCGGCTCAATCTGACGCCGGTCGCCATCGCGGAAGGGCACGCCTTGGCCGACACCCTGTTCGGCAAGAACCCGCGCGGCATATCGCTCCGCAACGTGCCGACTGCGGTGTTTTCCACGCCACCGATTGCGACCTGCGGACTGACCGAGGAGCAGGCGGCGGCGCACGGGCCGGTCGATGTTTATGTGTCCAAATTCACACCGATGCGCCACACGCTGTCCGGTCGCGCGCGAAGGAGCATGCTCAAGCTGGTGGTTGATCAGGCAAGCCAAAAGGTCGTCGGGGCGCACATGCTGGGCGAGGATGCGCCGGAGATCATGCAGGGCCTGGGCATTGCCATTGTCATGGGTGCGACGAAGGCGGATTTCGATCGAACGATCGGAATCCACCCGACAGCGGCGGAGGAGTTCGTCACGTTGCGTACACGCTCCCGCGTCACCGGTGTGGCAAAGGCGGCGGAGTAGCCTCGCCAACGTTGCGCGCGGCGCGAAGCGCTGCCCTGCACAGGACCACTATCAACGAGCCTGCTTCGTCGCTACGCTTCCCGCAATGACAACGATCCAGAGGAAGCAGCCTTGAAACGACGTGCGTTCATTGCGGCAGCCGCCGCGACTGCCGCCCTGCCGCTCGCTTGCCCAGCGGTCGGTGGAAGTGCCAAGACGCTGATCTTCGTGCCGCAAGCGAACCTGACAAGCCTAGACCCGGTGTGGACCACGGCGACGGTCACGCGGAACTTCTCGCTGATGGTCTACGAGACTCTGTACGGCCGCGACCAGGCGTTCAATCCGCAGCCGCAGATGGTTGAAGGCCACGTCATCGACGACAATGGTAAGCGCTGGACGATGAAGCTGCGCGAGGGCTTGGTGTTCCACGATGGAACACCGGTGCTGGCGCGGGACTGCGTCGCCTCACTGCAGCGTTGGCTGAAGCGTGATGCGGTCAGCGAAACCATCAATGCCCGCGTCGATGCAATAGAAGCGCCAGATGACCGGACGCTGGTTTGGCGGCTCAAGAAACCATTCCCACTGCTGGCGCATTTCCTATCGAAGGTGCAGCCGCAGCCGGTGATTGTGCCGGCACGTGTCGCGGCGACCGATCCGTTCAAGCAGCTCACCGAGATCGTTGGGTGCGGCCCGTTTCGCTTTGTCGCCGATGAGTTTGTGTCCGGCAGCCATGCCGCCTTCGCACGCTTCGACAAATATGCGCCACGGCAGGAGCCGGCGTCCTACACTGCAGGTGGACATAAGGTCCTGTTGGATCGTGTGGAGTGGCGGATCATTCCCGACCCCGCCACGTCGGCCAATGCGATAACCGCTGGTGAAGTGGACTGGCTGGAGCTCCCGCAGCCCGATCTGATCCCGATGCTGAAGCATGCATCCGGTGTCACGACGGGGCTGCTCGATATCTACGGCACCGTCGCAATCCTGCGGCCGAACAGCCTGATAGCGCCGACCAGCAATCTCGGCGTGCGCAAGGCGATGATGGCGGCGGTGGATCCGCGCGAGGCAATGATCGCCGCTATGGGCGAGGATGAATCAGGCTGGCGTGCGCCTATGGGCTATTTTCTACCGGGCGCACCAGCGGCCAACGACGCCGGAATGGAATTCCGTCGCAAGCGCTGGAGCACTGGCGATGTGAAGGCGATGCTCGATAAGGCCGGCTACAGCGGCGAACGCATCGTGCTGCTGCACCCGACCGATCAGCTCATCTACAACGCGTTCATCACCGTCGTCGCAGATTCGTTCCGCAAGGTTGGATTGAATATCGACGAGCAGATGGTGGACTGGGGAACGGTGGTGCAGCGACGCACGAACAAGGAGCCGCTGGACAAAGGCGGCTGGTCGATTTTTCCAGCCGGTGCACCCGGACCGGAGTATGTCGATCCGATGCTGGCCAACACGTTGCGCAGCAACGGCGCCAAGGCATGGTTCGGCTGGCCTGATTCTCCGCCGATCGAGGCGGCATACGAGGCGTGGATCGATGCGCCGAACGAGACCGAACGGCGCAAGCAGGAGGCGGCGTTCCAGGCGGCAGCGTTCGATTACGTGCCGACAATCCCGCTTGGTCAGTACCTGCCGCAGGCCGCATGGCGGTCGAATGTAAGCGGCCTGCTGAAAGGATCGGCGCCGGTGTTCTGGGGCGTCGACAAGACGTGAGCGTCAGAAAGGCGGGCGCCGGTCCGCCCACGGCCGCGCTGCCTCGAAGGCGACTGCTGCACGCAGCAAATCAGCATCGGCACCCGGGGGCGCGACCAGCTGGATCGCCAGCGGCATCCCATCACCGTCGAAGCCACACGGCAGGCTGACTGCCGGATTGCCGGTCAGGTTGAATGGCATGGTGTAGGGGTACCAGGAGGCGCGAATGTTCTCGACCATCTGGTTGTCGATCTCGATCGGCCCGAAGAAATCCTGATCGATCGGCACAGCGCTGCGTGACAGCGTCGGCATAGCGACGATGTCGCAGTCGTCGTACCAGGACTGCACTTGGCGGTAGAGTCGTGTGCGCTGGAAAATTGCATCGTAGAGTTCGGCAGCTGAGTAGCTGGCGATGCGATCCATCTGCCGTACGAAGGTCGGGCACATGATGTCGCGGTGCTGCTTCAGGTGATGGCCGAACTGCGCCAGCCGATAGGCGCCGTTGTTGACGAACCAGACTGCTTCCGGATTGTCGAACGGTGCGGTCAGCTCTGAGACTTCGGCACCGAGTTCGCTGAAGGCCTCCAGCGCTGATTGGCAGGCGCTCAGCACGTCCGCATTGACGGCGGAATTGCCGAGCCGATCGCGCCAGGCGACGCGTAAGCCGCGCAGATCGCCGGGACGCGTGGCAGCAAGGAAATCCGGCTTCAGCCGGCCGGTGGTGAGAGGATCGCGCAAATCCGTGCCAGCCATCACGTCGAGCATCAGCGCTGTGTCCATCAGCGTCCGCGACATCGGTGTCACGTACGAGATGTTCCCGAACCCGTCCTGCGCATATTCCTGCGGCACCACGCCCAGACCCTGCTTGAACCCGACGACGCCGTTGCACGCGGCGGGTATGCGCGTCGATCCACCGCCATCGGTAGCGACCGCGATCGGCACCAGGCCAGAGGCAACGGCAACCGCGGAGCCGCCGCTGGAGCCGCCTGAACTGCGATCGGCGCGCCAGGCATTGCAGGTGCGGCCGAACAACGGCGCCTGCGTCAGGCACTGCTGACCGAACTCAGGCGTCGTGGTCTTGCCCACCACGATTGCGCCCGCCTGCTTCAGCCGCGCCACGGCAACGGAGTCGTGATCAGGAACGTGGTCCTTGTAGATCAGCGATCCCCAAGTGGTGCGAATGCCTGCGGTTGGGATCAGATCCTTCACTGCCACCGGCACGCCATGCAACTTGCCGAGTTCGGCGCCCTGCATCACCGCGGTCTCGGCCGCGTGCGCTGCATGCATCGCTTCATCCGTCGCGATTGTGATAAAGGCGTTCAGGGTCTTCTGGCTGCGATCGATGCGGTTCAACGTCGCGCGCATGACCTCGACCGGCGAAAAAGCGCGAGTTTTGATCAGTCTGGCCAACTCGGCAGCAGGCGTGTAGGCGATGTCCATGCCTTCCTATGCCACAACGTGGCGGCTGCGACGAGCCGGTCTGAGCGACGTCGATGGGTTTCATGCGCTGGCTGTCAAGCCGCTGGTCTATCGTTACCTGTTCGATGGAGCGGCTCCCGATCGGGAATATGTTGCAGCGCGGGTCACGCAGAGTGCTGGCCGGTCACGTGAGTCCGGCCTTGGCATGTGGGTGTTGGACGGCCTGTCCGCTGGCTGTGTCGGTTGCGCCGAGTTGCGACCTTATCCGCTGGCTGACGCTGCGGAAGTTACCTATTTGCTGGATCCGTCTCACTGGGGCCAGGGCCTTGCGGCTCGGATGGTATGGACCGTGATTGCCAGAGCCTTTCATGCATCGCGGATCGACACCGTCGTTGCTGGTGCGGACGTTGCCAACGCAGCATCACTGGCACTGATGCGCCGGCTCGGCATGCGGTTCCACAGGGAAGTGCGCTATCCACTCGGCGCTGGGTTCGAGTATGTCCTGCGCCGTAGAGACTCCTGCCCGATGCCGGCGCTCGCGCCACTGCCGATCGACTGAAAAGCGGGAAGCAAGGCGTGGATGGCCGGCACAAGGCCGGCCATGACGAAAGGTCCTGGACTTTGCGTCACAGCACCGCATACTGCATGCGCTCGCGCCGTTTCAGCCGCGGAACGCCTTCACCGAGAATGAGCGACTTGAAGTGCGGGGTTTGCTGATGCGCGGCGAACGCAGCTTCATCATCGAACAGCTCGTAGAACAGGAACTGCATCGGGTTCTCCAGCGCCCGATGCACCAAGAACAGCCTGATGCCCGGCTCCTGCCGCGCGTGTGGCGCAAAGCGTGCGAGAATATCGGCCACCGCATCGCCCTCGCCATCGCGCGCTTCCCACAGCGCCGTCACAGCGAGGCCGCCGGTGATCTGTTGTGTCTGCATGCCGTCCTCCTGTTGAACACAAAAGGACGTAAAGGATTCAGCGCCGCCAATCAGCGCGGATCGCTTCGGTGGCGAGCGAAAGGTCCGCCGGCGGCTATCAGTGTCCCGCGTGGCCCCCAGAAAAATCGGGCGCGTGCAGGCCGGACTGTTCGAGCTGTTGCACCAACGCCTGCTTCAATCGCTCCAGCCCCGCATCGGACGTTGCCTCGGCACGCGCCACCAACACCGCCTGGGTGTTGGACGCCCGCAGCAGCCACCAGCCGTCACTCGTCTGCACACGCACGCCATCGGTTTCCGACACTTTGGCACCTTCCGCACGCAGCCGGGCAGCCACTTCCTCGATCACCGCAAATTTGCGCATGTCGTCGCAGTCGAAGCGGACTTCCGGCGTATTGATCACCTGTGGCAGAGCGTCGCGGACGTCAGACAGCTTCTGGTCCATGCGCGCCAGCACGCCAAGTGTGCGCACTGCGGCATATAACGCATCGTCGAAGCCGTACCAGCGATCGGCAAAGAATATGTGCCCCGACATCTCGCCGGCGAGTGGCGAGCCGGTCTCCGCCATTTTCGCCTTGATCAGGCTATGACCGGTGCGCCACATGAGTGGATTGCCCCCGGCACGGGAGATCTCGTCGAACAGCACCTGGCTCGCCTTCACATCGGCGATGATTGTTGCGCCCGGCCGTTCGTGCAGCACGTCGCGCGCCAGAATCACCAGCAGCTGGTCGCCGAACAGGATACGGCCCTTGTTGTCGATCAGCCCGATGCGATCTGCATCGCCATCGAACGCGATCCCGATGTCCGCCCGTTGCTTCGCGACTTCGGCGATCAGCTGTTCCAGGTTCTTGGGCACCGTCGGGTCCGGGTGGTGCGCCGGAAATGTCCCGTCGACTGTCGGATTCAGCACGGTGTGTTCGCCAGGCAGCCCAGCAACCAGTTTCGTCAGTACATCGCCCGCGGCCCCATTGCCGTTGTCCCAGATCACCCTCAACAGGCGATCGCCGCCGTCCCAGTCGCTGAGCAACCGGGCGACATAGTCTGGCGAGATGTCAATGGCCCGCTCGCTGCCTTCCGCCTCCGGCACGACGTCACCTGCCGCAGACATTGTGCCCAGATCGCGGATCTGCGTGCCGAAGAAGGGCTTTCCCGCGAGCATCATTTTGAAGCCGTTGTAGTCCGGCGGATTGTGGCTGCCCGTGACCATCACGGCGCCGTCACTCTTCAGGCTGACAGACGCATAATACAGCATCGGCGTCGGCCCGCGGCCGATGCGGGTCACCTCCATGCCGCTCGCCATCAGGCCACGCGTCAGCACCTCTTCCAGTGCCGGACTCGACAACCGTCCATCGTAGCCGACGCCAACTGTGTGGCCACCATTCCGCGCGACGATCGTGCCAAAACAACGGCCTATCGCGAACGCATCCTCCTCCGCCAGGGTACGTCCGACGATGCCGCGGATGTCGTATTCACGCAGCGTCGTCGGATCGAAACGATGAGAGAACGCCATCAGACAGCCTCACGCGATATGGCGGAGACAACGAAATCGGGCTGATCAGTATAGCGCGTCAGGAAGGCACGCACGGCATCTGCCATCTCGGGTCGTTTCAAGGCATAGGCAATCTGCGCTTCCAGGAAGCCGATCTTGTCGCCGCAGTCGAACCGTTGACCTTCGTAACGCAGGCCATGGAATGGCTGCTTACCGATCAGCCGCGCCATACCGTCCGTCAATTGCACCTCGCCACCCGCGCCACGTTCCATGCGCCCAAGATACGTTATCACTTCGGGCATAAGCACATAGCGCCCGATGATGGACAGGTTCGAAGGTGCATCCTTCGAGGCCGGCTTCTCGACCAGCCCAAGGATTTCCACCCTGCGGCCGTCATCCTTGCCGGTGCGCAGGATGCCATAACGGTTGGTTTGCTCGCGTGGCACCTCGGTCACTGCGACCACATTGCCACCGGTGTCACGATACACGTCAGCGAGCTGGCTGAGACACGGCTTATCCGCCAGCACCAGATCATCCGGCAGCAGTATCGCAAATGGATCGTTGCCAATGAAAGCGCGGGCGCACCAGATGGCATGCCCCAGGCCCAGCGGCACCTGCTGACGCACTGTAACAATGGACCCGGGCTCAACCTGCGTATCCCGCAGCACTTCGAGTTCCGCTGTCTTGCCACGCTCACGCAGCGTCGCTTCCAATTCGAAGGCGACGTCGAAATGCTCTACCAAAGCTGTCTTGCCCCGGCCAGTGACCATGCAAAACTGCTCGATACCGGCCGCGCGTGCTTCTTCTATCGCATACTGAATCAGAGGCTTGTCAACAACTGGCAGCATTTCCTTGGCCGTGGCCTTGGTGGCGGGCAAAAATCGGGTGCCCAGCCCCGCAACCGGCAGGACGGCCTTGCGCAACGGCTTGCTCACAAATGGTGCTCCCCTTGGTTTCCGGACCCTAAGGCCGCTAACCGGCGCACCCCAACATCGCCAGTAGGCGGAACTATGGCCTTATGCGAAAGGCCCGGCAGCGACACGCGCGACTGGTATCACGTTGGCGCGCACTTCGTCACGTGTTGCTGCGACGGTGCGCCCCTGTACTTCCGAGCAGGACGTCGCGGGCCAGGTTTATCCTTGTGGCCAACCAGTCGGAGCCCCCGCTGTCCGGATGCGCGGTGCGCATCAGGCGATGGTGAGCGGCACGGATCTCGGCCTCGCCGGCGCCGGGTTGCAACCCCAGGACCTGGTAAGCCTCATCACGTGTCATCCCAGCGGCGCGGCGCCGCGGCGGCGGCTGGCTGGAGCCTGCCGACTGATGCTGTTGCTGGCCGGTCCCCTGGCCGATGCGATACGCCCGCCAACGCTGGTAGATCAGTGGACCGAACAGGGTCAGCGCGCCGAGAGCGACCCCGCCGCGACCAGACAGGATCAGCAAAAATGCCAGGCTGATACCACCCAGCGCGACGATCCACGCCAACAGCGATTTCACCGTGGTGACCGAGGCACGCTCAAACGCGCGTAAGCCACCCAGAAAGAGGAACAGCGTCAGCGTGCCAAGTATGAGCCAAAGCATCGGATCATCTTAAGCTCTGGTCGGCGCGCTGTCAGGTTCAGCCGAGCAGCGCCGAGCCGGTATTCAGTCAGTCAGACGCTGTCGTTTCCCGACGTCCAGAGCTCAAGCATGTCGTGCCGGGCTCCGATAGGGCTACCTTCTACGGTCATTGATGTCGCCGTTCTCTACGAGCATGGAGGAGATGCAGCAGGCGAGCAAATCGCCGAACGAATGTCCGTAATCGCCGCGCAAGTCGACACAGAAACTGGTTCAGCCACGGCGTTCCGCACCCGCATGCAGACAATACCGCCCACGCCGTGGCGGCAGGCCTTTCTGGGGGACAATCGGCCGCTGACGGGCTCGAGTCGCCAGAACTCGTTCCGCCGGTGGTCAGCGTGGCGGTGGGTGACCACATGCTGAAACCGCCCAAATTCGCCGCCCGTAATTGGACGTCGATCGCCGCTGCCGAGGGTAAGTCGGACAGTTCATAGGGGTCCGATACACCCTGGACGACCGTCCAAATCCCGGCGCCCGAAGGACCGTGCCGCACCGCGAAACCGGTAGCAGCACCATGTGCGGGATCAACAGTCGGCGCTGTCCAGGTCACGATGAGATCGCTGCCACTGCCCCGCGCCAATACTGGGACGCCCGGCGCGTTGGGCGGCAACGCCGCTGGCGCAGCGGCGCCTACCGCAACAGTTGAGCCGCCGCCCTGGGCGGGTTCCAAAGGTTGCCATGCCGTCTGCGGCGCCGGAGAGCTGGGATGGCCGAGTGCATGCACCGCTGCCATTCGCTGATCCGTTGCGGCTCGGTCGGTCGGTCTTGGCAAGTCCGGCGGTTCCTCCGACGCATGTGGTGCGAGCAAAGCGCCATATTTTACTATCGTCGGATTAATATTGGGTTGATATACTAACGGCTGGCGACTTTATGGCTCACCGGAGAAAGCGCCGTTCGATAGCCACTTCAGACGTTCAGCGAGCAGAACAAGCAGAACCCGGTTATGCCGACTGGAGCAGCCCCGTTATCCTGCGCCCGCCTCAAGTGCGGCGAATGCACTCAGATTGACGATACCGCGCGCCGTCACACTGGGCACCAGCACATGGATCGGCTTGCTCATGCCCAGCAGCATTGGCCCAACGGGCAGCCCGTCCGACGCAGCTTTCAACAGAGTGAAAGCGATGTTCGCGGCATCCAGCGTCGGCATTACCAGCAGGTTCGCGGTACCGGAAAGCTGGCTGTCCGGCACTGCTTTGTCGCGGATCGCTTCGACCAACGCCGCATCGGCGTTCATCTCGCCATCCACCTCCAGCTCGGGGGCGCGCTCACGTACCAGCGCAACCGCGCGGCGCATCTTCCGTGCACTCTCCGAATCGCTTGCACCGAAGTTCGAGTGCGACAGCAGCGCCGCCTTCGGTGTGATGCCGAATTCGGCAACCGCCTCGGCCGCCAGCACCGTCATCTCGGCGATCTGCTCAGCCGTCGGGTCTACGAGCATCTGCATATCGCAAACAAACAGCGTGCCGTGCGGCAGAATGAGACAGCCAAGCCCATAGATGCGCGTCACGTGGGGTCGGCGTGGAATGATCGGCAGCACATATTGCACCTGCCGCCACCAATTGGCCGATCCGCCGCAGATCGCCGCATCGGCGAGGCCCGCATGCAGCATCATTGCCGCCGCCACAGTGCCCCGTCGCGGCAACCCATATGCTGCGTCATCAGGCGGGATCCCGCGCCGGCCAACCAACCGCTGATAATCGGCCAGCAACGGCGCGAAGACCTCGTCGTCCTGTGCTGGATCCAGCACGCGAACGCCGTCGGTCAGATCGATCCGCAGTCCCATCTCCTGCACCTTGCGGCGGATCACCGCACGGCGACCAAGCAGGATGGGGCGGGCTATGGCTTCATCGACAAGCGTCTGCGCGGCACGCAGCACACGTTCATCCTCGCCCTCGCCGTAGACGATTCGGCGCGGCAATTTGCGTGCGGCCTCGAACACCGGCGCCATGAGTTGGCCGGAACGGAACACGAAGCGCTCGAGATCACGCTGGTACTGCGCAAGGTCGTGGATCGGCCGACGCGCCACACCGCTGTCCATCGCTGCGCGTGCCACCGCGGGCGCGATCTCCAGGATCAGTCGCGGATCGAACGGCTTGGGAATGATGTAGTCTGGGCCGAACACAGGTGCTGCCCCGCCGTAAGCGGCGGCCACCACCTCTGAAGCCTCCATGCGTGCGAGCGATGCAATCGCTTCTGCCGCCGCGATCTTCATCGCCTCATTGATCGTGGTGGCCGACACGTCCAACGCCCCTCGGAAGATGAACGGGAAACACAGGACATTATTCACCTGGTTGGGAAAATCGCTGCGCCCGGTGGCGACGATCGCGTCCGCCCGCACGCTGGCGACCTCCTCCCGTAGGATCTCTGGATCGGGGTTGGCGAGCGCCAGGATCAGCGGTTTCGACGCCATCACGGGCAGCCAGCCCGGCTTCAGCACCCGCGGCGCCGACAGGCCTAGGAACACATCAGCGCCCCGCAGCACCTCCGGCAGCGACCCCGCGTCGGTATCGCGGGCGTAGCGCGCCATGTTCGGCAACATGCCGGCACGATCCGTGCGCACCACACCGGCGATGTCGGTCAGCGTGACATTCTCCGGCCGCAGTCCCATCGACACCAGCAGATCGACGCAGGCGAGCGCTGCCGCTCCCGCTCCGGATGTCACCAGCCGAATGTCAGCGAGCTCCTTGCCTTGAAGTACCAACCCATTGCGTACGGCCGCCGCGACGGTGATCGCCGTGCCGTGCTGGTCATCATGAAACACCGGGATGCGCATGCGCCGACGCAACTCCGCCTCGATGGCGAAGCACTCGGGCGCTTTGATGTCTTCCAGATTGATCGCGCCGAACGTCGGCTCCAACGCCGCCACAACATCGCAGAACCGCGCCGGATCAGCGGCATCGACCTCGATGTCGAAAACGTCGATGCCGGCGAACTTCTTGAACAGGACGGCCTTGCCTTCCATCACCGGCTTGCCGGCGAGCGCCCCGATATTGCCCAGGCCAAGTACCGCGGAGCCGTTGGAGATGACAGCGACCAGATTGCCACGCGCGGTGTAGTCGTATGCTGCATGCGGATCGGCGACGATCGCCTCGCAGGCCGCAGCTACGCCTGGCGAATAAGCCAGCGACAGATCGCGCTGGGTCGCCATGCGCTTGGTCGGCTGGATCGCCAGTTTCCCAGGCTGGGGAGTCCGATGATAGTCAAGCGCCGCGCGGCGAAAGTCGTCGTCCATGAGCCATGCACCCTTGCAGCCGGCACGCAGGATGAGCGGCCAGCAGCGCCCACGCAATGATAGGCGCACCAATGGCGATCATGGCATGCTGCGGGAATGAAGTTCGAGCAGGCCTACGAGCGCATGATCCGATTCCAGGCCGACAACGGTGGCTGGTTCGTGCACCAGTCGAAGGACACACTGCATGGAATCTATCAGCACATCGTGGCAACGAGAGCAATGGATTGCCTGGAGCTTGGCACGGCGTTCGGTGCCACTGCCTGCGTGATGGCAGCCGCAATCGAAGAAAGCGGTCGCGGCCTGGTGACGACCGTCGACCGGATCGAACGAGGCCCCGTTGGAGTCGTCGAACTGGCGCAGGCGGTCGGCCTCGGTTCGTATATACGCGCCGTCACTCACGACGCTGGCTACAACTGGTTTCTGCTCGATCGACTGAGAGAATGCACGACAGGACGATTGTGCGAGCCCTGCTACGACTTCTGCTTCCTCGACGGTGCACACTTCTGGGAGCCTGACGCGCTTGCGGCACTGCTCGTTGTTCGCCTGTTGCGCCCGGGCGGCTGGCTGTTGCTGGACGACCTGCATTGGCACCCGAAGGACCACCCGGACTGGCAAACAGCGTTTGCTCAGCTCTCGCCGACGGAACTGAACACCAGGGCGGTCGGCCAGGTGTTCGACTTGGTGCTGAAGCCGCACCCTGCGCTTGAACACTTCGTGCTGTCGAACGATGGACACATGGGCTGGTGCCGTAAGGTAGGCGGCCCTCCGCCGACCCGACTGCCGGGACGGGTCATGGCAACCGCCGTGCGGGGCGCATGGAGCATGACGCTCAATGGCGACGTCACGACAGCAGATACCGCACAGAACCACAATGTGTCACTGCGAGCACAGAGACGCGCGATCATCATTCGAGCGACTGGAACCGACCCGTGGCTGCATCTCACCGTGCCCGCAACCTCCAGGCCGATCGCCTACGTCACGTTCCGGTTGCGCCTGCTCAGCCCGGATATCGCTGTCATGCAGTTGTTCTGGCTGACCGGCCAGGCAGGGTATTTCAGCGAGGACTGCAGTCTGCGCTGCCTGCTGCGACGTTCGCACAGACCGCAAGAGCTGACCTTTTGCATTGCCGGCACGGAACAGCCCGACACAATGCGGGGACTGCGCCTCGATCCTGCCGATGATATCTGCGAACTTCTGCTGGAGAGCGTAACGTTCGGTTCCTGGTAAGACGGCGCGTCACGGCCCAGGTCTGAGCATCGCGGCGAGCGTGTGTCGCATTCCAGTGCTCGGAATAGCGAAGAACCCTTCATAATGCGTGCTGAGGTCCAGGATCACGAAGATGACGCTACTCAGCGACAATGCGCACAAGGCAATGGTGACGACAGCCAGGCTGTTGCGTGGTGCGACCAGGCCGAAGCAGCCGAAGATGATCATCAGCCAGAACACCAGCACCTGATAAAACGGTCCATACGGCTCGTTTTGTGCGTCCTCAATCAAGCTGAGCCGGGAGTGTGCCACATCGTTGTAACGGTCCGAGCATAGCGCCTGCATCCTCTGCAGTGTGCCGTCACTCGGATCGAGCCGAGCGATCTGCACCCCGATGCCATTGATCATCGCGGCAAGCTCCGGCGGTGCTCCGACCCCAGGTACGCGGGTTACGTCGGGGTATTGCACACCCTGGGGGCGTGGCTCGCCGGGCCAGGTGCTGGCAATCACGGCGGCGGTATAGCGGTGGATCTGGTCACGCGCGGGTTCCGTCTCCGGCCCATAGTCCCTCAGGCACTGATCCAGCAGACCCAACTGCAGCGCATAGGCCTCCCGATCATGGGCCGCGCTGTCGTAAGACTGCTTTACCGAGGCGGTGAGCAACCCCAGTACAAGCGCCGCGAATGTCGCCAGCAGGCCGATCGTGACCTGCATCAGCTCGGTCGTCTCACGCACTCGGTGGTGCTCAGGCAGGCGGGGGCGCACGAACAGCCCTGCACCGGCGCTCACGCACAGGATCGCAAACACGATCAGCGCGGATGCTAATTCGCGCAACCTGTTCCGGTCCCCCGCCCTAGCTGACCAGCTCGGCGACTCGGCTGGCGCAGCTGCTATGGTTGCGGATCGTATAGTGGGAGCGTTGACGGAACCACAGTCTCTGGCGGCTGAGAGCAAGCCTCTGCCTCGGCCATGCCTCGCTGTAGGTTCACTCCGCCTCGCAAGTCGGTCTCGAAGCGATCTCGCCAGGCGTCCAGGCTGTTGCGCCGCATCACGCCCAGCATCGCGGCATGGCGCTCGCACCGTTCGCCTTGCTGCATTGCCAGCGCGCGATCGAGCGCAGCGGCCACTCCGACCTGGTCGTATGGATTGACGACCAGCGCCGCCTCCAGCTCGCGTGCGGCACCGGCGAACTGCGACAGCACCAGGACACCGGGGTCGTTTGGGTCCTGTGCGGCTACATACTCCTTCGCGACCAGGTTCATGCCGTCGCGCAGCGGCGTCACCAGCCCGACCCTCGCCTCGGCGTAGAGTGGCATCAGCGCGCTGCGTGCGAAGCCTCGGTTCAGATAGCGCAATGGCGTCCAGTCAACCTCGGCGAAGCGACCGTTGATACGCCCCGCCACAGCTTCCAGTTCCCGGCGGATTTCACGATAAGCCTCGATGTCACCGCGCGAGGGTGGCGCAATCTGCATGAACACCACGTTGCGCTGGTGCTGCGGAAACTCCTCGAGAAAGCGCTCGAACGCGATGAACCGCAGCCGCAGTCCCTTCGAATAGTCCAGCCGATCGACGCTCAGGATGAGCGGCTGCCCGAGCAGGCTGTCATGCAGTCGCGCGGCATAGCGGTGATGGGACGGTGCAGCCGCCAGATGCCGCACCTCTTCGACGTGTACCCCGATGGGGTAGACGCCCGTCTTCACCGTACGACCGAAGGCAGACAGCACGCCGGCGTCCATCTCAACGCCACCGGCCTGGCGCCGGATATAGTCGGCGAAGGAAGTGCGATCGTCGTCGGTCTGGAAGCCCAGCAAATCGAATTGGCACATCGCCTGGATTAGCTCCGCGTGCGCCGGGATCGTCATGAACAGGGGCGGTGCCGGAAACGGTGTGTGCAAGAACAACCCAATGCGGTTGCGCAACCCGAGCCGCCGCAAGTTGTCGGCCAGGCACAACAGGTGGTAATCATGCGCCCAGATCATGTCATCCGGCCGTACCACCCGCGCCAACGCCTGGGCGAACAGCGCGTTCACCCGGCGATAGGCGTCGAAGTCGTCCCAATCGAACTGCGCGTGACCAACCTGGTAGTGCAGCGTCGGCCACAGCGTCCCGTTGGCGAAGCCGCGATAGAACCCGTCGTAGTCGCGTCGCGACAAATCAATCGTGTAGAGAGTGATCGGCCCGGCAGAGCGTTCCAGATGCGCCGGCGCGGCGGTGTCATCGCTGACTTCGCCGCTCCAGCCGAACCAGATGCCACCCTGTTGCTTCAGCGCATCCAGAACGCCGGCGGCAAGGCCGCCGGCGGTTGGTTCCCCTTCCGTGATCGGCGCCACCCGATTGGAGACGACGATCAGGCGGGACAAGTCAGGCGGCTTCCGGAACCGGTTCCACCAGCTGCTGCTTGCGCAGCAGATCCCGATACGGACCCGGACGCATCGCCAGGACGCCCGGTGCCCCGTCGTCCACGATCCGCCCCCGATCCATGACGATGATGCGGTCGAAGCTCTTCAACGTCGCCAGCCGGTGGGCGATGGCGACAACTGTGCGCCCCTGCATCAGCCGATCAAGCGCGTCCTGGATCGCCCGCTCGCTTTCGCTGTCCAGCGCACTGGTGGCCTCGTCGAGCAGAAGGATCGGCGCATCCTTCAATAGAGCACGTGCGATCGCCAGCCGCTGGCGTTGTCCGCCAGAAAGCTTCACGCCGCGATCTCCCACCATCGTGGCAAAGCCTTCGGGGAGCGCCTCGATGAATTCGCGGCAGTTGGCCATCTCGGCAGCCATCATCACCTCATGCTCGGGAGCATCGGGATTGGCATAACGGATGTTCTCCAGCACGGTGCGATGAAACAGGCTGATATCCTGCGGCACGATTGCCATGCTGGCGCGCAAACTCTCCTGCGTCACATCGCGGATATCCTGCCCATCGATCAGAATGCGTCCGCCGCCCACGTCATAGAACCTCTGCAACAGTCCAAGGACTGTGGACTTGCCGGCGCCCGAGTAGCCAACCAGTCCGACGCGCTGGCCGGGTTGGATCGTCAGGTCGAACTCCCGCAGCACCGGGGCTCGCCCGGGATAGGAGAAGCTCACGGCGTCGAATGTCACCTGCCCCACACCCTGCCGCAGCGGCCGCGCATCGGGACGGTCCGGCAGTTCGTGCGGGATCAGCAGTGACCCGATTGCCTCCTCCAGTCGTGCCACGTGCTGGGTCAGATCGACCAGCGCCACCGCCAGGTCGCGCGTGCAATGCAGGATGCCGAAAGACAGCGACGTGATCAGCACAAGGTCGCCGACGGTCGCCGCGCCGCTCTGCCACAGCGTGATGCCCCACGCCACCACGCCGGCGATCAGCAGTGTGGTGATGACCGCATGGATCAGCCGCAGACGCTCGAGATAGATCAGACTGGTACGCCGCGCACCCATCTCGATGCCGATGGTCGAGGCTATGCGACTCTGCTCGCGGAACATGGCGCCGAACGCACGGACCACCCCCATGTTGCCGATCACGTCGACCAGTTCACCATCGACCGCGGCCGCCTTGCTGGCGAAGTTCCGGTGCAATGGCGTACCGCGACGCGCGAGATGAAAAATCAGTGCTCCCAACGCCGCCGAGGCCGCAACCAGCGCACCCGCCATCGTCAGGTTCACCGAACCGATGAAGACGATCGAGCAGACCACTGCAACGCAAGGCGGCAGCACATTCCACGACCCGGTGTTCTCAACCGTGAAGGTTGCATTGGATGTCGCAGTGATCCGGCTGGCCAGCGCGCCGGGCAAACGCTCGGCGAAATAGCTGGGCGAGTGGCCGGACAGGTGACCGAACAGGTCGCGCCTGATATCGCCCGTCACTGCAACGAACGTGTGCGCCGCCGCCCAGCCGCCAATACGCCACAGCAGGTTGTCCGCGGCGACCAGTCCGCACAGAATGGCAAACGCCCACCAGATATGGCTGCCCGCCTTCGCCGGTCCCGCGGCAACGATGTCCACCAGGTTCTTCAGTCCATACTGGACAGACACGGCACAGACCACCGCCACCAGCACGGACAGAAACACCGTCGCGTGCCCCCAAGGATGGCGGCTGACATAGCGCCATAGAAAGCCGAGCGGGCGAGACCTGACAGCCGGCATGTCGTTCTGCCTCTCGCGGTGCCTCATTTCAGCCGTAATTGTCGCCATTTCGCGCCACATTCGCATCCTATAACAAAACAGTGATTAAGCGCGGCTTTCGAACAAGTCAAGCCACAGTAAAGCCAAGCAGTTCACAGTTGAACGGAAGTAAATCCCGGGGCCCATACTCCATGCGTATTGCTCAGATCTCTCCGCTTTTCGAAGCGGTGCCACCAAAGTTGTACGGTGGCACTGAACGTGTCGTTTACTCCCTCACCGAAGAGCTGGTGGCGATGGGTCACGACGTGACGCTGTTTGCCAGTGGTGATTCGGTTACCTCGGCCAGGCTCGCCCCGATGCGTGATCAGGCGCTGCGGCTTGATCCGAGCGTCGTCGATTGGATCGCGATCTACCTGCGGATGATGGAACTGATCTATCGCCGCGCCGACGAGTTTGATGTGCTGCACTTCCATACCGACTACTTCCCTCTGTCACTGTTCAGTCGGCAGCGCGCGCCATTCCTGACCACGCTGCACGGCCGCCTCGACATCCCTGAGTTCAAGGATGTCTACGAGCTGTTCGATGCGCCGTTCGTGTCGATATCCGACAGCCAGCGCCGGCCGATTCCTTGCCTGAACTGGATCCGCACGGTGCACCACGGCATGCCTGCGAACCTGCTAACGCCGCAGTCCGTAGAGCAGGACTATCTGGCATTTCTTGGGCGCATTTCGCCGGAAAAGGGCGTCGATAAGGCAATTCGTATCGCCGGTGCAGCGGGCATGCGGCTGAAGGTCGCGGCGAAGGTCGATCATGCCGACAAGAAGTACTACCAAAATGAAATCAAGCCACTGATCGATGCCAGCCCATGGGTCGAGTTCATTGGTGAGATCAACGACAGCCAGAAACCCGCTTTCTTGTCAGCGGCACATGCGCTGCTGTTCCCCATCGACTGGCCGGAGCCGTTCGGCCTGGTGATGATCGAGAGCATGGCGTGCGGTACCCCAGTAATCGCCTTCAATCGGGGATCCGTACCGGAGGTGATCGATCACGGCGTCACCGGCTTCATTGTCGACGATGAAGCCAGCGCAGCCGCGGCGATCGGCCGGCTGGGTCAGCTTGATCGCGCGAAGGTGCGCCAGACGTTTGATCGCCGCTTCACCTCACGGCGTATGGCGGAGGACTATGTCGAGCTCTACGAGGAGCTATGCGAGCCACAGCGCCCACTGTTGCGCGCGGTCGGCGACTGAGCGGATGTCCGGAGCCGTACCGAACGACAAGGGTGGGGGACTGACATAAGACCAAGCAGCCGTTACCATTGGGGCTGGGCGGTCATCTGCCCGGCCCTTTTTGTTGGTGGCAGGTTGCTCGCTTGATGATCCCGCTGCGTTGCCAGCTTGGCCTCAACGGTCTCAACTTTTTCAGCGCTGCAATGCAAACGGCCTTCGGGCCGTTCTTCACAGTCTATCTCACGCAGCAGGGCTGGAGTCAGGTCAATGTCGGCGTCGCGCTGAGCGTCGGTACGCTCGCGGCTCTCGTCTTCCAGCTGCCGGCCGGATGGGTTGTCGATGCCATCCATCTGAAGCGGCTCTCGACGGCGCTTGCGCTGGTGCTGCTTGCCATCGGCTCGCTCATCGTGTTTGAGACTCCATATTGGGGGATGGTCCTGACCGCGCAGGTGGTGCGCGGCTTCGCCGGGTGCCTGATCACGCCGGCAATCGCCGCCCTCACCCTTATGCTGTGCGGTCACGCGGCATTCAGCGAACGTCTGGGCGTCAACGGTCGCTATGCGTCACTCGGCACCGCGTTCGCGGCGGCGGTGCTGGGTGCGTTTGCACATTATCTATCGGACGGCATCGTATTCCTGGTCAGTGCCGCGCTTGTGGTCCCTGCCCTTGCCTCGATTGTGCTGTTCTCAGGGACTGATCGCGTTCCGGAGAGCGACCATGCCGCCGTGCTGCATCCGCGGCAGCGAAAACAGCAGCGCCTGCGTCCTTGGAACATCTTCCGCGAGACACCGCTGCACATCTTTGCCGTCTGCGTCGTGTTGTTCCACCTGGCCAACGCCGCAATGCTGCCGCTGGTACTGAACGAACTGGCAAAGCGCGGCGGACAGACAGGCTTCGTGGTGTCAGCTGCGGTGATCGTTCCTCAGGCGGTGGCGGTGGCCTGCTCACCATGGGCCGGGCGCCTGGCCGAGCGGCTCGGTCGCCGTCCAGTTCTGCTGTTCGGCTTCGCGGCAGTTCCCCTGCGCGGGCTGCTGTTCGTCAGCCTGCCCGATGCGCTGCCATTGGTGATCATCCAGGCGCTCGACGGGATCAGCGCCACCGTGTTCGGCCTGGCCATGCCGCTGATTGCGGCCGACGTCACGCGCCAGTCAGGCTATCTCAATCTGGCAATAGGCTCGCTGGGTCTCGCGGCCGGCCTGGGCGCCACCGCGAGCACGACCTTGGCCGGCTGGATCGCCGATGCATTCGGCACTCCGCTGGCTTTCCTGTTTCTCGCGTTCATTGGACTCGCATCCGTTGGGGCTGTCTGGCTGGCGATGCCCGAAACGCGACCCATGCCGCCTCTTGCACGCAGATCCGCTATGCTCACCGCGTAAAGCCAACCGGGAAGGAAGATCAATGCCGGAAGCACCACACCTGACAGAGCTGACTGGCGACTACCAGTGCCTGCACGAGTTCATTCCGGCAGCGCGGGCTAAGCTGACGAGCAACATCTGGGGCTATCTCGTGGGTGCTACCGAAAGCGAGACCACGCTGCGGCGTAACCGGGCAGCGCTGGACGCAATTGCTCTGCGCCCACGCGTGCTGCGCGACGTCTCCAACGTCGACGCCAGCACGACATTTCTGGGCATGAAGCTACGGCTGCCAGTGATGCTGGCGCCGGTCGGCTCTTTAGAATCATTCGACGCTGGTGGCGCCGCCACCGCAGGCCGTGGTGCCACCGAATTCGGTGTGCCGATCATCGTCAGCTCGGTGACCAAGCCGGGCCTGGAGGAGACTGCCGAGGCTGTCGCGGGGCCGAAGATCTTCCAGCTGTATGTGCGCGGCGATGACGCTTGGGTCGATGATGTGGTTCGTCGTGCGGTGGATGCAGGCTACGACGCGTTCTGCATCACAGTCGATACCGCCGCCTATTCGCGGCGCGAACGCGACATTGCAGCACGCTTCGTCAAGCCGTGGCGCACGGCGGCGACCGGGCACAACTTCCAGGCCAGCTTCTCCTGGGACAATGTGAAGCGCTTCAGGGACAAGCACCGCATCCCGCTGATCCTGAAGGGCATCGCCACGGCCGAGGACGCGGCGATTGCCTGCGAGCATGGGGTGGACGTGGTGTATGTGTCGAACCACGGCGGGCGGCAGCTCGATCATGGGCGTGGCGCGATGGACGTATTGCCTGAGGTGATGGACGCGGTGCACGGTCGGGCGCGCGTGATGATCGATGGCAGCATCTCGCGTGGTACCGACGTGGTGAAGGCGATCGCCCTGGGTGCCGATGCCATCGCGGTGGGGCGACTGTATTGCTACGCGCTGGCGGCCGAGGGCGACCGCGGCGTACAAAGGCTCCTGGAGATCCTGGAGCAGGAGGTGATGGTCGCGATGGCTTTGGCCGGTGCGCGCAGCCTTGCGGAGTTGAACCGTTCCTTCCTGCATCTCGGCGCCCCGCCGGTGACTGCGCCCCATGTCCACAGTGCCTTCCCATTGCTGTTCCGCACGCCTGAGTCACCCGTCGAATGATGTTCGAGACCAGCATTGCCGGCAGCCTGCCGAAGCCTTCGTGGCTCGCCGAGCCGAACAGGCTTTGGCCGGCATGGAAACTAGCCGGCGATGAGCTTGCCGCGGCAAAGCGGGATGCGACCCTGCTCGCGATCAAACTGCAGGAGGATTGCGGCATCGACATCGTGACCGACGGCGAGCAGTCGCGCCAGCACTTCGTGCACGGCTTCCTGGAGAACATCGAGGGCATCGACTTCGATCGGCGCATCGAGATCGGCATACGAGCCGACCGCTACAAGGCGATGGTGCCGACGGTCACCGGACCGCTTCGCCTGCGCGGGCGGGTGCACGCTGCCGAGGCGCGGCTCGCGCGCGCCCACACGACCCGCAAGCTGAAATTCACGCTGCCAGGGCCAATGACTATCGTGGATACCATCGCCGATACGCACTATGGCGATCGTGCGACGCTGGCCATGGCTTTCGCCGAGTTGCTGAACCAGGAGGCGCGTGCGCTGGAGGCGGATGGCATTGATATCATCCAATTCGATGAGCCGGCATTCAATGTTTACATGGATGCGGTGCGGGAATGGGGTGTAGCGGCGCTGGAGGGTGCCGCGGAAGGCCTCAGCTGCACGACTGCCGTGCATATCTGCTACGGTTACGGCATTCAGGCGAATATCGACTGGAAGGGCACGCTCGGCGGCGAATGGCGCCAGTACGAACAGACGTTTCCTGTACTGGCGGACAGCCGCATCGATCAGGTCTCGCTCGAATGTCGCAATTCACATGTGCCGATGGCGCTGATGGAATTGCTGCCGGGCAAGGATCTGCTGGTCGGCGTGATCGACGTCGCAACCGACCGCGTGGAGACAGCAGAAGAGGTTGCCGACCTGATCGCGCAGGTACTGGCTTTCGTGCCGGCAGAACGCGTATTTCCCTGCACCAACTGCGGCATGGCACCGATGCGGCGGGGCGTGGCTGAGGCCAAGCTGGCGGCGCTGGGCGCCGGTGCGGATCTGGCACGCGAGCGGTTAGGGGCGTAGCTCGCGTCGGGGGTCCTACTGCGGTCTCGCCAGGTCACGCAATTCCTGCATGGTCCTGGCCCGCTCCCAAGCTCGACGGCGTGCCTCTCGGCGGGAAACAGGTGCTCGAGAAGGCATCAGCGAGTCACGCCGCGGCAGGCATGGATATTGGAGCGAGATGCGCGACAATTTTTCCACGGCAACTCTGAACACGATCCAGAGAGCCGCGAGAAGGAAAAAGCTGGCGAAGCAAATTGTCACTATCCAGTGCATCCGCTGACCTCCTGCTCCAGACGTAAGCTTACCCAGTCTATTTGTGTGGCGGCATCGAATGCACCTGCAGATCGAAGGGACGCCCATAGCGAAGGTAGAACACGCACTGCTCGCGACCACACTCCAATGCGTGCGGTGTCTGTCCAGGTAGGCTGATATAGGCAGGTGCATTCATCTGTTGCCGCGTGCCATCGGCAGCGATGTAGGTGAACGGGCCTTTCAACCAAAGATACAGTTCATCGCTGGTGTGGCTGTGGTTGGGGACGACGTATCCGGGAGGCGTCCGCAGCAGGATCTCCCCTCCGCCTTTCGTGAGATCGCCACGCAGGGTCGCGATCTCAATGCCCTCTGGCAGGCCTTCGAGTTTCAGCGGCGCCCAGTCCAGCTTGCCAATGTCGACGATGGTCTGATCGGGACCGAAGGAATAAGAACCGTTGGTCGGCTGCTGCGCCAGCGAGGACCCGATGGCACATGCGAGCAGGCCGGCCGCCACAACACAGGCATGAAGCATCATGCTTTCCTCCTAAGTCAGCCCCAGCGCGGTCCATCATCCGCCAATACGCCGAGAGCGCACTTGCCCATTACCTCATGGACCACCATCGGGTTTGCCGGATGGAACCGGCCACAGCGGGCATCCCGATAGAGCCGCTCGAGTTCGTCTCCCCGGAACATGCCCCGCCCACCCGAGACCTCCAGCGACAGGTCGGCCACTTTGAATGCCCCCTCGACACAGCGATGTTTCGCCGCAACCAGTTTTGCCGGCCAGAGTTCGCCGTGATCCCGATTGTTCATCCAATCGTCTGTGATCCGGTCAACCTGCGGGATCATTGCCTCCAGCTCGTAGAAGATGCGCGCCACGATATGCTGTACCTCTGGGTGGTAGGCCATCGATCGACCCATTGCGACGGAAGTCTTCTGCTTCACCCGTTGGATTGCCAGATCATGCGCACGCTCCGCCAAGCCGACATAGATGTTCGCGAACAGAGGCTCGAACCAAGCGAAGAGCGTCAGGATGTATTCGTCGGCACCGGCAAAACCTGGCTTGCCGATCCGTTGCACATAGCGATCTGGAACAAACACGCCTTCCAGGATCGTGTCATGGCTTTGCGTCGCCCGCATGCCAAGCGTGTCCCAGTTCTCGACAATCCGATAACCTGGCGAGTCCCGCGCGACCACCGCAAAGACCATTTTCGGGTCATTCGGATCGCTCGTATCCACACCGTAGGTGTTAAGCCAGTTCCAGACTGGCGACAAACTGCCGAAATGCCGGCGCCCATAGAATCGCCAACCGCCATCCACGCGCTCGGCGCGTGTCGCGGCGTACAAACCTTCCAGGTCGTTGCCAGACTCCGAATAGCCGTAGGCAAAGATCGCGCCTTGTGCAGCCTCCTCCAGCATCCAGGCCAATGACGCATTGCCTTTGCGCCACAGGTCGGCGGCGTGACCAGTGGCGCCAAGATGCATGTTTAACGCCAGGGCTGTCGGAGCAGATCGCCGCGCCAACCGGCGTTGCTCCTGACATATCTGGCCGAGAGTCAAACCCAAACCGCCGAATTCCCGCGGCACCACGGCCAGGAGGTACTTCGCTGCCCGCAACTCCTCCAGATCCTCGAAGAAGAACCGATTCTCCTGGTCGTATGCAGCCGCCCGCTGGGCGCAGTTGCCTATCAAACTCTCGGACAGAATGAACTCGGACATTTGGCACCCCCTTCTTTCGTCGAATCATCGGAACCCTTCAGATTCGGCCCGGTTGGCGGCGACGGCAGGCTGTGCGGCATAGCCTAGCCGAGGCCGGAACACGATCGGTTCCGGCCCTACTTGGCAGAGGCTAAGCGCGGGCCTCCAGGACCATGTTGAACGGAGTTTCCGTTGCACGCCGAACCCTGCTGAAGCCGCCTGCGGTGATGACTTCCCGGAGCTTCGCTTCGCCGGCTTGTGCGCCAAGGGCAGCGCCTACCTCCTGGGCGAGCGATGTCGGAACGCAAACGAGCGTAGAGGCGGCATAGTAGATCCGACCGATGGGGTTCATGTTGTCCTCCATCCGGTCACCCGCCATTGGCTCGACGATCATCCAGGTGCCATCCGGCTTCAGCGACTGTTTGACGTGGGCAGCGGCGCCGGCCGGATCGCCCATATCGTGCAGGCAGTCGAAAAAGGCCACGAGGTCGAATTCGTTGCCGGGATATTGTTGGGCAGTGCCAACATGGAACTCAACGTTGCTGACGTTGTGTTCCCGTGCGTGCGCCTTTGCCTGCTCAATTGACCCTGGATGGAAGTCGTAGCCGATGAAGTGCGATCGCGGGAAAGCCTGAGCCATGAATACGGTTGACCAGCCATGGCCACAGCCCACATCAGCCACCTTGGCGCCATCGCGCAACTTGGCCTCCACGCCATCGAGGGCTGGCAGCCAGTTTTGGACCAGGTTGTGGAGATAGCCGGGACGAAAGAACCGCGCCGTCGAGCAGAACAGGCATGGTCCATGGTCGCCCCATGCAACCCCGCCGCCATTCTTGAATGCTTCCTGGACTCTTGGCTGGACCTCTTGCCACGCAACAACACCATCGAACGCGCCCATCATGGCGACTGGGCTATCCTCGATGGCAAACATCATCGCCTGTTCGGGAGGCAAGGTGAATTTCTGGGACGCCGAGTCATAGGTCAGGTAGCTCGATGCTGTTTGTTGTGACAGCCACTCACGCAGGTATCGCGGATGTACATTCGCGGCTGCCGCAAGCTCGTCGCACGTCATGCTGCCCTTTTCGTGGAGCGTCTTGTAGAGACCCAGTGCGTCACCCATCCGGACCATCGCGACACTGGCCGCGCCGCCAAGGTCATTCAGCATTTGGCCAATGAGTTGATGCAGCTTGGCATCATCGACTGTCGTCATGTATCCCTCCTGTTACTGTATTCTGCTTTTCGAGGGACCAGCGTGCGGCAGCACGCATTCAGTCAGGCGTCCAGCTTGCCTGACTTGAGCTGCCGTTTCTCCCAGATCTCCCCCCTGCTGCGGAGGTTGCTTCGCACAAAATGCGCTTGTCAAGTTTAGAGTGATGAAGTCGCAGACTTGCGATAGGGTAATTGCATTCTGTTCGAGAATGCTTCGACCCACTCACTCATAATCACGGTGCGCGGCCGGGTTTCGGGCGCGAGGCAATGACCTCGCCGCGCCGCGGCCTCGATTGCTGACAGTTTAGGCAGCTGCTATGCCAATCTTGTCCTGTCTGAGCTTCTTCGTTTGGGCCTGTATGTCGATGCCATAAAGCCGCGCCGCGTTTTCACCCAGTATCTTGCGCTTCAGATCTGGCGTAAGATCGGCATGGTATTCCTGCTTCAGATCATCCGGAAATTCATATGCCATGAACTTCTCGATGATCCATTTCGGGGTCCAGATCGCATAGTCCCTGCCAAAGCAGATTCGATCCGGGCCAAGCCAGAAGAGCAGATTGCCGAGGATTTCGCCGAAGTACCGCGGACGCAGATGAACGAAAGCGGCTGCAACCGATAGCCCGGCATACACGTTCGGTTCCTGTGCAGCAATCCAGCAGAAATCGTCCAGGCGCGGCAGCCCCACGTGCTCGATAATGAAGTTGAGCTCGGGGAAATCGGTGGCCGCATAATCGACGTCGCGGACATCGAATGCATCCAGGCTCAGCGGATAAACCGTCGGTCCCTTGTGGACGTGGATGTTCTTGATCCCAAGCTTTTGGGCCAGTTCCAGGTACTTGTATGTCCACGGATCGTTGAGGCGCCAGCCTCGGGATG
>JAMXLO010000070.1 GCA_024280945.1 Acetobacteraceae bacterium
GCAAGAGGCGCGTACAGTGGCTGAGGAAGCACAGTCTCGGCGAGGAGGTTCGCCGGTGTGGGCTACCTCCTCTGATCAGCTTCTGCCAGTTCCTCTCGAGACACAAGCCGTATTGGTCGATCAGCACTGTCACTTATGTTGACGGTCATCAAGGCATGATGGTGTCGCAGCCTGTAGTCTGCGGCGTCCGGTAGGCTGAGAGGAAACCACCCCATGAGCGGCCCGATTTGGCATTCCAAACTGACCGCGCCTGTTTCACCGGCCAGAGATCACATCCGCGGCACAGTAGACGCGTTGGTGACACTGGTGGAGTACGGCGACTACGAATGCCCCCATTGCGGCGCGGCCCACGCGATCGTGCAGACGATCATGGGTCAGGTCGGTGAAGCCGTTCGCTTCGTGTTCCGTCACTTTCCAATGACAACTGTGCATCCTCATGCTGAGCTTGCAGCGGAAGCAGCGGAGGCAGCCGGCAGCCAGCACAGGTTTTGGGACATGCACGACACGCTATTTGCCAACCAGCAGCGCCTCGATGGACCGTCGTTGCTGGCGTACTCTTCGGTACTCGGCCTCGATATCGACCAGTTCGACAGCGAGGTTGCCGGACATGTGCATCTTCCAAGGATCACCGAAGACTTCATGAGCGGCGTGCGCAGCGGTGTGAACGGCACGCCCACGTTCTTCATCAACGGCATCCGGCACGACGGCGGGTGGGACTATAGGTCACTGATCGCGGCGCTGCAGCGGGCAGCCGTCGCCAATGCCGCAGCATAATGCCTGATCCGGCCCGTCACGTTGTCTGCCCGTCATGCAGCGGTGAATCGCATCCCGCCGTCGCAACCGGCGTTGCAGGCGAAGTGCGGCAAATGCCATCTGTTGCTGTTCGAGGGCAATTCGGTTGCGGCTGACAAGGCCACGTGCGAGCGGCATATAGCCCGCAATGACATTCCCGTTCTGGTGGATTTCTGGACCCCCTGGTGCCAACCATGTCTGGCCATGGCACCTGCCTACGAGCGCGCCGCAGCGGAGCTGGAACCAGACTTCCGGCTACTGAAATGCCGACGAGGCGCAGCAGCTTGTGGCCAGGTTTGCCATACGCAGCATTCCGACCGTCATGCTCTTCGTTCGCGGACGGCGGATCGCGCACATGTCCCGAGCGTTGGACACACGCCGCATCACCGAGTGGGTGAAATCACAGCGCGACGCGATCTTGACCGCCATCAAGGCGCAAACAGGCTGAGTTCCCTACCTTTCCCACAGGTGCATTACGCCAGATGCGGCGTGACTCAATCCGCGAGGTTTGGTCATGACAGCTTTCAATAGAGCGACCGGCGGCAGCGATGGCGACGGGCTCCACTCCTATCTCCACCGCATCCACAAAGTGCCCATGCTCAGCGCACATGAAGAATTGGAGCTGTCGCGACGATGGCGCATAAAGCAGGATAATGATGCCGCCGCCCTGATAGTCGCATCGCATCTCCGGCTGGCCGCCAAGATAGCTCTGCGCTATCGCAACTATGGCCTTTCCCTCGGCGATCTGATCAGTGAGGGTAACATCGGCCTGATGGAGGCGGTAAAGCGATTCGACCCGGATCTGGGCTTCCGATTTGCATCCTATGCGAGATGGTGGGTGCGAGCAGCAGTCCAGGCATATGTCCTAAAGAATTGGTCGCTCGTGAAGGTTAGCACCACGCTGGCGCACAAGAGGATCTTTTTCAATCTGCGTCGGCTGGAGAGCAAGCTACAGATCACACACACCAGTGAACTACAGCCGGAACATGCCACCAGGATCGCCAGTGCTCTTGGAGTTTCCCCTCCGGCAGTCGTGAGCATGCGCTCCTGGCTCAAGGGGCGAGACCGAAGTCTGGCCTCACCGGTGTCACTGGATCGCCGGCTGACCTGGGAGGAATGCCTGGTCGATCCAGACGATCTGGAAGGTGTACTCGGTGAAGCGGAGGAGGTGGCCGTACAGAGGGCGATGTTGCCGGGCGCCCTTCGCTCCCTCGATCCGCGCCACCGGCAGATCCTGATCGAACGGCGGCTGAAGGAAGAACCGACGAAGCTCCAGGACTTGGCACACCGTTACGGGATTTCGGCCGAACGGGTCCGCCAGATCGAGGTCCGTGCATTCCAGAAGCTGCGTAAGACGATGCGGATGCAGATGTCGCCAGGTGACATCGACTGCGGGGAGAGAACTTCTCGATGAGACCCGACCAGGACATCAAGCGCGATCTCGAGATCGAGTTGCGAAGCGATCCGAGAGTGCGATCAAACGACGTTACGGTGACGGTGAAGGACGGGATCGCCATGCTGACGGGCTTTGTTCGCAGCCATCGCAAGAAGGCGGCGGCGGAGGCCGCAGCAAAGCGCGTTGCCGGCGTCGTTGCCATCGCCAACGACATCGAAGTCCGATTGCCACTTCTGCATCAGCGGCCAGATTCCGCCATCGCCACCGACGTGGTCGGGGCGCTTCATCACGATTTGCCCGATGCGGCGCGTGAAATCCAGGTGACGGTGAGGGACGGATGGGTGACCCTGGAGGGGGAGGTTGATTGGCACTACGAGCGTGACGAGGCGAAATGGACGGCGTACCGGCAGAGCGGTGTCGTCGGTGTCAGCAACCTGATGCATCTGAGACCGGCGACCATTCCCGCCGAGGTGTTGCGCAACATCGTCGAAGCATTCAAGCGCAACGCAAGCATCGATGCTAACCGGATCACGGTCGAACTTGCCGGCAGCGAGGTTCGTCTGCGCGGAGTCGCGCGGTCCGGGACCGAGCGCGACGAGGCGGAGCGAGTGGTCTGGAACTTCCCGGGTATTACCAAGGTAGATAACGGGATAGTCGTGCAGCCAGAATGATCTAGCGGGAGACCTGTTTCTGACGAGGAACAGGCAGGTACTCGACCCCGCCCGACTGGGAATGCACCGGCTGCGGATAAAGGGTCATCAGTTCGAGCACAATGGCCGGCATGTCGGTACTGACGGCCAGCCCGAATGTTCGGGCCTCTTCCGGTGCGATTGGATAGTCATGGGTCCATGTCCCGGTGGCGAGCTTCTCGGCGAGCTTGGTGGCCTGCTCGGTCGGGATACGCCGTTCCAACAGATGGC
>JAMXLO010000071.1 GCA_024280945.1 Acetobacteraceae bacterium
CCGTGTTGGGGCGAGGGTGCCGTCTATCGCGCGGTGGCGTCTCTCCAGCGTGCCTTTTTCGATCCACCCAGTGACAGAGGGGCGCATTGGGACATCGAGCAGGAATTCTTCCATTCCAGCAAGCTCAAGGCCGCGCCGCCGATCGAGTACAGCGGCGATCTCCGCCATGTCCGCCATCGTCGACATGCGCGATAGGGGCGTGCCATGTATTGGTGCTGTGCCCAAGTCGAGCCGTACCGCGACCAGCTGGCGTGGCACTGCCTCACGTTAGCCGGCTACAAAATCTATCAGCCGTTGCTGCGTGAGCACCGTCGCAGTCACGGCCGCAAGATCATAGCCACGCCGCCGTTGTTTCCGGGCTATCTATTCGTGTGGGTGGTTCGCGGTTGGTGGGACGCGCGATGGTCAGCGGGTGTGCGGCGTCTGGTGATGGATGGTGAAGTACCGGCGCACGTCTCCGATGCCGTTATCGCCGAGATTAAGTCGCGCGAGCGTAATGGCTTTGTCGAGCTGCCGAAGCCGCGCGGGCTGGCGCCTGGCACGCGGGTGCGGGTGGTGAGCGGTCCGCTGAGCGCGCAGATTGGGATGCTCGCGGTCTTGCGGCCGCACGAGAGGGTGCTGGTGCTGCTAAATTTGCTCGGCGGCCAGCAGCGGGTCGAGCTTGCACAGAGCGCGATCGAGGCGGTCGAGTAGCGGCGTTGGCAGCGCGGGTGGCTTAAGGGCTATCGCTCGGTTGGAAGTGTTGCTGCGCGAAAGCCGCAGTCGCCGCTCCCAACAATAGACCAAGAAGCGGAATAGTGCGCATATGGATGTTCCTAGGTTAGCAGGAAGTTGAAGATGTCGTTGCCGAACATATCGAAAAACGTCGTATGCCCAGCGCCGGATACGGGAATTAAGGCATCGTGGGGTATGCCCAACCCTGTAAGCTGCTGATCCATGGCTTGGTTAAACGGGAATAGCGGATCGGCAGTTCCGCAGTACATTCGTATTTTTGGTGGATTGGCTCTAATCGCGTCCTGATTTTGTATCAACACCGAATGAGCTAGCTGCTGATCAAAGGCATGACCGTCGCCATTGAACATGGCGGCAACAAGTTGCGGTTCTTCGGTCTGCCAGTTGGCCTCACTATCATCTATTGCCGCAGCAGTCGTGACGACGGCGCGGAACAGATTGGGATATTTGAAGATGTGACGCAGACTTCCTTGCCCTCCGCCGGAAAAGCCCGTGATAGCTCGACCGTCACGGGTGCCTATGGTTCGGTAGGTGCATTCAATGAGGGGCAACAGCTCATTGATAAAGTAGGTCTCGAACATGACCACGCCAAACATCGACGACCCTGCCGCCGCATCCAAGTACTTGCTGTTCGCCAGTGGATTTGGACAGCCTACGATGACCGGCTGCACTTGCTGCGAATACGTGGCAGCAGCGACTGCTACCGGCAAATCATCCCAGAAGCCAAGCTCATTGGCCCCACCGCCGTATCCTTGGCCCTCAAGATAAAAGACCAGCGGAAACTGTTGCGTTGGATTGGCAAAATACTGGTCTGGCAAAAAGATCGAATAGCCCACCACAGCGCTTAATGTGGGCGAGAAAAAGGTGTGGTGACTGATGTTATTCGGGAAGCTGGGACGCGGCCCCGGATCATTGCTATAATCCCACACCCGCCCAGTCTGTTGCACGATGACCCCAGTCTGCGCCACATCATAGGGCACGCCATGTGGCGGCGGCACGGGATTGGGAATGGCTAGATTAGCCAAGATGGCATCACAAGGCGTGCCAGTCCCTTGGTTAACGACAACCTCGATACCTTGGCGAAATGCAACGACCCGGGCCAGCACTTCGGGATCATTCTCGGCGTATGGATGCAAGAATGCGACGCGCCGCATGCGCTCGCCCTGCTGCGCGTGCGCCGCGAGCGGCCACGTCGCAGCCGCGCCTCCAACCAGGGTGATGAACTCGCGCCGTTTCAGTTGATCGAATCCGAGATTCTCCAGATGAACCCCAAACCGGCATATGTTCCCGTTTTTCCCGGCCCTCTTGCAAGACAGACGCGAGGTGCTGATCGCTACCAGCACCTCGGGTAATCCGAACGCTTGGTCGAGGGTCTGATCTGGCTTGGATGCACTTTGGACGACGGACTACGGTTAGGGAAATCATCGATGGCCAGGAAGCACCCAGCAGAGCGGTGGGCAGAGCACCGTCGGCAACGCGATGAAGAAGACCGGCGGCAACGTGTGATGGTTATCACCGAGTTCGACGCCGGAGACCCCGAAGCGACGCTGCACGCCCTCGCCGGCGAGATCCTGAAGTACCGCCGCGCTGTGAGGCTGCTGGCGCAGGCGATCGGCTGGGCGAGCACCGGTGCGCCGTTCGGGCTGTTCCCTCCGGGCCCTCTCTGGCGCCCGCGGCGCACCAGCGAGGATGACGTGGTGCCGCCTGCCAATGGCGAACTCGGCCTCGCCTTCCCCAACAGCAAGGGCGGCATCGATCACAGGAACATCATCGTCGAGCGTGGCTTCCATCCGGCGCAGGTTGCGGCCGGTGTCGTCAATGCGCGCGGCCGTGCCAAGTATGGCGGCCTGCATGCGCTGCGGCACTTCTACGCGTCGTGGTGCATCAATCGCCGTGTCGACGGCGGTCTCGAATTGCCGCTCAAAGTGGTGCAAGCCCGGCTCGGTCATGCGTCAATTCAGATGATCGCGGATCGCTACGGTCATCTGTTTCCGAGCGCTGACGATGGTGCCGAGCTGGCAGCAGCAGAGAGAGCCTTCCTGTAGGGGGAAGTACATGCAGTTTCGTCTACTCTACGAGGGTCCTATTCCGCCAAGGAAACGCATCAATGTCACAGACATTCACGCAATAAGGATGGCGCTCCATCCTCAGTTGAAAGGGCTTTGGGAATGTAAGCCCCTCTCCGAAATGGCGACTTGGTTTCTTCGAGAGAAGGACCGCGGACCAGGTGGGCGCGGCATCCCTATCTTGGAGCGAACCAACAACGTGCTCTTCGCCCCCCTTATCACGCAGAGAAATGATTTGGCCTGCGAGCTTACCGTCACTCTACTTCGACGCCAGTCGCCTGGACAACTACTGGGTGAAGGAGGGGACATCGATAACCGTTTGAAGACGCTCTTAGACGCTCTGCGGATGCCCAGCACGGTAGAGGCCCAACAAGCCAAGATCGACACACGGGTCGATAACGACCCGATCCATTGCCTTCTACAGGATGACGCTCTCGTCAGGAAAGTAAGCGTCGAAACGGATTGGCTATTGCGTCCTACGACTGATCCGTTCGATCTGGTGGCGATAATTCAAGTGCGAGTGCTAGCGAGCAGAACCACGATGCAAAACCTTCCGTTTGCGACATGAGACTAATAGCGAAGTGGCCGTGTCGGATTTCGTCTGTGCCGATTTCGGCGCAGTCGACCCTAAGCGACCCATGCCGCAATGACGACGACGAGTGACAGACAGGCGACGGCCGAGCTGCTGGCCGCCCTCGTCGAGGTAGCGATCGCGCACGGGCGCCGGCATTACAGCGCGAGCGGTGAACCATGGGCGACCACGCTTGCGGTGCTCGAGTGCTGGCAGCGCGAAGGCTTCGTGACCGCCGAGGGGCCAGCCCGTTGTTCAGCGCCGGCGCCAGTGGTGGGGACCCCCTAAACCTTGCCCGGTCGGCGCTCAAGCGCATACCATCCGCGGCGTACCAGCAAGGGTACAATTCGGGCTAACAAAGCGGCCTCGGCGGG
>JAMXLO010000072.1 GCA_024280945.1 Acetobacteraceae bacterium
CGTGGAGATCGGCAAACAGGTCGAGATTCTCCGCAACGCTCAGGTCCTCGTACAGCCCGAAGCGCTGCGGCATGTAGCCGATCGCCCGATGTGCCGCCGCTGCATCGGTTGCCATGTCATGACCGAGAACGACGATGCGCCCCTGTTCAGGCCGCAACAGGCCGGCGATCAGCCGAATGAGCGTGGTCTTGCCCGCGCCATCGGGCCCCACCAGGCCGGTGATCACGCCAGGCTGGATCGTGGCGGACAGGCTATCCAGCGCAACATGCGGACCAGGAAACACGTACCGCACGGCGTCGATGACAACGACCGGCTCGGTCATGGCGTGTTGGGCAGGCGGATCGTCACAGGCATTCCCTGACGGATGGCCGCGTCGGGATCTTCGACCCGGATCCGCAGGCGATAGACGAGTTGCGTGCGCAGCTCAGGCGTCTCTACTGTCTTCGGCGTGAACTCGGCGGCCGGCGACACATAGCCGATGCTGCCGCGGTACGACTTGCTGCTGCCGTCAGTCGTCATCGCGACCTCGGTGCCGGGAACGAGCCGCGGCAACAGCGGCTCGGGGGCGAAGGCACGCACCCAGACCTCGTCGTCGAGCGCCATCGAATAGACATTGGCGGCCGGCAGCACCACAGTGCCGGGCTCGATCACCCGCGTCATGATCATGCCATTGGCCGGCGCCATCAGCTTGGTGCGAGCGAGTTGCGTCGCTGCGAGCTGGACGGTCGCTTCGGCAGCACGCAACTGCGCGCGGCCGGCGGCGATGTCCTCGGGCCTGGGACCGTTGACCGCCTCGGTGAGTGCCGCCTGCATCTGGTCCAGTTTCGCCCGGCCCGCGTCGAGCGCCATCCGCGCGTCGTCGAGCAGCTGTTTGGTCGAGGCATTGCGGGCGGCCAGCCCCTGCTGGCGCTCGTACGTCACTTCGGCATTGGCGAGCGAGGCCTGCGCCGCGGCGACGTTGGCGCGCGCCTGGTCGATCTGCTCCGTCCGCGTACCGGCAAGCAGCACATCGAGCCGCGCCTTGGCGGCGTCCCTGCGGGCAATGGCGAGGTCGTAGGCGCTCTGATAGGTGGCGGGGTCCAATTCTGCGATCGATTCGCCCTGCCGGACCCGATCGCCCTCTCGCTTCGGCATCGCGACCACGATGCCCTCTGCGTTGAACGACAGATCGACCTGGCGGATCTCCACGTTGCCGTAGAGTGTGCCTGGCGGAGTGACCGCGGTGATGCGCTGCGCAACGAGCCAACCGATACCGCCCACGACGGCAATGGCAATGATGGCAAGGGGCAGGCGCTTCATCCGCATCAGGTTAACGCGAAGCTGGGATCAGGTCAGTCGTATGTGGAACATGCAGCGGATGAAATTGGCGTATCTGGTGACGGCGCTGTCAATCGTCCTGGCGTCCGCCGGGGAAGCGATGGACGCCAAAGTCCTGGGTGACCAACTCATCCTTTCTGGACCGGTGGTGAAAGGCGATCTCGACAAGATCCGCGGTGCGCTTGCGGCGTCGCCTCAGGTCACCACCGTGATCTTGCACAATTCCCCAGGTGGCGACGCGCCGACCGGCTACCGGACGGGCGAACTGTTCCGTATGGGACGCTTGCGGACCGCGGTTTCCGGTTACTGCTATTCGTCGTGCTCGCGCATGTTTCTCGGCGGCTTGGTGCGCCTGTTCACCGACGATTTTCCGATGGAGCGCACCACTGTCGGCTCCCACGGCCACTACGACCGTGCAGGCAAATTGCTCCCCGACCTCGTATCGAAGTACGGGTTGTACGGCTGGATCATTCGCTATTCGGACGGCAAGGCAGACCCCGCCCTGGTGGAGCGCTGGATCAACATCCCCGTGGGTGCCGGGATGATCCGCTTCTTTCATCCCGGCATGGTGCAGCACCACGGCGTGTCCACGTTCATGTGCGCGGGACCGACGCCGCCGGCGCAGACATGGTTCGATTGCGAGCCGATCCCAAAGACTGCACTGGATCTCGGGGTCATCACATCGCTCGACATTATCCGGGGCAATGACGTGGTACGGTAAGGCGGCGACGGTCCAGCCTTACCGCACGCAGGTCTTGCGGAGTCAGCTTACGCGATATTTCGCCACCACCCTTTCATCGAACTTCAGCCCGAGGCCCGGTTTGGCCGGCAGGATCAGCTGGCCCCTGTCGATCACCGGAGTCTCTTCGTACAGCTTGAGCATCCACGGCATGTATTCCACGGTCAGCCCGTTCGGCACCGCGGCGATCAGATGCAGGTGCATTTCCGGTACGACGTGGCTCACCACCGGCAGGTTGAACGCCTCGGCCATGCCGGCGACCTTCATCCACTGCGTGACGCCGCCGACACGGCACAGGTCGATCATCACGTAATCGACCGACCGTGCCTCGATCATGTGCCGGAACGGCACGATGCCCCAGACATACTCGCCACCGGCAATGGGCGTGGACAGCGCGTCATTCACCCGCGCCAGTCCCTCATAGTCATCGTGCGTGGTGACGTCCTCCAGCCAGAACAGCCCTACATCGGCGACGCGATGACCGATATCGATCGCCTGCTCGACGCGCCAACGCTGATTGATGTCGCACATCAGCTTGATATCGGGGCCGATCGCGTCGCGCACCACGCGCGCGCGGCGCACTTCTTCGGCGGGCGACGGATTGCCGGGCAGCGCCATCTGCGTCTTCATCTCGACGAAGCCCTTGTCCACCAGCCGACGCGCGGCGGTGGCGGCCTGCGCGTCGGTCAGGCCGCGACGCAGCGAGCCGGACGCGTAGGTGTTGACCCGGTCACGCGCTCCACCGAGCAGCTGCCACAGCGGCTGTTCCAGCGCCTTGCCTTTGATGTCCCACAACGCAACGTCGATCGCCGACTGCGCCAGCGTGTAAATGCCGGACCCGCAGTTGTCGCCCGCGGCGGCGCGCAGCTTGCGCAGGATCGCCTCGATGCGCAGCGGATCCTCGCCGATCAGCAGCGCACCCAACTCATCGATCGCATGGCGCAGTGTGCCGGTGAGCGCGCCGCCATACAGCGTGATGCCGATGCCTTCCAGACCGTTGTCGGTCTGGATACGCACTGTGACGATGGGGCGCAGCCGGCCGGCCTCTTCCGGCATGTCCGCAAGCGGATCATCCTCCGGAATACGCAGGATGGCAGTCTCGGTCCGGGTAATCTTCATGGCGTCTCCTCCGCGTGCTGCACGGAGCATAGCCGGCACGTGTCGAGGTGATAAGCTTCCGCGTTATGGGACTAGAGGTCCGAGATGCGCGCGCATCGCTTCGAAGTCCCGGCCATCGTGCAGCGCTGCAATAGGTGCCGATGATCAGGTCGAGCACGTTGTGAACGGAGCCTCGCGGTACCGAGTTGCGGGATCGCGTTTGACTCAACGTCAGTGGCGTCCTCTGATGGCGGATCAACGCGATCGCATGAGAGGCACCGGCATGCACCATTCCCGCCTATGCGCTGTGCTGATCGACTGCAAGACCTCTGATATTGATAGAGCCGCGCGTTTTTGGGCCGATGCGCTCGGTCGGCCCGTGGACCCCAACCATCCGAGCAGCCGTGGCAATTACCGCATGCTGGAGACCCCACCCGACGAACCCATCGTGGAGATCCAGAGCGTAGATCACGAGAGTCGTGTCCACATCGACATCGAAACCGACGATATTCCCGCCGAGGTGGAGCGTCTGGCGAAGCTGGGTGCCGAGGTGGTGAAACGCCTGGAGCGCTGGGTGGTGATGCAGGCACCGACCGGCCAACGCTTTTGTGTGGTACGGGTACAGCGCCCGGGTTTCCCGAAGAACGCCAACCGCTGGGACTAGGGGTCGGTTATCGGTCTCTCCTGACAGTCACCCGTACCGCGGAGGGTTGCGTGACAGCGTCCTCACTCAATTTCAGCCGCTCAGAATACGACGCCCGCCTTTCCAAGACGCGCTCCGCCATGGCACGTGCGGGCATCGAGCTGATGATCGTGACAGACCCATCGAACATGCACTGGCTGACCGGCTATGATGGCTGGTCATTCTACGTACATCAATGCGTGCTGCTGCCAGCCGAGGGCGAGCCGATCTGGTATGGCCGCGGCCAGGACGCAAACGGCGCCAAGCGCACCACCTGGCTGCAACAGGACAACATCGTGGGTTACCCCGATCACTACGTCCAGTCGGACGAGCGTCATCCGATGGACCTCCTGTCGGAGCTTATCAAGAACCGCGGCTGGGAGCGCAGGACCATTGGCGTGGAAATGGATAACTACTGGTTCACCGCAGCCGCCTACGCATCTCTCGTCGCGCATCTGCCCCATGCGCGATTTGTCGACTCACTCTCGCTGGTGAATTGGCAACGCGCGATCAAGAGCCCTGTGGAACTCGATTACATGCGCTGTGCCGGTCGGATCGTGACGGCGATGCATCAGCGCATCGTCGACAAGGTCGCGCCGGGTATGCGCAAGTGCGATCTTGTCGCAGAGATCTACGATGCCGGCATCCGTGGTGTGGACGGCTTTGGCGGCGATTATCCTGCAGTCGTGCCGCTCGTGGCTTCCGGGGCGGAAGCCTCCGCTCCGCACCTGACATGGGACGATCGGCCCTTGCGTTCGGGTGAAGGGACGTTCTTTGAATTGGCTGGATGCTACAAGCGATATCATTGTCCCCTGTCGCGCACCGTGTTTCTTGGCAAGCCCACGCAGCAATTCCTCGATGCGGAAAAGGCGACGCTCGAGGGGATCGAGGCAGGACTTGCAGCCGCCAAGCCCGGCAATGATTGCGAGGACATCGCCAATGCGTTCTTCGCGGTGCTGAGCAGGTACGGCATCGTCAAGGACAATCGCACCGGCTATTCAATCGGCCTCAGCTACCCACCAGACTGGGGCGAGCGCACCATGAGCCTGCGGCCTGGCGACCGGACCGAGTTGCAGCCCGGCATGACATTCCACTTCATGACCGGCCTGTGGCTTGAAACGATGGGGCTGGAAATCACCGAGAGCATCGCAATCACCGACACCGGCGTGGAATGCCTGGCGAACGTCCCACGCCGGCTGTTCGTGAAGCCCTGATACGACCTGCCCTACGGCCAGACCTTTTTCGGGTTCTTGCCCCATCGAGAACGTCTTTGGATCGTCCGAGACGAACTCGTAGACTGCAGGCTTGAACTTGGCACACTGGCCATAGGGATCGCAGGCGATCGGTCCGCTCAGCCCGTCGAATTTCTCGGCGAAGACGGCGTCCCGTAAAGCCTGGCGGCCAACGTATAGATTGCCCTCCTTGTCGGCCTTCGCCACCTTCGGGATCGCTTTGATGGCCATCTCGGCGGCATCAAAAGCATTGGCATGGTAGCCAGAGATCGGTGCCTCGCCATAGGCCTTGGTATATTCTTCGACGAAGGCCGGATAGCCCTTGCCCATAGTGTCAACCGAAACGTCGGGATAGCAGATGTGGAAGCCGATCACTGCCGGACCCGATGCTTCGATGAATTGTGCAGCCGCGAGCGATCCACCGCCCACAAGCGTGGTGTGCTCCAGACCGGAGATCTCCTTGGACTGGCGTAACATCTGCGCAGCGGCGGCGACAAAGATCGGCATGTAGATCACATCCGGCTTCTCGGCTGCGATCTTGGCGAGCACCGGATGCATGTCCACGTCGGTGGGCGCGATCGCCTCTATGGACAGGACTTTACCGCCCAGCCCACCAAAGCTCTTGGCCATGACGGCGGCGAGCTGTTGCGCATAGGGGCTGCCATCGTGGACAGCAACGACGGTCTTTGCCTTCAGCACTGTAAAGACGTATTTCGCATCGGACGAGCCCTGGTCTATGTCGCTCGCGATGGTTCGACCGAACCCGGCATATTGCGGCCCGCGATCAGGTGCGGTCAGCGAAGGCGCCGAGCAGGCGTTGCAGATATTTGTGATGCCCTGTTGCCAAAGGATCGGCGCCGCCGGCGTGGCGGCAGATGAACAGGCGCCACCCAGCACGATCAGCATCTGCGGGTTGGCCGCCAGCTTGGTCGCCGCGGTCTGACCACCTTCGGCATTACATTGATCGTCCTCGACTGTGAACTTGACCGGGTGGCCGAGCAGTTTGTTGCCGATGTTCTTGAAGGCCAGTTCGGCACCGCGTTTTGAATCGATACCCATCGCGGTGTCAGCGCCTGACATCACCCAATAGGCGCCGATTTGGATCGGTGCGCCCTTGGGAATGCGTACGACCCCGATCGGGTCTGTCACAGGCCCGAGTGTGGCTGCGTAGGATGGATGTACCAGCACCGGCATGATCACGGCGAGGATGGCCAGTGCCACGTGCCGGAGTTCGGTGTTGCCAATCATGTGTGAGCCCCATTCTGTTAGCGCTTCTTCACGGACGGCGCTTCCTCTTGGCGACATCCGTGCGGTACCCCCACACCGTTTGTGCGACGTACGCCGGCGTCTTATCCACAATAGGACCGAGGCACGATCTTAGGAAGCACCAACGTCTGCTGTGCCCAAGGTACGCTCAAGCGTCGTATTCTGGGCCAGACCCTTGCCTACGCCTGCCGTCGCGAGATGGTCCAGACAGTGATGTCCCACGCGTTGTGAATGCCGGCCACCAGCAGCAGGCCCATGCACGCGGCCAGCACCGCGCATCCTGCCGCGATACCGCATGTTAGCGCGATGCCGGTCACGAGTTCGGCAACATAGGTGAGGAATGGCAGCACGCCATACCAGGTCCGATCCTCCCAATCGACATTGGTGATCAGTCCGTCGCGGACCACATCCCGCACGGTCAGCACGGAATAGCCAAGACCCACCAGCGCACAGAGGAGCACGATGACTCCCAGCAGCAGCCAACTCGTCAACGGCAACAGCATAATCAGCGATGCCGCCAGGACGCTGCTGAAATGTACGACGGTTGCCGAAAGGAACATGCGCAGCGGCGCACGGCGTTCCAAAGAGAACACGCCGGAACTAACGGTCGCCGCGACGAACAGCAGCCCCACCAGCGTACCCGCTGCGGTGCCCAGCAGCACGAAGAAATCGTGCCATTCCGCCATTACGTCGCGCAGCGACTCCACCTCATCCTCGTTGCGTCTCAAATCGATATGGCGCGGCACCCGCAGTCTGTGGATCGAGCGCCAGCCGGTGCTCCAATGGCGGAAAAGCCCGGCTGCGGCAATCGGGGCGATCGCACAGCCGGCATGACAGGCCGATACCGACCTTCGCCCGCTCCAGGTCCACCCCATCCGCATAGGCCAGTGCATCGGCGTGAACCAGACTACAGCCCATCGCCACGACGTGCGTCGGGCGTGGATCGCCCCAGGCGCGCGCCGGGCGCGTAACGGTACGGGCAAAGCAGAGATACGCTGTACCGTCGGGCAGTTCGGCCACCTGCACCTGCGTCACACCAGGCTGCGAGAACGCAGTGTGCACCACCCAGCGCGGACACGATCCGCCGTAACGCGCGAACGGAAATCCTGCAGCAGAGAAGCGCTTCGACACGTTGCCCGCCGGAT
>JAMXLO010000073.1 GCA_024280945.1 Acetobacteraceae bacterium
GCCGGCCGTTCAGTGCCATGGGCAGATAGCGGGTACCCTAGCCCACGAGCTCGGCCAGCCGGGGACCGCAATCAACCATATCAGCGCGGGCCGTCGTTCTCTCGAAAGCGGGGGCGGCAGGTTAGATTGGACGCGCGCGGCCTTGAACAATGCAGCAGGGGTACTGCTGCGAACCGGCCAGGTCCTGCAGCGAACGCGAGACTTCGTGGCAGATGTCGAGCCGGAGCGGTATTTCGAAAATGTCCGGGATCTGACCGAGCATGCTCTCTCACTCGCATTGATGGGCGTCATAATGTGCGTAAACTGTGCGAATGCTGCAGCCGGTATCTGTTCGTCGAGGTTCGAACCGGGGCTACTGCCGGTACTGGTTCCGCATCCTGATAAATGCAAATTACTTTTCAGCCTCTGTCGGAATGCGATCGAGGGGAGCAGCTAGTCCCGCATCCTCAGCCTGATCGCTGTATTGCTTAAGGAGAATACGGTGAGGATTCGATTGGTGACAGCGGACCAAGCATTTCGTCCAAGCATACGGTGTCTCGCTCCGCTAGTTCTCAATCGTTTTGACCATGAACCAGCACGGTATGGGCCTTGGACTGATGATCTGCCGCTCGATTGTCAAAGCTCATGGGGACGTCTTTGGTCTGAAGACCAGCACGGCGGAGGAACTGTCTTTCACTTCACAGTGCCTGTGGCCGTCCTCGATGGCGATGTTCCCTGAACGGATTGTTCATGTCGTCGATGGCGACCCGGACATTCGTCAGTCACTTGCAGGGCTCCTCGAGGCCACTGGACATACCGCCACGAGCTATGCATCCGGTGAGGCGTTTCGCGCCGTTGCACCCCGGCTATCGGAAGGCTGTGTACTTCTGGACGTGCAGTTGCCACGCATGGACGGGCTGGCGGTCCTGGAAGCGTTCCGCAAGCTAGGCCTACACACGCCGGTGATAGTCATGACCGCCCACGCCGACGTAGCAACAACAGTGAGAGCCATGCGGCTTGGGGCCTCGGACTTTGTTGTGAAGCCATTTGATGACGAACCGCTACTGGAAATAATCGACCAGGCGCTCGTTCAACCTGCACCTTACCGCCTGGATGTGGAGGTGGCTCAAGCAATCGAACAGGTTGCCACGCTAAGTCCCAGGGAGTACCAGGTGCTTAGCGGCCTGCTGGCAGGCCGGCTGAGCAAGGCAATTGCCATTGAACTGGACATCAGCGTCCGCACGGTTCAGGTCCATCGCGCCCGCCCGATGGATCGCCTCGGGGTACATACTTTTGCCGAAACAATACGCATTGGCGTTCTGGCAAGCCTGCGATAGGTCGTTGTCAAAAAGTTGATTCCTGTCAACGCTTTGCTGGTCAACTCGCTGTACCCCGAGTCATGGCAGACTCGGCCGGACCACAAGATCAACGAGAGACCCCCTCGCCTGCACGCGTAGAGGCGTTCAGTGATGGTGTCTTCGCAATCATCATTACTCTGCTGGTCCTCGATCTGCACGTCCCACGAAGAGATGAGCTCAACGACCACTCGCTTGCCGAGGCCTTATTGCAACAGTGGCCATTGTACTTGTCCTATGGGCTCAGTTTTTTGCAGGTGGGTGTGGTGTGGATCAACCACCATACGATGTTTCACTACATCCAGCGCAGTGACCACGTGCTGCTGTTCCATAATCTCATGCTTCTGCTCTGCACGGCCTTGCTGCCGTTCACTACAGCAATCTTTGCCGAGTACGGCCTTGCAATACGATCTGACATCCAGGTCGCAGCGTTCATCTACAGTGCCGCACTTGGCGCTGCTGGTATTTTCTTCAACCTTGTGTGGCAGCATGCATTGAGTGCGCACCTGGTCAACGCCCATGCCGACCCAAATCGTTTGCATGCACTCTCCTGGCATTGGATTTTCATGCCGGTCTTTTACGGCCTCGCCTTTGTGCTGACATTCATCAGCCCCTATCTGAGCGTGGTAACGTACGCTCTACTGCTATCCTACTATGCACTCCCTGGACCTTCTATGATTCGCTGGATGACAGGTCGGCGGGCACGGAGAACGAAAGTGCTGTTGCGAATTCGGCGGCATACCTCCTAATCGACCCGAACGAAATCGATTGTGCCTACTCGTCGATCATCCGGCAGGCGCAAAGTGAGCAACGCCTGAGAAGGAGTGTCGATGGCGGTCGGAATCCGCTGAGCCGACCGTTGATTGCCGAGGTATAGCCTAATGACGCCCCAGCATCATGAACTCCCCACGCCTGATCCTTCAAGGCGGTCCAGACCGGTTTTGCAAATCCGTGGCAGCGACCTCCGGCGTAGGACAAGCCGGGTCAGCATCGTCGGCGCGGCGAACATCGACACCAGAGGGTGACGCTGCAAAATGGCGAGGATCGCGGCAACCTCGAAATGCGGCAGTACGATCTGGTGTGCGCCCTTCAGCAGGAAGGGCAGGGCATAGAGCCCGGCGCCGTGCGACACCGGCGCGGCAAGGACGCGCGCATCTCGTTCGTCGGGCTGGTCGATGTTAGCGTAATTGCACTGGCTCATGAATAGCAGATTGCGGTGAGTGAGCACCGCGCCCTTCGGCCGCCTTGTCGTCCCCGAGGTGTAGAACAGCCAGGCAGGATCGTCGGGCGCGCCGGTAGGCGTGGTACAGCGCAGTCCCGATCCGACCGACGGATTGTTGTCACAGGCTTCGAGACCATCCTCACTTAGTGCGTACTCTCGCGCTCGATTGCCTCCGCCGTGACGCCGGCCCGGGCGAACTCATCACGTTCCTTGATCAGCAACCAGTTCTCGTTGTGGTCGCGGTCGCGCGGTCGTAGGCGGACTAAGACGAAGCCGCCCTTTAGGCGCTGTCCTTTCAGGTGGAATTTTAGTTCCCCGCTGCGCATTCCATTCTCCGGATCGCCCTCTGGCGTCCAGGTACCGTGGTCCCAGATCTCCACTGTTCCTGCGCCGTACTGACCTTCTGGGATAGTGCCCTCGAAGTTAGCGTAATCGAGTGGATGGTCTTCCACATGCACCGCCAGACGCTTGTCGGCGGGATCGAGCGAAGGCCCCTTCGGCACGGCCCAACTCCACAACACCCCGCCGTTTTCCAAACGAAAATCCCAGTGCAGACTACGCGCCGAATGCTTCTGAACGACAAACAGATGCCTCTTGCCTTTCCTTGCACGGCTGCTGGGTCCCGGCTCGGGTGTCACCGTGAAATCGCGCTTCGCACGATAGGTGTGGATTGATGTATCCCGTACGCTTACGAGCCCGGGCATGTTCAGCTCGACGCCTGTCTAGAGAGCCTTATTTTTAACCAGTGTTTCTCGGACCCACCTTGACGCCAATCAATTCAAAGCCGCTTCAACGATGTTATTTCCGCGGTACCTTCACACGACCGAGCATCGGATGGCTACCAAGGGAGGTTCGAATGCGCGAATCATTGTCACGGCCTCATGGCCCGGACCTCAGGCGGGGCGCCGCGCTGAACAGGCTGATAGACTGCGAGATGCTGGTAGGACAAGCCGGAAGCGGACCCGTGCTGCTCGAGCGCGTCCACCATCGGGGCGTTGCCGAGCGCCAGGGCTAGTGGTTGGGGCACATGCTCCGCCGGCAGGAACGTTTCGAGGCGCTGTCCTTCTTCTGGAGCCAGCACGACGGCACCACTACGTCTATTTCTGTCGTGCCGGGCAGGGGGTTCGGCTCGAAACTGATGACGATCCAACGGCGCACGACTGAGCGGTCGGCTTCCAGCACTAAGGCAGGGAAACTACGGTCAGGACGAGCCAGTCTGAAGGCCAAATTCGCATTCGAGCGGACGATTGGTGCATGACGATGTATGCGCCCAGCTGCCAGCGCGAGAACGGGTCGAACAGCATCGGGCCAACCGAGCGCCGAGCGGCTTCGATCGCATGACCGACGGTCTCACGGCACTCACACCACCGCAACGGGCGAAACACCACCCGTCCAGAGACAATCCCGGTTCCATCCCCGGTGCCAAGCGAGCGCCAATGCCGCGTCAGATCGACGTGCCACTTGCAACACTAAAGACCGCAGTGCCTAGAGGCGACGACTGGTTGCACGAAATCAAATACGATGGCTACCGCATGCTTGCCCGCATCGAGCATGCCAAGGCCACCTTCGTTACCCGAAACCACCATAACTGGACGGAGCGTTTTCCCGAGCTCGCAAAGGCAGTCGCCGGGCTGCCAACGCACGCGGGGGTCGTGCTCGATGGCGAGATCGTCAAATTCGACACCATGGGTGTTAGTCGCTTCTCGGCGCTTCAGCATGCTCTCTCGACAAAGGAAACAGGTGATCTTGCCTACGTCGTCTTCGATGTCCCATACCTCGCGGGCTATGACCTCCGGGATGCCCGCCTCGAAGATCGCAAAGAATTGCTCCGTATTCTTCTGCGGAACGCGCCTCCGTCGATCCGGTACAGCGAGCATCGGGTTGGCGGGGGTCCAGCGTTCCTCCGCGCGGCCTGCGCTAGAAGGCTCGAAGGTATCGTTTCCAAAGGGCGTGCTTCACATTATATTGCTGGGCGCGGCCTCGATTGGATAAAGGCTAAATGCTTCCACGCCGACGAATTCGTTATAGTCGGGTTCACCGACCCCCAGCGCTCCCGCGTCGGCTTCGGCGCTCTTCTGGTCGGCTATTACACTCCAGACGGCGAACTCGTCTACGGAGGTAAGGTTGGCACTGGGTATGACCGAGAGTTCCTTCTCCTGTTCCGTAAACGACTCGACCGAATCGAACGACGAGAGCCCACGACGCGGCTCCCGAAGGGCATCCGCATGGCATCGCGTATTCATTGGGTGAATCCGGACTACGTAGCGCAGATCGGCTTCACCGAGTGGACCTGCGACAAGTTTCTTCGGCATCCGCGCTTCCTCGGGCTGCGCGAGGACAAGGCTCCGGAGGAGGTGGTCATTGATCGCCGCCCCCGGTAGCGGCGGTGTGGATGGATTCGATAAAGCTGCACTCGTCGGCCTGCCGCCGGCAGACGATCGAGGGCCAGCATCACAATGACTGCAGCAGACGGAGTATCGAGCCAGACAATACAAGCGGCGAGGGCGTGCATGAAACGACCCTGGGTTTTGCTCCACGAAAACTAGGTGAATGCCCTGATTGCTGATGACACCGCTGGCCAAGCCACGAATGCCGCGTCACGATTTCGGAGGAGTGAGACACCTCCGGTGTCAACGGGTTGCCGGCATGTCCGAAGGATCTCGCCACATAAAACAACAGGAGCAATTCCAGGGAGCCTGCCATACAGCGTAACCACCAAGAATGCGGGATGTGACGAGACTAACAAATTTCTTACTAACGGAACACCGAGCAGTGGACCGCGCGCCTGCGACGGGATCGGGTGAGCCTGTCGAAATCACCTAGGGCCAACGTGTAAAGAGCCCCCGCCCACTCGAACCGACTCCAGCGACACGTCGCGCCATCGGAGGTGAAGCGCAAGATCGAAGAGGTGCTTCGGTGAAATGCTGAAATCGATGCCGAGCACATCACCCGTTGAGATGAATTGGCAGCGAGGTGGTCTCTGCGGAACGGCTCGCTCCGGGGCCGAACGGCGCGAAGCAGCACGCGCCGCGTGGACAGCGCCTCCAGGGTGGGCAACCAGATCACCATCAGCGTGTGACATAGTTGGGCGCTGGTAGGCGAGCCGCTGCGCAGTGGTCGGTTGAACGTGAGCGACGGAAGTCTGGGGCAGGATGTAGGGTAACAAGATAATGTCGACTATCCTCATCAACGTCCCTCGCCGCTGCCGCGGCCATGCTAAACTGCGTCGCGTGATTCGCGATCGCGAACAAGCCAGTACACCGCCCCCAATGCCAAGATGGCAGCGGCAAGGGCAAACAACTCTCCCGACTCGCCACTGGCTAGATCAAGAATGATCAGTTTGCGGACTATTGCCAGCATCGCGATCAGGATGACGGCGCGAACGTGCACGATGCTCCGCTGCCGCTCGGTTATGACCAGCAGGGTTCGTCGGAATTCCAGTGCAATGATTACAGTGAATATCATGCCGAAGAGGCTTTGAAACACTGCAGGGTCAGTAGCGTCGATGGAGCCAGCATGCAACACAATGGCAAGCACGTTGAGTGCAAGGCTCCAGAGGGTCAGGATGACGACGAGTGCGATCAGCGCGGTTAGAAACAGGACAACGGCATGCTCGAACTGCGCCTGGAGCGATAGACCACGCCAGCGCTTCCATCGCGATGCGGCTATGTCACGCGATGGTACTGGCGGTGACATGTTCCTGTCGTCCTCCACCTGCGATGCCTCCTGCGGTGCAACCATCCAGCAGCGCTGCCCGGCGTGCAAGCCTTGCTCCGTACCATTGCAGCTGCATTCAGATGATTGGGATAGCGATATCGGCTAGGGAACCTCACATGGGGTCTTTCCCGTCAAGCAGAATCTACAGCGTTCATTGCAACCTTTGCTTCTTGCTACGGATCGGAAGCTCGAGCCCATTACCTATGCGGCATTCGTGGCCGCCTCACCTCACATTCGGTCGGGTGCTAATCTGCCCAGACCATGATCCCTCGTTCTCGAGGACATCGGGCTGAAGATAGGGTGGGATCCGTCTCTGTGAAACGGCGGGTTGCGCCACGGTTCCCTCCGATCACCACCCACCTTGGATCCGGCGGATCGGTTTTGGCGATCTGTGGATTCGAAACGGCTACGCGAGAGCTGATGTCCTGGCGGTCATGCTTTCAGTTCGGCTCCCTCCGGGACAAAGCCCAGTGTCACGTAGCGCCAAAGTACGATCAGCAGCTTGCGTGCCACCGCGACGATGGCGATGCGTCGGATCTTGCCACGCCGGCCGCCAACGCGTTCATGGAACCATCGACTGAGAGTGCTGCCAGGCTGGTGCCGCAACCACAACCAGTGCTTGCTGATCCTGTCGCTGCCCGGCGTACTGAAACCGATCAGCCAGGTCGAGCGACTAGACTAAGTTCCAAGGCCGCAAACAATGCAGTATCATGCGCATGGGCGGCGAACCGCGGATGGGTGGCGCGGTGGTCGGTGCGCCGCATCCGATCACCTCCTCAAACTGATGACAGCGACTCAGTTTAACCGTTCCGGCCGCCGTCCAACCGCATAGGATCTCTGAACAAGTTCGCGCGACGCGGTGACGGATCGATCTCTGGGAGATGAGCTGCACAGCGGAGTTGGCTCCGATGCGGCAACTGATCTTGGCGACGGCGAGTTTTGAGCAGTATGGCAGGCGTGACACCCCGGGCGGCATTCCTGGCTGAGATGGAGCAGGTGGTGATATGGTGCGAACTGCGCGGTGAACCATTCTACCCCAAGCTGGGCAATGGGCGTCCGCCAGTGGGACTGGAGCGGATGCTGCGGCTTCACTTGATGCGGCAGGGGTTCAATCTGTCTGA
>JAMXLO010000074.1 GCA_024280945.1 Acetobacteraceae bacterium
CTGATTCGTTTCATCTATCCGCGTCGCCTGATCGGCAGCGGCGTCGGCATGAACGCGACAATCGGCTCCAGCGCGTCTGCCATCGGGCCTACGGTTGCGGCCGGCATACTGTCTGTTGCGCCCTGGCCGTGGCTGTTCGCCGTCAACGTCCCCATCGGCATCCTGGCCATTCCAATCGCCTTCCGCGCTTTGCCCTCCACCCGCAGCGCCGGTGTCCGCTTCGATGGCGCAAGCGCCATCTGGAGCGCACTGACCTTCGGACTCCTGATCACTGCGATCAGCGGTCTCGGCCACGGCGAGAGCGTCAACATCGCCGGCGCTGAACTCTGCTTCGCCGCGATATTCGCCTTCGTGCTGGCAACCAGGCAGTTGTCGCAGACCTCGCCCATGCTACCGATCGACCTGCTGAAGATCCGGCTCTTTGCGCTCTCGGTGGCGACCTCGATCTGCGCCTTCCTCGGCCAGGCAATGGCCCTCGTGTCGCTGCCCTTCCTGTTCGAAAACACGCTCGGCCGCTCTCAGGTGGATACCGGACTGCTGCTCACCCCGTGGCCACTGGCCGTCGCGGTCATCGCGCCGTTCAGTGGCAAACTGTCGGATCGCTACCCCGCGGGCCTGCTTGGCGGTTGCGGATTGATCGTGCTCGCGGCGGGGCTGGGGCTGCTCGCAATGCTGCCGTCGCAGCCATCCACTTTCGATATCGTCTGGCGACTGCTGATCTGCGGCATCGGTTTCGGTTTCTTCAACACGCCGAACAACCGGGCGATCCTCACCTCTGCGCCGCCACTCCGCGCGGGCGCAGCAAGCGGAATGCAAGCGACGGCGCGACTCCTCGGCCAGACGATGGGAGCGGCGATGGTAGCTCTGATGTTCGGGATATTCTCCGAGAGCGGCACGCGCGAATCATTGGTGTTCGCCGCCATTGCGGCAGGTGGCGCAGCGGTTGTCAGCTTCTCGCGACTGACCGGATCACGTACTTAAAGCTCCCGACTCGTCGGGCGCACCACAACGCGAGGGGCCGCTGCGCAACGACGCGCCAATCTGTCATATTTTTCAGGCGACTGAAACTTGGCAAGATCGCGCAACTGCTACCGCAGCTCCAGTTCATTGCGCTTGATGCTGTCTTGTGCGGGTCTATATTCAGTCTGCATCTCGTAGCCCATCTTTATTTTCTAACGCTAGGCGTTTCGCAGCAGTTCGTGAGCTTCCTGGAGATCCCGGATCAGCGCACGGGCAAAAAACGTGAGTAGCATTGTGAAATTGATCCCTCGAAAACTACTTATAACAACCACGTTCGTTGTTTTTGGAATGTTAGAAAGCGCCGTTCAAGCCGCCGAGCCATCGGCCGCGAGCGGCCTCTATATCAATGTTGGGCTCGCTGGGCTTTTTTTCGACACCGATGCATCGATCAAAGCAGCCGGTAGTCATCTGCCCGGCGCGAATTTGCATGCTTCGACCAACCTCACGCTGGGCATCGGCATTGGATACTTCGTGACACCAGATGTTTCACTGCTGGCGGTCCTTGGCGTGCCCCCCACAACGACGCTCACTGGTGAAGGGACCCTCAACGGACTCACGCTCGGTAAGGTCACCTATGGCCCAAGCATGCTGGTTGCGAACTACCACTTCCGCCAACTCGGCGCATTCCAACCGTTCCTCGGCGCGGGCATCACCTACACGGTGGTCTTCGGAACCAAAGACGACGCGATCGCGAACTTGAGAGTCAGCAATTCAATCGGCGCCGTGATCAGAGCCGGTTTCGACGTCATGTTTTCTGACCAATGGGGGGCATTCCTGAGCGTCAGCAAAGTCTTCGTCTCCACCAACACCAGTGGCAACGCAGCCAGCCTAGGGGGCGCGCCCGTCAGCGCCCATGTCAGCTTCGATCCGCTGGTCCTGTTCTCGGGCATCACCTACAGGTTCTGATCTCACGAGCAGGTCGCTCGCAGCACAGCACATCCGCCGCTGAACCGGCGTCCTCCGTGCAGCACGTCGCAACGGGTGACGGACGGAGCCGGGGGGAAACATCCTGTATCCTGCCCCGTGGCGGCTCCTCACCGCGGGCCTGGATTAGCCGTCCCACACTTTGCTGGGCATCGGGAGGCTCGCAAAATCGGTCTCGCCCGGCGGGCGGTCCGCGCTGATCCCGGCCATGTCCAGCAGCATAACCCACTGGCGCACGTGCTGGCCGACGTGCCAGGTCGTGCGTTCCATATATTCGTGCAGCGTCTGCTGGCCGTAATAGGTCTGCACCGGCTCGCGTCCCGACTTGTCGGGCTTCGCTTCCCACCAGGCTGTCAGGCGCCGCTTCACCCCCGCGCCATATTCGATGATATCGGCAGTGGTCTGCATCGTGTCGGGCGGCAGCGATGTCAGCTTCTCGTAGGCCAGCGTCGCGCCATCTGCGACCTCGAGAAATGTCTCGGCGATGCGGAAGATGTGATGGCCCAGGACCCGGTAACTCCGCGGCCGGTTCGGCACCTCGGTGGACAGCTTCGCATCCGGCATCTGCGGGATCATCCGCATGGCCGCATCAAGGAAACCCTGCAGCCGTTGGATGAGTTGAACAGGCGACAGCACAGGTCCCGTCGCCTCATTCAACCCCAGGAATTTCACCACATGCCCAATGTTCTGGGCGAAGACGTAGTCGTCCCCCCGCGAGAGCACCGGGACCGACCGCGCCCCCAGCCGCCTCAGCTCATCGAGGCCGGTCGGATCTTCCAGCACATTGATGGATTCGAACTCGATCGCACGGACCGAGAGAAACTCCTTGAGTTTCAGGCAGCTCGTTCATCCAGGCTGCCAAAACACTTTCAGTGCGACGGTGTCCATCTGCAACTCTCTCATTGGTTGAGCCGACGTTGCTCCGCGGGTGACGTGACGTCAACCAGCCACCACCGTGCAACCGATGCGGCGGAGCAACCGAGTTGATACTCATATTGGAACCCTCTTGCACGAGATATAGCCAATGCTATATTTTCCAGCATAGTCGAAGTGGGGATGAGACTTGAGCGACGCGGTGGCCAGGCTGACTCTCTCCGAACAGACCGTCGCCGGGATGCGCGATGTGCTGGACGGGCGGCGGCGCGGACCACGCGCCGCGTTGCTGTTCGTCGGCCCGGCCGTGATCGCCTCGATCGCCTACATGGACCCGGGCAATTTCGCCACCAACATCCAGGCCGGAGCGCGCTACGGCTATGCGCTGCTCTGGGTCGTGGTGATGGCGAACCTGATCGCCATGCTGTTCCAGGCACTGTCTGCCAAGCTGGGCATTGTGACGGGGCGCAACCTCGCCGAGATGTGCCGCGAGCATGCGCCGCGTCCAGCCGCCTATGCGATGTGGACGGCAAGCGAGGTCGCCGCGATGGCCACCGACCTTGCCGAGTTCCTCGGCGGCGCCATCGGCCTCTCACTGCTGTTCGGCTTGCCGCTTCTGGTCGGTATGGCGATCACTGCCGTCATCACCTACGGCATCCTGTCGTTCGATCGCTACGGCTTCCGCCCGCTCGAACTGATCATCGGGGCGCTCGTCGGCACGATCGGTATCTGTTACCTGATCGAAATCTTCATCGCGCCGGTTTCCTGGGGCCAGGTGGGCTTGCATGCGATCGTCCCATCACTGCCTGACGCTGCGGCCCTGACGCTGGCAGTCGGCATCATCGGCGCGACCGTCATGCCTCACGCGCTGTACCTGCATTCCGGCCTGACCCAGGGTCGCGCGCCGGCACGAAATTTCGGGGAACGGCGCAAGCTGCTGCGGTTTTCCAACCGCGAGGTGTTCGTCGCCCTCAGTGTTGCCGGCTTGATCAACATGGCGATGGTCGCCATGGCCTCGGCCGCATTCAACCAGGGCCACAGCGAAGTCGCCGAAATTGCGACCGCATATCACAGCCTTACGCCGCTGCTTGGTGGCGCCGCAGCGGTGGTGTTCCTGGTATCGCTTATGGCGTCCGGCATATCCAGTTCGGTGGTAGGCACGATGGCCGGCCAGACCATCATGCAAGGGTTCGTCCGCTTCCGCATTCCGATCTGGGTGCGCAGGCTCGTGACCATGGTGCCCGCATTCTTCGTCGTTGCGATGGGGGTCGACGCCACCCACGCCCTGGTGATGAGCCAGGTAGTACTATCTCTCACATTGCCAATTCCGATGATCGCGCTCGTGGTCTTCACGCGCCGCCGCGACATCATGGGCGAGTTCGCCAATCGCCGGCTGACCGACATCGCAGCGATCGCCGGTGCGACCGTCGTCCTGCTGCTCAACGTGGTCCTGCTGCTGCAGACATCCGGCCTCACCATCCCTGGACTGGCGACAGAATAAGCCCGTCGGCGGGCCAATCCGTGCCCGCACACTTGCCGTCGAGTGCGGACCGACGCAGCCTGCGTTGCAGGTGAACCGTCAGGACGGCGCCATGTTGTTTGAACTGCCGCCAGCCGCACACGACCTGCAGGCACAAGTACGTCACCTCGCAGAGCGGTCGATCGCGCCGCGCGCCGCCGAGGTGGATCGCGCCGAAGCGTATCCCTGGGACAACGTTGCCGCACTGCGCGAGGCGGGCCTGCTCGGCTACACCATCCCACGAGAGTACGGCGGCGCCGGCGGCAGCTTCCTCGACGCGGCGGTGATCATCGAAGAGATGGCACGCGTGTGCGGTGTGACCGGCCGCATCGCCGTCGAGACCAACATGGGGGCGATCTCCGCCGTCATGCAGTACGGCAGCGAGGCGCAGAAGCAACTCGCTGCGCGACTGGTCCTGGAAGGCGACAAGCCGGCGATCTGCATCACAGAACCCGACGCGGGTTCTGCCGCCACCGAGATGACGACATGCGCCGAACGGCGGAATGGATACTGGCTCCTGAACGGCCGCAAGCACTGGATCACCGGCGGCGGTGTCTCGCAGCTGCACCTGATCTTTGCCCGCACATCACATGGTATCGCCGGCTTCCTTGCTGTGCGCGGTGAGGCAAAGGGTCTAGTGATCGGCAAGCGCGAGCCAACGATGGGGCTGCGAGGAATCCCCGAAACAGAAATTCGCTTCGAGAACCTGGAAGTGCCCGACGAGATGGTCTTGCAGACCCCAGAAGGACGCCCGCACGGCTTCGCCGACCTGATGAATGCCTACAACAGCCAGCGCGTCGGTGCAGCGACCGTAGCGCTGGGCCTTGCCCAGGGCGCGTTCGAGGCAGCGACCGCCTTCGCCAAGCAACGGCACCAGTTCGGCCGTCCGATCGCTGAGTTTCAGGGACTGCAGTGGATGCTTGCCGACATGGCTATTCAACTCAACGCGGCTCGCCTGAGCATCTATCGCGCGGCCGCAAGCGCCGATCCGTTTCCCGACCCGTTGCTCGCGGCACAGGCCAAGGTGTTTGCTTCAGAGATGGCGATCAAGGTGACCAACGACGCGTTGCAGATGTTCGGGGCGCGCGGTTACTCACGCGACTTTCCGATGGAGCGCATGGCACGTGACGCACGCATGTTCACCATCGGCGGCGGGACGGCGCAGGTGTTGCGGAACTTCGTTGCGAGCCGCGTGTTGGGCTGGAAGCTACCGCAGACCCGGAATGGATATGCGGACCGGGCCTGACGCCGACCGACCTATCGAACAACCGGCCTCGGACCCTCACACTGCAACTAAAGCGATTTGCGGCTCAGACGGCAAGACCTCAACGCCCATCCTCTTCTGAGCGCTTCGCCACCACCCGCGTCCGTTCAGCGGCACGGGCATTGCGAACTCTCTGGGCGTCCCGTTGCAGGTCGATCAACGACCGTTGCGCAGCTGTTTGAGAAGTGGCCTTCGCGAGTTGCTGCTCGTTGACGGCACGCTCCAGGCCATCGTCGACTCGCTTCACCCGGTACTGCCAGACATTGGCCATCGCAGGAAGCGCCCGCGAGATAGTATATGTAGCAGCAGGATATTCGTTGATATGGCTGTCCAGACGCAGGCGAACCCGATCGCCGATAACAAACTTCCGCGGTTCCATCACGTGTCTCCGAAAGAAGAAACGGTGCGACAAGCTATCGTCCGGCACCACGCGGGACAGTGCTCGCATACGTCAGGTTCCCCCGTGTCTCCGCCATTCTGGCGCACTTGCTCGTGTTTCATGCTCAGCCAGGCACGACGCACCGGTCTCAGTCAAAGTAAAGCTACTGCCCTGTGGCTTGTGGCGGCCCCCCGCTTCACTTTGATTGTCGTCCCAACGCACCAGGTTGGCTCGTATCAACGGCCCTATGACACTGGCATCCTGTGCCGCAATTGCACGGCGCGCCCCTTTGCGCAAATCCTTCAGGAAGGCCAGTTGTTCTACAGTCAGGTCCATGCCGCCAAAGTCCTTCCAGACTCGATGCGCACCGTATCAGTTACGCTATCGCCGCTCTCACTCGTAACCGACCTTTACCGAGATCACCACCGCTTCAGAACCTGCGCCGACGACGATGCGCCGGTCCTCTGAATGGATCGGCGGCTTCCCACAGGCGCTTATCCTGCACGATCCATGCATTCGCTTCGGCTTCAGTGGCGAAGCAGGCGGCAAATTGTGGCAGAGCACCGGCCCTGGTCACTTCTACGGTGAAGCTGTCATCGTCTCGCTGGATCACGCGGTAATTTGCCTCGGTCATGCTATCCGTACGGGCTGCGGATTTGGATACGGGTGCGTCAACCGCTCAGTGAGCTTTCCGCGTGCAAACCAAGTCGTCGCTAATGAGCTCGAAAGTAACCGTTCCGTCGCACACGGTCCCGACGACGTCCGCGTAGACGTACGTTACCGCATCGCAAGTGACTTCGAACGTGAACGACCTGCCTCGCGGATGCCCGTATTCCTCGCAGAACTCCTCGAGGTCATAGGCAATCTGACCGTCAATGTCGGACAGACGCATCTTTGCTCCTGTCTGCACTCTTTGAACGAAACGCAACCTAACGGCTCAGGCGGCCTCGCATGAAGTGACCGCCCCTCGCCTTCTCAGTACCTTCCGAATTCGGCGCTAAGCGTTCGTAAGACTTGTCCAGCTCGTATAGATAGCTGACCGCGGCCCACGGCAACCCATCGGACCTGCGCGAGCTAATGGAGCCCTGGCTAGGTCAAACGACAAGCATATGCCGTTCGATACGGCAAAGCAGAGAGACCCGGCGGCAAGAGACGAATGCTTCGCAACCCGCACAGAAATATCGCACTGATGTTGGGCGCCGCGGGCTGCAATACAAGGCCGGATAAGTGCTGTCGCCGCGATCAGCAGGGAATTGCCCCGGCCGGGCAATGCGGCAAAGAGCCCCCGATAGAGCTCAACCAGACCCAGGTCGACGCAACGGCAAACAGCGCTGCTCCGCACACATGAGCAATTGTTCGTGGGCGTTGCGAGAATTGCGTGGCAAAACCGCCACGGCATCCCTATATGTGGAACACGGCGCTTTTCAGCGTGGGTCTATCGTACCTTGGTGGGTCTATCGTACCTTGCCTATGCGACCTCGTCGCACTTCGGTGCTCCCAATGTGAAAAGCATTCCGGTCCGCACAGGGTGGATCGCCGGATTGCAAGGAGATGACGCGATGTCGGAAGGCACGGTCAAATGGTTCAATTCCCAGAAGGGATACGGCTTCATCCAGCCGACCGATGGGTCAAAGGATGTGTTCGTTCACATCACCGCCGTCGAGCGCGCGGGCCTCACTGGCTTGAATGAGGGGCAGAAGGTCAGTTTCGACCTGGAACGCGGCCAACAAGGCAAGATGTCAGCGACGAACCTGAAGGCAGTTTAGCGCTAGCGGTTGCTCCGTGTTCAGGCGCCACCGGCCGCAATCAGGCCGGACCGGTAGCACCTGAATACGGCTGCAGCGAGCCACGGCGCACCTGGCCGATCATCGGGGATCCCGAAGATGGGTCGGGAAACACTTCTCCGGGGCTCAGGCCGTTGCGGCAGAACCTAGCGAGGTTCATCAGCCGAGAGTACGGGGACGACGCCGGCTAGTACGGCGAGTTCGGAGGTTTACCTTGTCGCTGATTGCGTCGTTGGTCAATCTCCGACGAGAGGATAGAAGCGCGCTCCGCGGAAGCATGCGGTTCATCCTTTGCGCTCAGACGCAGGTCTTCTTCGGCCAAATCCCCAATGTGCTCGGCGAAACCAAACTCCGCTGCCTTCGCGCAGTGTCTGGAAGGTAACGTAGAGCATTGGGATCACGAAGATCCCGATGGCGCTTGCGGCGATCATCCCAGCAAAGACCGGCGTGCCGACGTCGTGACGGCTGATTTCGGCAGCACCTTGCGCGACGACCAGGGGGTAGACTCCCAGAATGAACGCGAACGAAGTCATCATCACGGCACGGAACCGCATCTGCGCCCCGAGTACCGCGGCTTCCCGGACATCCTTGCCCAGCTCACGTTGATCCTTGGCGAACTCGACGATCAGAATGCCGTTCTTGGCAGCCATCGCGATCAACACGACGAGACCGATCTGGGCATAAAGGTCGAGCGACAGATGGAAGATCATGATTCCCAGGATTGCCCCCACGACGCCGACCGGGACGGACAGCAGTACCGGGATTGGGATCATCCAGCTCTCGTAGAGCCCGACCAGGAACAGAAAGGCGAACAGCACGGCAAGACCGAGGATCGCTCCGGTCTGTCCCGAGGCCGCGACCTCCTGATAGGCCGTCCCGGTCCACTCATAGCTGTAACCGGCGGGCAATGTGCGATCGGACACCTGCGCCATGGCAGCCAGCGCCGTGCCGGACGAGCTGCCCGGCGACGGGGCACCTTGGATCGGAATCGCTCGGTAATTGTTGTAGCGAGCGATCACCTGTGGCCCCAGGACGACGCGGGCATCCGCGATCGAGCGCAGCGGTACGTCACCGCCATATTTGTTGCGGATATAGATCTGCCAAAGCGAGGCTACTTCGTTGCGGTCACGCGACTCACCTTCCAGATTGACCTGCCAGACCCGGCCAAGCAGGTTGAAGTTGTTGATGAAGATACCCCCCAATGTCGCCTGCAGCGCACCGAACACGTCGTTCATGCTGAGGCCAAGCGCCTGAGCCTTCTCACGATCGATATCGAGGTAGATCGACGGATTGCCGGCGGTATAGGTGGAGAAGACACGGGTCAGCCGCCGGTCCTGGTTGGCGGCAGCGAGCAGCCCCTGCATGACGCTGTTCATCGCCGTCGGCTCCTGCCCCTCGAGGCCTTCGAGCTCGTATTCGAACCCACCGGTGGTGGACAACCCGATGATCGGCGGCAGGTTGAATGGAATGACGGTCGCAGCCCGGATCTGTTGGCCCTCGGCAAATACGCGCGCGATCAGTGCCTGTGCCGAGTTTGCCGCGCCAGCACGATCTGCGAACGGCTTCAGAGTTGGGACGATGAACGCCGCGTTCGGCTCGCTCACGCCATCGATGATCGAATAGCCGATCACCGAAAACACGTTCTGGACTTGCGGCATCGATCTCAGCAGCTCCTCGATGCGGCGCGCCGCTTCGCTGGTGCGAGAAACCGAGGCGCCATCCGGCAATTGCATCGAGACGAAGAAGGCTCCCTGGTCCTCTTCCGGCAGAAAGCCGGTCGGCGTGCGCGCGAGCAGGCCGAACAGGACGGCGGCACAACCCGCGACCAACACGACCCCGAGCAGCGATACGCGGACGAGGCGGCGGACGATCCGCGCGTAGCCGTCTCGGACGTTGTCGATACGCCGCAATATCCATCCCATCGGGCCGCGCTTCGGGCCGCGATGGCGCAAGAACACTGCGCACAGTGCCGGTGACAAGGTCAGCGCATTGATCGCAGAGATCAGCATCGCCACGCTGATCGTCACGGCGAATTGCCGAAACAGCGTGCCTGATACTCCCGGGATGAAGGCGATTGGCACGAACACCGAAAGAAGCACCAAGGTAATGGCAATGATCGGCGCCGTTATCTCCGTCATGGCCTGCTTTGCAGCCTGAGCCGGAGAAAGATCGGGGTTCTCCTCCATCACGCGTTCAACGTTCTCGACCACCACGATCGCATCATCGACCAAGATGCCGATTGCCAGCACCATGGCCAGCAGCGAGACCGTGTTGGCGCTGTAGCCCGCAGCCAGCAGCACCGCAAAAGTACCGATCACACTGACCGGCACCGCGATGGTCGGTATCACGGTGGCGCGCAAGCTGCCGAGGAACAGGAAGACGACGATACCGACGAGCCCGAAGGCGATGAACAATGTTGTCAGCACATCGTGCACGGTGTCCCGAACGAAGGTGGTGGTGTCGTAATTGACCAGATATTTGAGGCCGGGTGGAAAGCGCTGGCTCAGGCGCTGCAGATTGGCCCTGACAAGGTTGGCAGTCTCCAGTGCATTCGCGCCGGGAGACAGATAGATGCCGATAGCCACCCCCGGCTCGCCGTTGATGCGGGATTCGACGTCCTGGTTCTGGGCGCCGAGATCGACCCGGGCGACGTCGCGGATGCGCAGCAGTGAACCGTCGGGATTGGCGCGCAGCACGATGTTGCCGAACTGCTCGGACGTGCTCAGGCGCCCCTGTGTCTCGATGTTCATCTGGAATTGCTGGTCGTTGCTGATCGGACGCGCCCCGATGCGGCCGACCGGCGCCTGGACGTTCTGCGCCTGGATCGCCGAGATAATGTCGGCCGGCGTCAGCTTGAGATTGTCCAGGCGCTTGGTATCGAACCAGATGCGCATCGAATAGTTGAGCTTGCCGAACAGGAACGCCTGGCCGACCCCGGGCGTCCGGGACAAAACGTCGATGACGTTGATGACCGCGTAATTGGTGATGAACAGCGGGTCCTGCGCGCCGTTCTCGCTGTACAGAATGATGAATTGCAGGATCGCCGAGGACTTCTTCTGAACCGTCAGCCCCTCTTGCTGGACCTCGGAGGGGAGTTGAGCGAGCGCGGTCTGTACTCGGTTGTTGACATTCACCGTGTCGATATCGGGATCGCTCCCGAGATTGAAGCTGACGGTCAGATTGTAGCTGCCGTCATTGCCGCTGGTCGACTTCATGTAGATCATCTTGTCGACGCCGACGACCTGCGCCTCGATCGGCTGAGCGACGCTGGCTTCGACAACGGCGGCCGAGGCGCCTGGATAATTTGCTGAAACCTGCACCTGTGGCGGCACGATGTCCGGGAACTGCGCGACCGGTATTCGGGTCAGCGCCAACGCGCCGGCGATCGTAATGACGATCGCGATCACAACAGCCAGCCGTGGGCGATCGATGAAGATCGCAGAGATCATTACCGAGCTCCCGAAGAGCTCGCCGATATTGCCGCTCCTCCTTCCGACGTGCCTGCCTTGCCATCCAGTTGCGGGCCCGGCGTCGCCGGCGATGGCGCGACCGTTTCGCCTGGGCGGGCGCGCTGCACGCCCTCGCTGATGACCAGTTCGCCTTCGCTCAGCCCGTGAGTTATCACGGCGGTGGCGGGCGTCGATTGGCCCTGCTGGATGCGACGGACCTCAGCCTTGTTCCGGGCATCGACCACGTAGACATAGTCGCCCTGCTGATCCGACAGCACGGCGGCACGCGGAATGGCCAGGACCGTGATCGGCTGCACGCCCTCCAGCAGCACCGTGACGAATTCTCCGTCGACCAGTTCGCGCACCGCCAGTCCGCCTGAAGGCAGCCCGGACAGCCGCGGGTTCGGAAGGACGCCGCGCAATGTAATTGTGTCGGTGTTCTCTGCGATCGTCGGGGAGACATAGTCGAGTTTTCCATCGTGCTCGTAGATTCGTCCGTCCTGCAGGCGCAGCTTGATGAGCACGGCGTTGTACCCGCCCTTCGCTGCATACCTGGTCCGGAGATCGAGCGCGGTCCGCAGCGCGATCGGAAAGAGCACGTACATCGGATCCTGACTGACGATATTCGCCAGGGTTCCGCTCGTCGGCGAGACCACATTGCCTTCGGTGACCTGTGTGGCGCTGATCTTGCCGTCGATTGGCGCGTGTATCTCGGTGTAGCCAAGATTGATCTGGGCTGTCTTTAGCTGCGCTTGCGCACCATCGATCTGCGCCGCCAAGGCGCGCTCGGTGGCGACCGCGGTGTCGACGGTGGATTGCTGGCCCGCCGGCGTGTGCAAGAGCGACAGGGCACGCTCCAAGGTTATCACCGCGTTGCGGTGCTGCGCGTCCAGTTGCTGCACATTGGCCTGTGCGGCATCGACGTCCGCCTGGAAGGGCGGTTGCTCGATCCGATACAGCAGATCGCCCTTCTTTACCTCAGTGCCCTCGGTGAAGAGCCGTTGTTCAAGAAAGCCGGTGACACGTGCCACGAGGGCTACCCGATTCACCGCCTGGACGCGTCCGATGAATTCGTCGGTCTGAACGATCTTCTGCCGTTCCACGCGCACGACGCCCACCGCCGGCGGTGCGCCGGCTGCGGGCTGCGCCGCCGCATGAGCGGACAGCAAGGCGAGCATGAGAGCCACAGACAAACAGGAAACGCCTCGCGTCCGACCCATCCAAGCCCCCCGCCGGCGCTCTCTCGCTCAATGACGGCTGAATATTATCCGCAATAATCCGAACATCCCACCCATCGTTTCGGCGCGCCATCCGCGCCAGACGTTCGGTGATCTCTGGTGGGAAAAGTCGCTTGAGAGCTGTGGTCCGCTTCGCGGAAGGCGTGTCAACTTAGCCAGGCGCCGCCCTGCACCGGATGTCCGATACCGTGCATCCGGTCTGGAAGCTGACCGGCAGAAATCTGGCCAAAGTGGTCACGGCTGCTGCCACGATGGACTCTACATCCCCAGCGCGCGCCGATACACGTCGAGCAATGTCTCCTGCTCCTCGACATCCGCCGGTTCCTGCCGACGCACGCGAATCAGCTGACGTAGCACCTTGACGTCGAATCCGGCCGACTTCGCTTCAGCGTAGATGTCGCGAATGTCGCCGCCGAGGGCCTTGCGCTCCTCTTCCAGCCGCTCGATTCGATCGACAATACCGCGCAGTCGCTCGGCCGCAATGCCACCCGTCTTGGTCTCGGTCGTTTCCAGAACGTCCAGCGCCATCGATTCGCCTCCGCCTAGCAAGGCGGGCGGGGATAGCGAGCGCTTCAGTGACGGTCAATGATCAGGATTGGCCTTGCTGAACGCGGCCTTTTGTTCCGCCCTCGCCTCCTTCTGGTACTTCGCCTGCCACTCCTTGTACGGCATGCCGTAGACGATCTCCCGCGCATCGGGATCAGCCAGTCCGATTCCCTGCGACTCGGCCGCCTCGCGATACCAGCGACTCAGGCAATTGCGGCAGAACCCGGCGAGGTTCATCAGGTCGATGTTCTGCACGTCGGTGCGCTCGCGCAAATGATCCACGAGGCGGCGAAATGCGGCGGCCTCCAGTTCCGTGCGAGTCTTCTCGTCCAGTTGCGGTGCAGTCATGGCGGACCTCCGTCTGCTTGCTCCCCGAAACATGGCGCGTCTGGGGTCGGTTCGCCATACTCCCCCCATGGCCTGGACAGACGAACGCGCCCGCGCGGCGCTGAGGACACTGTTCGACGCCGCGGTGTCGGCTGCCGATCCGCGCAAAGTGCTGGCTGCGCACCTGCCGCCCAAGCCCAAGGGTAGGTGCATCGTCGTTGGCTGTGGCAAGTCGGCCGCGGTGATGGCTGCCGCCCTGGAAGATGCCTGGCCTGACGTGCGCCTCGAAGGCACTGTTGTCACCCGTTACGGCCACACCGTGCCGACGCGAAGCATCGAGGTGATCGAAGCCTCCCATCCGGTGCCCGACGACAACAGTGAGCGCGGCGCACATCGCCTGCTGGAGCGGGTGCAGGGTCTACAGAAAAGCGACCTGGTGCTCGCGCTGATCTCCGGCGGCGGTTCGGCACTATGCGCCTTGCCAGCGCCGGGGCTGACGCTCGCCGACAAGCAGACGATCAATCGCGCGCTGCTCGCGAGCGGTGCGAACATTTCGGAAATGAACTGCGTTCGCAAGCACCTTTCTGCGATCAAAGGCGGGCGTCTGGCTGCTGCGGCGCAGCCCGCGCGAGTCGTCACGCTGGCGATCAGCGACGTGCCGGGCGACGATCCGGCGGTGATCGCCTCAGGGCCTACGGTGCCGGATCCCACAACGTTCGCCGACGCCCGCGCCATTATCGCCCGATACGGCATCGATCCATCTTCCGCCGTGACCGAGCACCTCGCGAAGGCCAGCGACGAAACGCCATCGGGATTGGGCAACGCTGAGTTTCACCTGATCGCGACGCCGATGATGGCGCTGACTCACATGGCGGAGACAGCTCACGGCATGGGCCTCAACGCGCTAGTGCTGGGCGACGCGCTAGAAGGTGAGTCGCGCGAGGTTGGCACGCTGATGGCCGGCATCGCTCGAAGCGTTCGCGCTCATGCCGAACCGCTTCAAGCGCCGGCCGTCGTGCTGTCCGGTGGTGAGACCACGGTGACCCTGGCGAGCCAGACGACCGGTCATGGAGGTCGCAACACCGAATTCCTGCTGTCACTGGCCGTAGCGCTTGCAGGTGCTGGCGGCATCTGGGCTATCGCCGGCGACACCGATGGGCTCGACGGCATGGACGACATCGCAGGCGCCATTGTTGCACCGGACACTCTGGCGCGTGCCCGTTCGGCAGGTCTGGATCCGCGTGCCATGCTGGCTGGCCACGACAGCCACACGCTGTTCGACCGGATTGGCGATGCAGTCCGCACCGGTCCAACATTAACCAACGTCAACGATATTCGCGCCATTCTGATTGCCTGAGGTAAGCCATTGGCAACGCGACCGAGACTGCGCCGGCGGCGGCGAACCAAGATCATTGCGACGCTTGGCCCCGCAAGTTCATCGCCCGAGATGCTGGCACGGCTGTTCCAGACCGGGGCTGACGTGTTTCGACTCAACTTCAGCCATGGAACGCATGACGATCACGCGGCGCGCTTCGCGATGATCCGCGAGTTGGAGGAGCGTTTCAACCGGCCGATCGGCGTCCTCGCCGATGTGCAGGGGCCGAAACTGCGCGTTGGGCGCTTCTCTGGCGGCCGGGTGTTTCTGCAGACAGGCCAGCCGCTGCTGCTCGATCTCAATCCCACCCCAGGCAGCGCATCGCGGGTGAACTTGCCGCATCCGGAGATCATCGAAGCTGCGCAGATCGGCTGCTCACTGCTGCTCGATGACGGCAAACTTCGCCTGCGCGTGGTTCGCAAGCGACCGGATGCACTAGAGACCGAGGTCGTGGTCGGTGGCCCGCTTTCTGACCACAAAGGCGTCAACGTACCGGATGTCGTGTTGCCGATTCCGGCGCTCACACAAAAGGATCGCGACGACCTCGCCTTCGCGTTGGAGCATGGCGCCAACTACATCGGTCTCTCCTTCGTCCAGCGGCCGGAAGATGTGGCGGAGGCAAAGGCGCTCATCCGTGGCCGCGCCTGGGTGATGGTCAAGCTGGAAAAACCTCAGGCGCTGGAGAATCTAGACGCCATCATGCAGCTCACCGATGCGGTGATGGTGGCGCGTGGCGATCTCGGCGTTGAATTGCCGCCCGAGGAAGTGCCCTTGGCGCAGAAACGCATCGTGCGCACAGCCCGGCAACTCGGCAAACCCGTCGTGGTCGCGACCCAGATGCTGGAAAGCATGATCAGCGCGCCTGCACCGACCCGAGCCGAGGCCTCGGATGTTGCGACCGCCGTGTTCGATGGAACGGATGCTGTGATGCTGTCAGGGGAGACAGCGGCAGGGCAATACCCGTTCGAGGCGGTGAACATGATGGACCGCATTGTGGCGCGCGTGGAACAGGATCCGGGCTGGCGCAATATGATCGAAACGAGCCGGGGCGAGCCCGAACACGCCACCGCCGATGCGATCGCCGCTGCCGCGCGCCAAGTATGTCATACGATCGGCGCCAAGGCGGTGGTCGCGTATACCGACTCCGGCGCGACGGCGCTGCGCGTCGCACGAGAGCGGCCGGAGGCGCCGATCATCTGCCTGACCCCCCACCTCACCACCGCCCGGCGCATGGCCGTCGTATGGGGGCTGCACGCTGTGGTCGCCGCGGATGCGCACTCGATGGGTGAGGCGGTGACCCGCGCGCAGCGCGTCGCGCATGTCGAGGGCTTTGCCGAACACGGCGACGAAATCGTCGTCGCCGCCGGTGTGCCGTTTGGCCACTCGGGCACCACCAATTCGCTGCGTGTGGCAACGGTGAGATAACGGCTGCCCGGCGCACTGGTTGGCTCGTGCAGCCCGGATGACCAACGCACCGCCTCGACAGGACATCTCTGAGATGCCGTCTGTGCCAAGGACGGCAAGGCCGCCGGCCCTGCATTTGCCATTGCGAGCGAGAGGTGCTTTTGGATGAGGCGGCGCGAACTCCTCGTCCTTATCGTCGGCACGTCTATCGCGTCGGACCGCTCCGCTCGGGCGCAACGGCTCCCCCTGGTCGCTTTTCTCAGCCCGCAGATGGCCGAGAGAAACGTTGGGGGCATTCCGTCGCGGTCAATTGACGAGGCTTTCGCGACCCTCGTCCAATTGCATGCTGGCGGACTTATCGTGTTGGCTGATCCGTTCTTCAACAGCAGACGCGAGCAGATCGTAGCGCTGGCCGCACGCTATGCCGTAACGGCGATCTATGAGTGGCGCGAGTTCGTCGACGCGGGTGGTCTGACGATCCCACAGTCGATCCTCGGCCGCGCCGATGAGGTGATCGAATGAGACGGCGGGAACTGGTTCCTCTTCTGGCCGCCACGTTGACTTCGGCACGAAGTCTCCGCACACAGCAACAGAAGACGGTGCCGGTGATCGGCTATCTCAGCGGCCCTTCGGCCGAACGGTGCGTGGTCTATCTGAATGCGCTGATCGATGAGGCGCTGAATCTCGCCTATCACGGGGCTCGTGCACAAGATCAGAGCTTCAACATCACATTGGAGCGCGATTTTGACGGCGGCGTCGCGCCGGTCGATTGGCACCACAGGATATTACACGCGTTCTGCTCAACCTGTTCAACAATGGGTTCTATGCCGCCCGCAGACGCCAACAGACGGAAGCACGGCGGCAGCATCACCGTCGCCAGCAAGGTCGGCGAATACAGCGAGTTCACGATACGGCTGCCGGGTCATAGCTGAAGCGACTGCCAGCAGTTACCGAACTCGTGGATCAGGCCGCCGCGCGC
>JAMXLO010000075.1 GCA_024280945.1 Acetobacteraceae bacterium
TGCCGCTCCCGCGCAGTCGCGCCGGCCACAACTCGCCCATATACGGACCGACAATCGAGTAATTGCCACTGCCAAAGAAGTTCTGCAGCACGATCATCAGGAAGAACATCGAAATGCCGCCGATGAATACGCTGTTCAGGTACCCGGCGAGCGACATGAACACGGCGGCTATGATGCAGCTTAGCACGCCAGATCCGCGGCGGCCCATCGCATCGGAAATCCACGAGCAGAAAAAACGGCCAGCCACTGCTGCAACGCTCACCCAGATAGCAAGCTTCGATGCTTCGGCTGGGGTGACCTGCAGCACCATCACAAACAGTGTCACCATCCACAATGTCAGGCCAACTCCACCTGTTTGCGTCAGCCCGGTCAGACAGCCGGTGATAAGACTGCGTGGATATTTGAACAGCTCCATCCAGCGGGTGTGCTCTGGAGCCGGTATGGTGTCAGGCAACGTGATGGAGTGGGGGTCGACTTGCAACGCCCAGGCGATTGAGCGACGCGCCTCCTCGACCCGTCCCATGCGCATCAGCCAGTAGGGCGATTCCGGAACCCAGGCACGGATATACAGCGTCAACGCCGCTGGCAGCAGTCCGACGGCGAACATACCACGCCACCCGATATACGGCGTGGCATACCCTCCCAGGAACGCACCGAGCAGCACGCCGACCGGCAACATCGTCGTGGTAAGCCCGGTGATCCACCCGCGCCTCGCGGACGGCACGAATTCCTGCACCAGCGTGATATCGACCGAGTAGAGGCCGGTCACGCCGAGCCCGATGATGAAGCGGCAGATGACGAGATATATCCACGCCCCATGTGGCGTCACCGCCATTGCGCCGGTGGCGAGGGAAAAGTTCAGCACCGTGGCGATCATCACCTTGCGGCGACCAATCTTGTCCGCGAGCCACCCGTAGAACAGCGAACCGAACGGCGCGCTGATCCCCGAGGCCAACAGGATCAGCCCCGACTCGCCATAGGTCAGATTCCAGTCCTTGACGATGAACGCCAGAACGAATCCGATCAGGAAGAAATCGAAGAAATCGAGCATGTCGCCGAGTGTCGCGGCGAGCGCGATCTTCCATTGGTTCGCAGTCAGCTTGTGTCGCCGATCGATCAGATCGAGCATCTTGGACCCTCCTTGAGGCTCGCCCGATCTGGCGAAACGGGCGGTCCGTTGCTTTCTTGCGTAGCAGAGGCGCCGTAACGCGGAGCCGCAACTTGGCGGTCAAGCTGCAGCACGATCCCATCAGCACTGTATCGCAAAGCCTCGAACACCAGCAATGCTGCCTCTTCCCGTCCATTGGCAATCCGGCGCAGCATGGCTGGCACGAAACAGTGAGATCACGAAGGAGGATCCCTGATGAACGATGCAACTCCGCATCCCACCGAGCAGCCCTGGCAGTGGTCCGAGGCAAGGTGGCGCAGCATCGTCGGCCGCGCTCGCGCCGGACGCAGCCTGAAACCAAAGGCTTGGCCTGACGGGGCACGCTGTGCCGTCGCAATCAGCTTCGATGCAGATCACGAGACCATCCCGCTGCGTGACGGCGACGAAAGCCCGATGCGGATCAGCCAGGGCCAATACGGCAACCGCCAGGCTACGCCACGCATCCGCCAGCTGCTGGAACGTGAGTCTGTTCCGGCGTCATTCTTCTATCCCGCGGTCTCGGCCTTGCTGCATCCCGAGGAAGTGCGTGCGCTCGCCGATGACGGCCACGAGATCGGCATACATTCATGGATACACGAAGCCAATACCACATTGCCGCGTGAGGCGGAGCGCGACCTGACGTTCCGCGCGGCCGAGACACTGGGGCGGATCGCCAGGTGCGATCCGGTGGGTATGCGCACTGCCAGCTGGGACTTTTCTGTCAACACGCTCGATATCGTGCGCCAACTAGGGCTGCTGTATGACAGCTCGCTGATGGCGGACGACGATCCCTACGAGATCATGGATGCCGGCGAGCCGACCGGCATCGTCGAGCTGCCCCCGGAATGGATCCGCGACGACGCGGTGTACTACAACTTCGTCCGCTTCTCGTCGCTGCGGCCCTATACACCACCCTCAGCGGTCGAAGAGATCTTCACTGCTGAATTCGACGGTGCCTGGGACGAAGGTGGCCTGTTCCTGCTCACCATGCATCCGCATATCACTGGCCATCGTTCGCGCATGCCTGTGCTTGCACGGCTGATCAAGCACATGAAGGCGCGCGGCAAATGCTGGTTCGCCACCCATGAACAGGTGGCCCGGTGGTGCAAAGACAACGCATAAGCCGGAGCCGGTCAGTGTCATGGTTCCGAAGGGGACTTCGGAACCATGAACCATGCCCAGCAGGTTAACGTTTCGCCAACATACTCGTTGATGGACAGACCCTTCGTGCACGAATTACCATCGGGTTGATCTCTTAAGTAAGAGGTCGGGAAACCTTAGGAGCTCAGTTCTGGAGCCAGACATCCACACTTTTGGGCCCACTGCGGAGCGGCGACGGCTCAGTGTGATGTTCTGCGATCTGGTGGGATCGACGCCTTTATCGTTTCGGCTGGATCCGGAAGATTTGAGCGCAGTCATTCTTGGCTATCAGTCTCGCGTGACTGCGACGGTACGGCGCTTCGGCGGCTTTGTCGCCCGCTACTTTGGAGATGGCGTGCTGGCCTATTTCGGATGGCCTGTCGCCGATGAAGCAGGCACCGAGCAAGCCGTTCGTGCCGCCCTCGCGGTGATAGATTCGGTTGGCGAACGGCATGTCCAAGGGGAGCGTCTTCAGGTTCGCATCGGGATTGCGACCGGACTGGTAGTCGTGGGCGAACTGATCGGTGCGGGTGAAGCACGCCAACAAATGGCGATAGGCAGGACTCCCAACCTCGCTGCCCGCCTGCAGGACATAGCGAAACCTGGCTGCGTCGTGATCGACGATACAACCTTTCAGCAGATCGACCGGCTGTTCGAATGCCAGGGGCTCGGCTCAGTGGCACTGAAAGGACTGCCAGACAACGTCACCGCCTGGCAAGTTATAAGAGCAATCAGCGGGAGCCGCTCTGAAGCACTGCATTCCGCGACGGATCTGCCGCCGCTGGTTGGACGGGACAAGGAACTCGATACGCTTTTGCGATTGTGGTCCCAGGCAAAGGACAGAAATGGCCATGTGGTGCTGCTGTCCGGTGAGCCAGGGATCGGCAAGTCGCGACTGGCCGCCGGCCTGATGGAACGGCTCAGCGGCGAGCCACACACGAAACTCCAATTCTTCTGCTCACCGCAGCATCAGGATAGTCCGCTTTTCCCGATAATCGCTCAAATGGAGCGGGCCGGGCACAAGAACTGGCGCTCCCCACCGAACACCGATCTACCGGAGAGCAAGACACAAGGCCCGGACCATTTCGAAGACGCAGCTCTCATTGCCAGATGGATCGAGACCGAT
>JAMXLO010000076.1 GCA_024280945.1 Acetobacteraceae bacterium
GTGCATGCATCGTGGTGACCGGCCCGGGCGTCATTCATGGGCTCGCCGGCCTGGCGAACGCACAGGCGAACTGTTGGCCGATGCTGCTGATCGGTGGCGCGTCAGAGACCTATCGCAATGGCATGGGTGCGTTCCAGGAGGAGCGCCAGGTGGTGATCGCCACGCCGGTCAGCAAATGGGCGCACGCGATCGAACACGTGCATCGCATCCCGTTCTATGTGGAGATGGCGGTGCGGCAATCGATCTACGGCCGCCCCGGCGCTACGTATCTTGACATCGCAGACGATCTGATCACCGGGTCATGTGACACCGACAAAGTGGTTCAGGTGCAGAAATGCCCCGATCCACCGCGCATCCAGACACTGCCGCAGTACGTCGAGCAGGCGCTCGATGTGTTGCAGTCGGCAGAGCGACCGCTGGTGATTATTGGCAAGGGCATGGCGCACTCGCGCGCCGAGGACGAAGTGCGCGCGTTTATCGAGCGTACGCAACTGCCGTTCCTCGCCTCGCCGATGGGCAAGGGCGTGATGCCGGACGACCACCCGTTGTCGGTCGGTGCCGCCCGCAGCCTGGCGCTGCAACAGGCGGATGTCGTGTTCCTGATGGGGGCACGCTTCAACTGGATCATGCATTTCGGTCTGCCGCCGCGCTATTCGAAGGACGTGCGCGTCATCCAGCTCGATATCGAGCCGGAGGCGATGCACCAGAACAAGCCGGCCGAGGTCGCGCTGTGCGGTGATGGCAAGGCGATCGTTGGGCAGCTCAATCAGGCACTCGGCAACCGCCAATGGTTCTATCCGAAGGAGACGGCGTGGCGCGCGGCGATCTCCAAGAAGTCGGCGGAGAATGCGGCGATGATCCAGCCGCAGAAGGATGACGACTCTGCGCCGGGCAACTACTACCGCCTGCTGAAGGATGTCGCGGCCTGGGTGCCGAAGAACGCCATCATTTGCAGCGAAGGCGCGAGCACGATGGACATCGGCCGCACCCAGTTGCCCAACTTCAACCCGCGCTCGCGGCTCGATGCCGGCAGCTATGGCACCATGGGCGTTGGGCTCGGGATCGTCATCGCTGCGTGCGTCGTGCATCCCGACAAGCCGGTGGTGCATGTATCCGGTGACTCGGCGATCGGCTTCTCCGGCATGGAGATCGAGACGCTGTGCCGCTACGGCATGCCGGCAAAGATCGTCGTATTCAACAATGGCGGCATCGGGCCGGGCATGCCGGAGATTCCCGACAACCCGATGCTCAACATGAAGCCGAATGCCTTGATCTGGGGTGCTCGCTACGACCTGATGATGGAGGCGTTTGGCGGCAAAGGCTTCTACGTCGAGGATCCGAGGCATCTGCGCGGCGCGCTGGATGAGGCGATGAACTTCAAGGGGCCGGCGCTGGTCAACGTGAAGCTCAGCCAGGGCTCGGAGCGGAAGGCGCAGCAGTTCCGCTGGCATAGTTAAGGTTTCACCGCAGAGGCGCAGAGAACGGAGGCGGAGCGCTTTGCTCCGCCTCTTCGCCGTTTGGCTGCTGCGGATACCCGGCGTGGCGGCTTCAAACCGGTTAGTCCGATTGACGCGAAATCACTGACTTGATAGAACGCATCATGAACATCGGACCGACCCATGGCTATTGACCCACGCGAGCCGATGGCCTTTGACCGAGTGGAAATCCCGGCAATCTGGGTGCCCAGAGGGTCGCCGATGCCTCAGGGTGTCTTTGCGCACCCGGTGTGTTTCGACGCCATCTGGATTCCGGATGGTTACGACGGACCGATGCCGGGGTATCCCTGGGTGCAGTTCGGTCGGATGACGCTCAGTCAGCAGCAGGCATCTGTGGGTGGGCCGGCTCGGCGAGATCACGTTCCTTACGTCCCTGGCTCAGACCAATCCGGTGAGATACCATCGCGAGACAGCGATGAAGTCTCGCGGGCAGATCCCAATACTGATGTCGGTCTGCCATTGAATGGTACCAGCAGCGCATCGAGCAGTCTCAATTGGTCCGGCGATGCGATCAGCAGCGCGGCTGCCGCTCTCCGTGGTCTCGATCTGCCTGCGCCGATCATGATGGCGCATCTTGCAAATGGCGCAAGCAGACCATCTGCCGAAACTGGCCAACCGACGAGCAGCGTCGATGGGCAAGGCCGAAACATTGTCCGCGTGGCCGCCCCGGATAATTTGGTGGGGTCGGCTGCGCCACCTGCTGGATCAGATGGCGGGGTAAGTGGTGACGGAAAACCCGTGCCCGTGCTCCTTGACGATGGCTCGATCGCGCAGAACCCGAGAACCCATGGGCCTTTGTTGCAGCCAACTGGGGTTTCCTTGGCGCGGAACGAGGAGGTCGGCCGGCTGCTAAGCTGGCTGCCGCACCCCGATCGTGAGGCAGCGATGATTGCGCTATTCTCCCCAGGCGGCCTCATGGACTACCAAAGAACATATGGCAGCAATGGTAAGATCAATCGAGATTTTATCGACTTGGAAATTTCAACTTCGGTGCGGTTGCGGCTGCCGCAGGTTACACAAAGACAGAAGCGCAGATTGCGGCCGGCATGGCAAACCTGCTCGGAAGGGGCGACAAATCAGGGCCGTACTTCAACAATCCCCGCAATTTGTCATTCATAATTGGAGGCTATGAGGCTTATGAAGCGGGATTGGTGAAGCCGCACTTTTGACTATGATCGCGTGTCGGTGCCAATTCCGGCGCAAGGTTCTCAGGACGTGAGGCATTTGCTCGAATTGCTGGAAACGGCTTTCAATGCGCCCTGGACGGTACTCCTCAGCTTGGCGCTCCACGGTCCCTTCTGTCGCACCGAGACGGCGGAACGCGTTGATATCCCCGAGAACGCCTGGGTCGTGGTAACTGAAGTGTCGAGATGCAGCGTCGTGGATCCAGGCCAGCTGCAAATATATGGTGAAAATACTCAGTCGAAAGAAAAGCGGCCGATACTTGCACTGAGCACAGAGGAGGATACACACGTAGAATACCATCCCGAAGGGTATCTCACCATCACTCTGCCAAATCTGGTCGAGATCACCTTCCAATCCGATCAGCTCGACAAATACAAGATTGAGTACAGATATCTGCCGAAGGACGACCCGGTCGAACGGAGGAATTACGTTCGCTGGCTCCACCATCCCCACGAGCCCGATGCGGACGCCTGGTGCCGGAAACATCTGCTGATGCCGGGGATCCCGCATGAAGGAGGCCATTGCTTCTAGCCGAAGGTCGCGGTATCGCAGGAACCTGCTCGCTCCACGAGCATTGCAGGTCAAGCGAAACCACGGATGAACACAGATAAGGTAAAACAGAGCTTCGCCCTTATCTGCGTTCATCCGTGTGCATCCGTGGTTTCAGGGCGATGACGGCTTCCGGCCCGCTCGCCGGCGTCCGCGTCATCGATCTGACAACGGTGGTACTCGGCCCCTACGCCACGCAGATGCTGGGCGACCTCGGTGCCGATGTGATCAAGGTGGAAGCGCCTGATGGCGACAACTGCCGCTGGATCGGCCCATCGCGCAACAAGGGCATGGGCAGCTACTTTGCCATGCTCAACCGCAACAAGCGCAGCGTGGTGCTCGACCTGAAGCGTCCGGTCGCGCGCGATGCGTTGCTGCGCATGGTGGATACTGCCGATGTGTTCATGCACAACATGCGCCTGGGTGCCGTGGAACGGCTGGGTCTCGGCTATGCCGCGCTGTCGGCGCGCAATTCGCGGCTGGTCTATGCCTGCGCGTCAGGCTTCCGCAAAGGCAGCAGCAAACAGGAGCATCCGGCGTTCGACGACCTGATCCAGGGCATGAGCGGCCTGGCAGTGCTGAACGCGGCGCCGGACGGCGCACCGCGCTACGTGCCGAGTGTGGTCGTCGACAAGCTGACCGGGCAGATGCTGGCATCGATGGTCGGCATGGCGCTGTTCCATCGCGAACGCACCGGACAGGGCCAGGAAGTGCACGTGCCGATGCTGGAGACCACGCTGGCGTTTCTCCTGGTCGAGCACATGTGGGGGATGGTGCTCAATCAGCCGGAACTCGGAATGGGATATCCGCGCATGTTGACGCCGCATCGACGGCCATATGCAACGCAGGACGGCTACATCTCGGTGATCGCCGTGAGCGATGCGCACTGGCGCCGGCTGTTCGAGGCGATGGGTCGCGCCGCGCTGATCAATGATCCGCGCTTCGCTACCATCGCTGCGCGTTCGGACAATGTCGATGCTCTGTACGGCGTGCTGACTGAAGGAATGCGCGAGCGAACGACGGCGGAATGGCTGAAGATTCTTGCCGCACTCGACATTCCGTGTGGGCCGGCCAACACGTTGCCCGACCTGTTGGACGACGCCTACCTGAAGGAGACGACGTTCTTCCGGCCGATGCAGCATCCGCTCGATGGCGACGTGACGATCACCGCTTTCCCGGCTCGTTTCTCTGCCTCGCCCCCTTCTGTCCGACGGCTCTGGCCAGCGCTCGGCGAGCATACCGAGGAGGTGTTGCGCGAGATCGGTTGCAGTGACGAAGCGATAAGCGAGATAGTCCGGCGCTGACCCGCTACGTGCTCAGCATCCGCCCAAGCGGGCGCCCTGCAAACAGATGCATGTGGAAGTGCGGTACTTCCTGCCCGCTATGTTCTCCCATGTTGGCGAGCAGCCGATAGCCTTGCGCCTCGAGGCCGAGGTCCTTCGCAATCTTGCCGACCGCGCGCATGAAGCCGGCAATCTCATCGGCGCTTCCATTCGCGCTGAAATCGGCGAACGATACGTACTTGCCCTTTGGAATCACCAGGACATGCACGGGTGCCAGCGGATTGATGTCGTGGAACGCCAGCGCCCACTGGTCCTCGTACACCTTCTTGCTCGCAATCTCGCCACGCAGGATACGGGCGAAGATGTTGCCGTCGTCGTAAGGCGGCAGTCCCATGCCAGCCATGGCCGATCTCCTAGCTTGCCCTCAGGCCGAGGGCATGTCACCGGTCTTGACCCGGTGGTCAGGGGATTTTCGTCGTCTCCAGGTTGAACGCAACCGGTAGATGGCGTGCGCGGGCTGCCTTCTCGGCGATGCCGCTGATGCCTTCGCGTCGCTTCAGTTCCTCCCAGACCTCTTCCGGACGGATGTCGCACGCGACCCAGAGCACGATGAGGTGGTAGAGGACGTCGGCGCTCTCGGCGACGACAGCGTCACGGTTGCCGGCGACCGCTTCGATCAGGCACTCCACAGCCTCTTCGCCAAACTTCTGCGCAACCTTTGCCGGACCTCGTGACAGCAGCCGCGCTGAGTGGCTGACCGCGGGATTCGCGGTGCGGCGGCTCATGACCACTGTCCATAGCCGATCCAGCACCGCGGCCGCCGGACCAAGCGCCAGCGGCGGCAGCGGCCGCGGCACTTCCTCCCTTTGGGCTTTGGTGGTGTGCTTGTTGGGCTTGCGCCGCTTCTTCGGCCTCGCTTGCGGCTTGGTCTTGGGGGCCTTGGCCATCTGGATCCTCAGGCCGCCTGGCGCGGCAAGCGGACGGGTAGTCCTGCCGCATGCAATGTGGACTTCACCTGAGCAATAGTGAAGGTGCCAAAATGGAACACGCTTGCTGCGAGCAACCCGGTGGCGCCCGCTTCGGCCCCCTCGACGAAGTGGTGCAGCGTGCCAACCCCGCCTGAGGCAATCACCGGCAAGCGTAATGTAGCGCACACTGCGCGCAGCAGATGGATGTCGAATCCCCGGCCGGTCCCATCGCGGTCCATGCTGGTCAGCAGGATTTCTCCCGCACCCAGTTCCGCCACCTGGCGGCACCACGCGATGGCATCGATACCTGTGGGGCGGCGCCCACCATGAGTGAAAACCTCCCAATGCCCAGCGCTGGACTGCTTGGCATCGATCGCAACGACGACACACTGGCTGCCGAACTTTTGCGCGGCCTCGCGCACCAACTCGGGCCGCGCTACCGCCGCCGAATTGACGCTGCACTTGTCGGTGCCGGCGAGCAGCAGACGGCGCATATCTTCGGTGGAGCGGACGCCGCCCCCGACTGTCAGCGGCAGGAACACCCTGGCCGCTGTGCGCGAAACAACGTCGAGGATGGTGTCGCGGTTCTCGTGGCTGGCGGTAATGTCGAGGAAGCAAAGTTCGTCGGCGCCTGCCGCGTCGTATAACGCGGCCTGCTCGACGGGATCGCCGGCGTCGCGCAGCGAGACGAAGTTAACACCTTTGACGACGCGCCCGTCCTTTACGTCGAGGCATGGAATGACACGCAATTTCAGCATCCTGGCATAGTCTTAAAATAGGCATGGCCGCTTTGTGCAAGAACTTATGTGGAAGAGTTGACCGGAGACGGGGCAAAGATCGCGGATGAGTCGGCAATTTGTGCGCATTAACGTTCTGCGCCGTGCGTGATCACGCTGACATTGCCGCGAGCGCCTGCGCCGGGTTGATCCGGCCGTCATACAGCGCGCGTCCGAGAATCACGCCCTGTACCATTGTGCCGGCGGATACCTTTTGCAGATCGATCAGGTTCTGCAGGTCGGCGACTCCGCCAGAGGCAATCACCGGCACGTGCACAGCATCCGCCAATGCCAACGTCTGCTCGATATTCACCCCGCTCAGCATGCCGTCACGACCGATATCGGTGTAGATGATTGCTGCGGCGCCAACGTCCTCGAATGACCTTGCCATGTCGCTGGCATCGAGGGGGGATGTCTCGGCCCAGCCCTGGGTTGTCACTTTGCCGTTGCGCGCGTCGATACCGATAACAATCCGACCGGGAAACGCACGACAGGCCTCGCGGACCAGCTCCGGGCTGTTCACTGCGGCGCTCCCGAGAATCACGCGGCGCACGCCGCTGGTCAGCCAGGACTCGATGGCGGACATATCGCGGATGCCGCCGCCAAGCTGCACCGGAATGGTCACCGCCCGCAGGATGGCGGCGACCGCGGAAGCATTCACCGGCCGGCCCGCGAAGGCGCCATTCAGGTCCACCACATGCAGCCAGGGGAAGCCGGCGTCCTGCCAGGTTTGCGCCTGGGCGGCCGGGGCGGACGAGTAAACCGTGGCATCATCCATTTCGCCCCGACGGAGCCGCACGCACTGACCATCCTTCAGGTCGATCGCCGGATAGAGCGTCAGCGCCGTCATTGAGCGTTCGGGCCGCGTCGCACACCCGGCTTGCGCAGCCGCTTGAAGTAGAAGAAGCCGCGAACAACCTGGCCGCGCACGAAGGCGTAGTCAGGATGCACGCCCCAGCGCTCATAGCCGAGGGACTCGTAGAGCCGGATTGCCGCTTCCTGCGTTTCGCGGACGTCCAGGTTCAGCACGTGGTAGCCGAGATCGCGGGCGCGCTCTTCGACCTCCAGGGTCAGACTACGCGCCAGGCCATGACCCCGCGCATAGGGCGCGATGTATGAGTGCATGAGCTGCGCGGCATGCGCCTGCGCCTCGTTGTTGCGCGGTGGGCGGACAAGATGAGCTGAACCCACCACCATACCGTCGAGGCGGGCGATGAACAGCTCGCGCTCGGGTACCAGCAGGACGCCGCGGAAATAGGTCTCCAGCGCCATCATTCCCGGTGGGTTTACCCAGCCGAAGCCGCCGCCATCGATGATTGCCGCCGACGTTGCCTCGCACAGCGCGTGCAGGTCATCGTCGGCGAACTCGGTGATGCGCTCGATCAGCCGCTGTGCGGGCAGCGGCGGTGCTTCATCCGGCATAGCGTCAAGGCGTCCAGCGCAGGAAATTGCTAAGAATGCGGATGCCAACCTCCTGGCTTTTCTCGACATGGAACTGCGTGCCGGCGCGATTGCCGGCCGCCACCATTGCCACCACTGGACCGCCGTATTCAGTCATCGCAATCGTTTCCTCGGGGTTTCCGTCGACCAGCGCATAGCTGTGCACGAAGTACACGTGGTCGCCCGGTTCGAGGCCATCAAGGAGCTTGTGGTTTCCCGGAACGAAATCCAATGTGTTCCACCCCATCTGAGGTAGCCGAAGATTCGGCGCCACCATCTCGGCGATCTCACCGTGGATCCAGCCAAACCCGGGGGTGATTTCGTGCTCCAGTCCGCGCTGCGCCATGAGCTGCATGCCGACACAGATGCCGAGGAAGGGTCTGCCGGCCTGGGTCGCTTGCTCGATGGCCTGGCGCATGCCGCGCACCGCGGTCAGGCCGCGCGAGCAGTCGGCGAAAGCGCCTTGCCCGGGCAGCACGATCCGGTCGGCGGTGGCGACATAGTCCGGGTCCGCCGTCACTCGCACAGTGACACGCAGCCCGGCTCGTTCGGCGGCCAGCGCCAGTGCGCGCGAGGCAGAGGTCAGATTGCCGCTGCCGTAGTCCACCACCGCGACCTTCATGTACGGTTCCGCGCGTCAGCGGGTCCGCAGCGAACGGGTTCGCTGGGAGAGCGCGCCTGGCCTTCGACCGCCATGGACAGGCTTGATCCGCCCATCATCGCGCGTCCTGCGGCAGCAAGTAGCTGCCCCTCAGATCCGGCCGCCGCTCCAGCAACTGTGCCGTTGCCTCCAGTTCGTCGCGCGCGACGACGACCTGCGATAGCAGGTAACCTCGATGATCGAGCGACCAGCGGCGCAGGTCATGTCCGGACAGGCCGGTCAGAACGACGAGAGCGATCAGCAGTGCAGCGGCCAGGCCGCCATCGGTGAGAACGACGATCAAAACGAAGGCGGCGAGCGACACCGCCGCCGGGACCCAGACACGATGCATGGCAAGCCATAGCGGACCGAAGAACAGCGCGCCCCAGCTAAAGCCTTCGCGGACGAGCACAGGTGCAGCGCCTGACCGGATGTGCGCGGTGTAGAATCTCACAGCGCCCCTTTGGTCGAGGGTACCGCATCGCCGACCCGCGGATCGGGCTCAGCCGCCATGCGCAATGCGCGCGCCGCGGCCTTGAAGCACGCCTCGGCGACGTGGTGCGCGTTGCGGCCGGCACGGCGGGTGATGTGCAGCGTGACCAACGCGTTCATGGCGAAGGCGCGAAAGAACTCCTCGAACAACTCGGTGTCCATTTCGCCGATCTTGGGTCGTGCGAAGATCACGTCCCAGGCCAGGAACGGGCGGCCGGAGATATCCACCGCTGCCTCGGCCAGCGTTTCGTCCATCGGTATCAGGGCGTGGCCAAACCGGCGGATGCCGCGCTTGTCGCCAAGCGCCTTGGCGAAGGCCTGCCCCAGGACGATGCCGACATCCTCGGTGGTGTGATGGAAGTCGATATGCAGATCGCCCTTCGCCTTCACCGCCAGGTCGAACAGGGCGTGGCGGGCGAGCGATGTCAGCATGTGGTCAAGGAACCCGATGCCGGTGGCGATCTCGGCCCGCCCCGACCCGTCGAGCGAGAGGGTCAGGCTGATGTCGGTTTCGGAGGTCGTCCGCTTCAGGCTTACCGTGCGGCTCATGGCGGGCAGCACTTAGCGTGCAGGAGAGCCGCGGTCCAGGGGGAAGCGGGGTTGCGTCGCCGCGTCTCGCATTCGTCTCATGGTCGCGTATTCCGAGGCTGACCGCTTGATATGAGACACACATCCCTCCGTGATCGTCCACCATTCGCCTCGGGAGCGCGGGATCATTGTTAGCAACATCAGCACCACGGGTTAGCATATCCGACGAGAGCGAGCGCGCAAACGCAATTCCTGTCGCCGGCGGGCGCGGTCCCGTCGCTCGGCAACAGACCCTGTTGGGGCTGCGCCTGCTTGTGTATAGCATGGTCGATGCGGGCCTTGGTGGTTTCGAGCGGCGCGCTTCGCGAGACGAATACACAACGCCAGAGGTAAGACTATGCGGCCAAACAACATCAAGCAGCTGTGGCGAGCCGGTCGGTGCGTGACGCTGGGCTGGATCTCCGTATCCCATGGGTTCACGGCCGAGATCATGGCGCGCCAAGGCTTCGATGCTCTCTGCGTCGACCTCCAGCACGGCACCGCTGAAATGAAAGACGTCGGGCCCCTGCTGCAGGCGATCTCGCAGACTGACACGGTCCCTGTCGTGCGGGTTGCGTGGAACGAGCCTGCGGCGATCATGAAGGCCCTGGACCTCGGCGCCTATGGCATCATCGTGCCGCTGGTGAACACAGCCGAAGAAGCAGCGCGGGCGGTGGCCGCGTGCCGCTATCCGCCGATCGGAATGCGCTCGTCAGGGCCCGTCCGCGCCATGCACTACGGCGGCGCGGACTACCAAGCCAAGGCCAACGACGAGATCGTCGTTATGGCCATGATCGAGACGAAGGAAGGCATCGCGAACCTCGATGCCATCTGCGCCACGCCTGGCCTTGACGCCGTCTATATCGGGCCAGCCGATCTGTCGTTCGCGCTGGGGCTGCCCCCGCGCGGCGATAATCCCGACCCGCTGCATCTCGCCACCTGCGACAAGATCCTGGAGACTGCGCACAAGCATGGCATCAAGTGCGTGATGCACTGCGCCAGTGCGACGTTCGCGGCTGGTGCGGCGAAGCGCGGCTTCGACATGGTGATGTTGACGTCCGATCTTTCATGCATGATCGCGGGCGCACGGATGCAGCTCGACGAGCTCAAGTCCAGGACAGCCTGAGGCACGAAGGACTGCGGTTGGGCGGGTGGGCGCCCCGCCGCTCGGCGGTCGCCTAGGTCTTCTTGTTGGCCTGTTTGAAGCGCTCTGCCTCAAGATGCTGCTTTGCGAGCCTGAGCGACTCTTCCAGAGTGGCCAACACTTCCCGCGCCGTGGCTGCGGTCTCGGCATGGTGGTCTCGCTCCATTGTGGCGATCACGGCGCGCTGACGAGCGACTCTGTCCTCGCCCTCCAGCACGTGCCGCTGGGCCAACTCCAGCATAGTTTCCCCGCGGTCCTGCATTAGGGGCGCTCCTGTCCTGCCGCTGCCATGCCCGCGTCTCGCCTCGTAGGAGGGGGGCTATCATCCGAGAGTAAGTGGCAACAGCCTTGCCTGCGCCACGATCAATCCTTCATGAACATACTGTCCTCGCGGCGGGGCGATCTGGCGTGCGCGAACGGCGGGGATCGCGGTGCCGGCTCTTGTCGGTCGCCGATGGGTCCTCGCACAGTGATGGCGTCAGCCTGCACGATCTCCGGAGGGCCACCAGTCTGCTCTTGCCCGCTACCGGCCGTCGCCCGGGCGTGCAGCGCCTCGGTGCGGCCGCTGTGTGCAACCGCGCCACGTCTTGGACCGAGAGGGTGACTGCCTTGAGTCGCTCGCACCAGATTTCGATGCCGGGATAGTCACCGATGACACGGCCGGCCGCCGCAATCGCTGTGGCGTCATCGGCAAAATAGCCCTCGCGATCGTCGGCCCGCAGCAGGTAGAATCGATGGTATGCTGACAAGGCCTCCTCCTTGCGTTTTCAGGGTGATTGCGCCGTGAGATGTTGAGACTAATCGCTCTCCGCATGCCGCGCGATGGCCGGCTACAACGGTGCGGAGTTAAATTGCGCCACAGAGCACTGTCAGTTGAACAGGGTGCGAGCGGCCTCCCTTGGATCTTATTGGATCTTATAGGACCGGCGGCCCGTGTGGACGGAAATGGATGGCAAGACCGATGAACAGATTCGCCGCAATCGCACGCTGCTGAGGCTCGCCGAAGCGGTACGTAGGCGAACCGAAGAACTTTCCGATACGACGGCTGAGAGGGTTGATATCGGGGGGCGTGGATCGCAGAGCCAAGCTTTGGAGGATCCGGACCGGCTGGCACGCCGGCGCCGGCGCAACGCAACCGAGAAGCCGTCGTGACGAAGCGCGAGCAGCACAAGCGGCCTGTCGACTGCGCTGCACGGGTTGAACGCGCCGATGTGCCGATGCGGGACGCCGCCATCCTGATGGCGCATCCACGGCTGTTCGGCTTATCAGCGGCGGGGCGGCTCCAGACCCGAGCCGATCCGCGCAATCGGGAGCAGGAGGAGCGGGAGCGGCTATACGGACACCGCATGGGCGAGGCGGCATTGCTGCGCAGCCTGGCGCGCGAGGCGTGCCTCCAGGCACAGGAGATTCGCTGGCGCTCGGCACAGACGCGCACCGTATCGGCGACTTTGCGCGGGCTGCGCTCTTCGAACTGGGCCAAGCGAAACTTTGCCTGATCTACGTGATCGAACTTGAATTGAGACGCTTATACCTGATGTTGCCGCGAAACTCGCGCTGAAGAGCGCAGTAGGTTTGCGGCAGTCGCTGACTGTGTTCCAACAGTTCCAGGACGTTGCGAGCGTGACTCAGCATATTCTTCGTGCTTGTCACGTATGAGTGCCTCTATCAGGCTCTGTCGGCGACTCTACATGCTGCCTGGCCACCGCAACGTGCCGTTCCAGTACTTAACAGTGCTGTTGGATGATGTAATCTCCGCCTGGCGTCGCCGCGCAGGCGCTCTGTGGTAGTCTTGTTCTTTCCGGCGGTCGCCCGGAGTTTCGCTGCTGCGTGCCCTATGTTTGTACCGAACGGTAGAACAACGGTCGTCGGGATCTGTAGCTTGCCGCCCGCCACGCCATAGACAAACTGCGGTGACTGTTGCGCTCATGTGGCCGTCGTCCCCTGCATCGCCCACCGCAATACATCACGACACCTTATGGGCATGGCGCGGGATCGAGAGCAGCATGGCAACCGCCAGGGCGGCGGTGGTCGCTGCCTGGGCGATAGCGAACGCATGGGCGTAGGCATCCCGCCCGTGACGACTGCCCAAGACCCAGAAAAACAGACTGCCAATGACCACCACGCTGATTGCCGCCCCGATCTGCAATGCGGACGTCAACACCCCGGAAGCGACGCCCGCCTGATGTGGCGCAACCTCGCTGAGTGCGACGTTGAACAAGCGCGGATAGGCGATGCCTTGGCCGAATCCGGCAAGCAGCACAGTCAGCACCACCGGCCATTCGTCGTAGCCGGCGGCGATCACTGCCGCGACGCCGCCGTATCCGGCCACCTGGATCACCATGCCGATGGTCAGCAGCCACGGGCGCAACCGCACCAAGGGGGCAGTAACGAGAGGACCGACGAACAGGCCTACGCCGTACGGCAAAATGGCGAGGCCGGTGAACAGCGGATCGGTGCCGTAGCCTTCCTGCTCATAGATGCCGAACAGCATGTAGAAGGCGGTGGTGAAGAAGAACAGCGTGCCGACAAGGACGCCGCGCCGGAAGGAGGGGATCGCCATCAGCGAAAGGTCGAGCAGCGGGCTGGCGCCGCGGGCAGTCAGCCAGGCCTCGAAACGGATGAACGCCCAGGCCAGCACGGGAGCGGCAGCGAGCAAGGCCAGGGTCCATGTCGGCCAGCCCTGCTGACGTCCCTCGGACAACGGCAGCACCAGGCAGGCGAGCGCCAGTGACACCAGCACAGCACCGCCCAGATCCAGCCGGCGGCTGCGGCTGGCGCTGGTCTCCGGCACAATCAGCCAGGCGGCCAGCATGACCGGGATGCCGATCGGCAGCTTCGCCAGGAAGACCGTGCGCCAGCCCCAGCTGAACGGGCTCCACTCGACCAGCGCGCCTCCGGAAAACTGGCCGATCGACGCGGCGAGACCCATCATCACGCCGTAGAAGCTGAGCGCCCTGGCGAGTTCCGCCTCGGATGGGAACAAGGCGCGGACCGAGCCCAAAACCTGCGGTGCCAGCATCGCTGCGGACACGCCTTGCAGCACGCGGCCAATCACCAGTCCCAGGGGCGTGGTCGCCAGCCCGCACAGAGTGTTGGTGGCGACAAAACCGGCCATGCCGATCAGGAACATGCGGCGCCGGCCATACAGGTCGCCCAGCCGGCCGCCGGTGATCAGGAACACGGCGTAGCTCGCAGCGTAACCGGAGATGACGAGTTGCAGTTCCGCGGGACTCGCGCCAATCGAGGCGTGGATGGACGGCAGGCTGACGTTGATGATGAAGAAGTCGACCGAGGGCAGCAAGCCACCCGTCAGCATCACGATGAACGCGAGCCATCGACCTGCGTCGGACCGGGCGATGGCCGTCGATGTAGCGGGCACGGCGCTTCCCTGTCCGGCGATGACGACGCCGGCATGAGTAATCGGCGTCTGGCCGCCCCACAAGGCGAGCTATAGCGGCGGGACGCGACTGTGCAGCGTTGCGGCGTCCCGCGCTGTCGCTGCCAGCAAGAACGCCTGTCGATTGGCCACGTTGCGGCGGGCAACGCCTGGATTGCCGATCGTACTGATGGTGCAATCCTTTGCAGCAGTGGCGAAGTCGCCGGCGGCACAGGCGGTGGAAAAATGTGGAAAACGCGCGCCGAAACCAGGACCCATCGCCCAGCCCATCGACAGCAGGCCAAGCTGGGCATCCGCCGGCCAGTCGTCGAAATCGGCAAACGCCGGGTTGGCCTTCAGGATCGCCTCGTCATGATCGAGCTTTGCGAAGATCAATGTGTCGATGTCCGCTTCGTCCAAATACAGGGTGGCGACACGTCGCGCGGCCTGCGCGCCCAGATGCGCGAGCGGCAGGTCGGTTTTGATCCGGCGCCATTCGCGTCGGACTGCGTCCGGCGTTGCGATTGCGCCATCCGCGGTATGCCATGTCAGCCGCAGTGCTGCTTCGACCGGATCGATCAGGTTGCCCATGCCGGTCGTTACCAGACCCTTGATATCCAGGTACATCCAGTTAGTTAATCCCTCTAACGGCTCATTGAATCGCCGCCAGGCACTGCGAACAGCGGATTGCATGCATTGTTCCTTTCGGGGGGCAACGGCCGCAGATATGGAGCGGGCCTTCGCTGGCGATATTCTACGCCGTATTTGCTAGCGTCGCGTTAATGCCGTGCACCAGCCCTGCCCAGGGTCGTACGACTGCAGCGTATAGTCGAGCAGACATGAGCGACGATCCATCCGGGCACTACGCGGCCCTCGACGTGCATCCGCGCGCGGAACAGGCGGCCATCGCCGCGGCGTTCCGCCGCAAGGCGCGCGTGCTGCATCCGGACGTAGCGGGCACTGGCAACGCCGAGGCATTCATGCGTGTCAAGGCGGCGTATGATGTGGTGGGCGACGCCGAGAGCCGCGCCGCTTATGACCGCGCGGCTCGTCTCGCCGCCACTGTGGCTGCGACTGCCCCCGACATGTCCGAGCCGGTGCTGCGATGGCCCCGTTTGTCGGACCTGCCGCTTGCGGTGTGGGTCGTGCTTGGAGGGGTGTTGTGCCTTGCCGTGGCCATGGCGCTGGTGCAGTTCAACCGCTCGCCCCCAATAGTCGCCGGCCCGGCGATCCGGCCGACGGCTCCTCCCGCAGTATCATCCGGCCCGAGGCCGGCACCGGCAAACCTGCCGCTGACTGGGCCGAGCACCGATTACGTGTCGCCGGGCAACGATGCAGTGGTATGGCGCCACGGTGCAGCGCGCGATGCATATGTGCCCGCCGGCCACGTCGCTGCATTCAGCTCGGTCCAGGCATTGGGACTGGTTCCGAAGCGCGGCCTGATGGAGATCCGTCTTGCCGACGGCAGCAGCGGCTTCATTGATGCAGCACGCTTGATGGCCGGCGGCCGCGACAAGGCGCGACGTGCCTACTGCGCCTATGAAGCCGGGACGGCACCGCGCAACGGCGAAATACTCGAGCGGCGTGCGATCGGACCGGCGCGGATTGCGCTCAGCAATCGTGGCCCGCAGGAGGCGGTGCTCAAGCTGCGCGACGCGTCGGGACACGTGGTCGCCGCGGTTTTCGTGGCACCGGGCAGCAGTACGGTGCTGGGTGATCTTCCGGATATTGCCTATCGTCCCGAGTTCGCAGTTGGTGAGCTGTGGAGTCGCGCCTGTAACAGCTTCGCTGCCGGGATGCGGGCGCAGCGATTCCCTTACTATGCCACGCCTGCCACGCTGCCTTCGCTGGTCATCCCGCCCGACCTTTCCGCTGTACCGCCGCCGGAGGACATTTCCGATGCGGCATTCGAAGGTAGCCTGGGCGGGCCATGATGCGGCACATCGCCGCACCTGACAGCGGCGATGTGCGCGGTCATGAAGGCAGCAGGGAGTGTTTGCTCCTGCCGCATCTCAGAACGAAATTGCACAATTAACGATGTAGTAATGACTATCCGGCATCTGCGCGCCCCCGAAACGCGGAGCCTCAATGAAAATCAATCTCGTCTACGACCCGTCGGTCGCCAACGCACCGACCGGCTTCAAGGGTACTTTGCAGGCTGCAGCCAACGTGCTCGACAGCGCACTCGCAGGCAGCGACATCACCGTCACTATCGACGTCGGCTGGGGCGAACTCAATGGCTCGCCGATCTCTGGAGGCATCCTGGGAGAAGCGGAACCGGCCAGCGGGCAGTGGCTTTCCTACAACCAACTGGTGGCCGACTTGAGGGCGCATCCCACGTCGGCGGAGGATCGGACATTCCTGAGCCAGCTTCCGGCGTCGGATCCAGGCAATGGAGAAAGCTGGTTTGTCCCGCGCGCTCAGCAGAAAGCGCTCGGTCTGCTTTCTGCCAATGCCGATGGGGTCGATGGTTTTGCAGGTTTCTCCTCCACGTTGCCATGGACATACGACGACACGAACGGCGTTGCGGCAGGCACTTACGACCTGGAAGGCGTCGCACTGCACGAATTGACCCACGTGCTTGGCCGCGAGGCGATGCAGCTTACGGCGTTCGACCTTGGCACATACAACACGACCACGCACCAGCTTGATCTGCGGAATGGGCCACAAGACCGCTACTTTTCCATCGACGGGGGCAGCACACATATCGTGGATATCGATGGTCCGAATGACCCCTCTGACTTCACCGGGACCGTCGATCCGTTCAATGCCTTGCTGGCGCCCGGTACGAAGTACGTGTGGTCGTCAATTGACACCGAGATCATGAACATCCTGGGCTATTCGTCCCAAGTCCCGACGGCGACCCGGCAGCCCTCGTCAAGCGGTCGGACCGGCAGTCATCATTCCCGACACCATCCGGCGATCAGCGCTGCATCCTTGGCGCATGACGGGCCCGCTTTCTTGTCGTCGCCATCATCTCCGGCACCGCAAGCATCGTTCAGCGAGTTGCTGGCCGACATCGGCGCTGAGGTAGGCGGGCACTTCGAAGCACGCCTCGGTTCGGACCATCAGGCCCATCCAAGGCCGCTCTGGGCAACAGCGCCCGGGTCCATCGACACGATGATTCCGCACCTGCTGGCGGGAAACATCTAACCGAAGGGGGACGGTGGGCGGGTGACACCCGCCTGCCTACTCGTCGATGAGTTCCCGTTCGTCATGGATGCCGAACAAGGCTCTGATTGGCCGACCATGGAGCGCGAGGTAGCCGGCACGCCTGATCACCGCTTCCCGGGACACGCCGAGTTCGCGGGCTATTGCCGGGATGCTCTTGGTGCGGTCAGGCCACAGTTCGGCCAGGCGGCGTGCCCGCTCGGGCGGCCATGTATGCAGTCCTCGCGACATCATGTGCGATCCGAACAGACCCGGTCCGTGCGTCTTATGCGAGGAGGGACGCGCGAGGATACAGGAGAGGGCGTCGTGAGCTCGACGAGGCGCTCGCAGATAAAGCAGCGTTGCGCCTGATTGTCGCCTGAGGCGAATTGATGACCGCAATCGCAGCAGATACGTGACAGCAGAGACATGGCGCGCTTTTCCACCAACCGAACGGGCCGAAGGTTTTCGGCTCGTGAAGTGCGGATTTGACCACAAAACCCTCGCCAAATCGTTATGAACTGCCCCGGCGCCGGCTGGGATGGCTGCTTCTTGTCGCGCCCGCGCGTGAGCGGCACTGTGGTTCTGTCACAGTCCTAGCCGCATCACGCCAGGGAGCCAGAGTGAATGGCGATCACGCTGCAAGAGTCGTTGCGTGCTCTATTCTATGCGCCGTTCTACGTGGCGCTGGCGCGCGACGCCTACGCGGCCGAGGGCCTCGACGTCCGCTTCGTGAGTTCGCCGCGACCGGGAGATGCTGCGCGCAACGTCATCGATGGCTCGGTCGATGTCTGCTGGGGCGGGCCGATGCGGGTGATGCAGGCCTATCAGCAGATGCCGGAAAGCGATCTGGCCAGCTTCGCCGAAGTGGTGACGCGCGATCCGTTCCTGCTCATAGGACGCGAGCCGCGGCCGAATTTTGTGGCCCGAGACCTGTTGGGGCTTCGCGTCGCGACGGTGAGCGAGGTGCCGACACCGTGGATGTGTCTGCAGGAGGACCTGCGGCGTGCGGGCGTCGATCCGGCCGCACTGACGCGCGTGTCGGACGGCGGTATGGTGGACAATGTAGCGGCCCTGCGGCGCGGCGATCTCGACGTGGTGCAGGTGTTCGAGCCGTTCGCCGCCATGTTGCTGGCGGATGGCGCCGGGCATCTCTGGTATGCGCAGGCAAGTCGGGGGCCAACATCGTACACGGCGTTCTATGCCCGCCGCGGGCTGCTGGACCAGCGACGTGACGAGCTGCTTTGCATGGTGCGGGCGATCTATCGGACGCAGAAGTGGTTCGCGTCCGCCGACGGCGAGGCGATTTCGGCGGCGATTGCCGGCTACTTCGAAGATGTCCCGGCCGCTATTCGTGTCGATGCCTGCAAGCGCTACGCATCGCTGGGCATCTGGGGACGCGATCCGTGGCTGCCGCGCAGCGGCTACGAACGGCTGCGTGCGAGTCTTGTATCCGGTAGCTTTGTGTCGCCTGGTGCGCCGTACGAGCTGGCAGTCGATAATTCATTGGCCGAGAGGATCATTGCCGAGGATCCGCCGGCACTGGACGAGAAGGGGAGGTAACCATGCCGCATGCCACGACGGATGACGGGGTTCGGCTGTACTACGAAGAGACGGGCTCCGGTCGGCCGGTGATTTTCGTGCACGAATATGCCGGCGACTATCGCAGCTGGGAGCCGCAGATGCGGCATTTCGGTCAGCGGCATCGGGCGATCACCTACAATGCGCGGGGCTATCCGCCATCCGATGTGCCGGAGGACGTCGGCAAGTATTCGCAGGCGCGCGCCGCGGACGACATCAGGGCGGTGCTGGACCACCTGAAGATCGACAAGGCGCATGTCGTCGGCCTGTCGATGGGCGGGTTTGCCACGCTGCATTTCGGCTTCCGTCATCCGGGACGTGCGCTGTCGCTGTGTGTGGCCGGTTGCGGTTATGGTGCCGAACGTGGTCAGACCGAACGGTTCCGCTCCGAGGCGGAGACCATTGCTGCATTCATCTCCGAGCAGGGGATGCCGGTGTTCGCAGAAAAATATGCGTATGGACCGACGCGCGTGCAGTTCGAGAACAAAGACCCGCGCGGTTTTGCCGAGTTCAAGAGCATGCTGGCCGAGCATTCCGCGCTGGGTGCGCGCAACACGCAGCTTGGCGTGCAGCGCGAGCGGCCGTCGCTCTACGATCTGGTGGATCAGATGAAGGCGCTGACCGTACCGACGCTGATCCTGACGGGCGACGAAGATTGGCCGTGCCTGGCACCGGGCCTGTTGATGAAGCAGACCATCGCCAGCGCGGCGCTATCGGTGATGCCGAACTGCGGCCACGCGATCAACATCGAAGATCCCGACGAGTTCAACCGCATCGTCGGCGCGTTCATCGCGCAGGTGGATGCGGGGCGGTGGCCGATGCGCGATCCGCGCGCGGTGTCGGCGTCGATCACCGGGATGAAGTAACCGCCTGCTCTGTCAGTCGCCGTCGAAGATCGATTCGGGCAGCAGCGCCGAGACAACATAGTTCGGCACATCGACGACGTTGGAGATGCGCAGGTCCACGGCGACGCTGCAGATCACGTACGCCTGCTCGCGTGAGAAGCCGCGCTCCTGCAGCAGCTCCATCATGTTCAGCACCGCGTTGCGGCAGGCGAGCGTCAGGTTCTCTGCCTCGATTTCGCCGCCGGCGTTGATCGGCATGCCCATCACGCCGAGGAAGCGTTCGGGCGCCGCGAAGCGCGGATCGGTGAAGTAGGTCGTGCGCGAAAAGACGGGCGCGGCGAATTTGCGGCGGTTGGCCAGTCCCTTGTGCAGCTTGAAGCGGACAACGGCGGTGGCGCCCATTTCGACGGCGGTGACGCATACCTCGCCGTCACCCTGTGCGAAGTGGCCGTCGCCGGTGGAGAACAGCGCACCCTCCTTGAACACCGGCAGGAACAGTTTTGCACCTTTGGTGAGTTGCTTGACGTCGAAGTTTCCGCCGTTCTCGCGCGGGGGCAGCGTGCGCAGGCCGGTGAGGCCGCAAGGTCCTGCGGGAACTGCGCCGTTGGGATCGGGGGGCAGCGCGAAGCCGCCGGCGTCGATTACGCGCTGCTCGCGTGCGGTCCAGGCAGCGAGCTGTTCGGCAGTGGGCGCGACGGCGGAGACGCCCATAAAGGGTGCGCCGGGGATGCGTACGCCGGGTAGCTGCTCGGAAGTCGCCCAGTTGTCTTTGATCTGCCAATGCACGAGGTAGGGCTGGGTCATCACGTCGCGCAGGAAACCGAGGCCGGGCATGATCGCGCTGAACGCGGTGGGCTGCGGGATGATGTCGGTGAATTCGATCTCCAGCATGTCGCCTGGCTGCGCACCCTTGACGAATACCGGGCCGGTCAGCGGATGCACTGCGCCGGAATTCAGGCTGGCGAAATCCGCGGTTGTCGTGGTCGGGGTTATCTGTCCGTCGAGCGCGTCGCGTGTCTCCAGCGCGATTTCTTCGCCCTCGGCGACCTCGGCGGCTGGGGCGATGTCGGGATGATAGCGGTTGTGGCCGCAGGTGGGTTCGTCGCACAGGGGCTTGCCGCGATCGATGCGAATGGCGTGCATGGGGAAGTCCTCGCCTGGAAACGTTGCAGGCGCAATTGCACCAGAGCGTGCATCCGGAGTCGATGATCGCTTCCGCTGTCGGCGGTGAGGATTAGGGTAATGCCGGCCGCCACGCGTCGGCGAAGCCACGCACCCGTGGCAGCAGGATCATGTCCCAAGGGCTTGGCATCGGTCCCACCGGCACATGCACCAGCGCCGGCGCATTCGACGCGAAGGCCTGACGTAACGCGGATTCCAGTGCTTCGGGCGTGGTGGCGCGGAACGCCGCCATGCCGAAGCTCTCGGCGAACTTGACGAAGTCTGGATTGGTCAGGTCGCAGGCGATCAGCCGGTTGCCGTATTGCTGCTCCTGGATCCGCCGCACGTTACCGAAGGCGCCATCGTCGAACACCACGACGACCACAGGCAGGCGATGCCGCATCGCGGTCGCGAGTTCAGCCGACTGGAACATGAAGCCGCCGTCGCCGGTCGCCAGCACGACCTTGCGCCCGGGTGCCGCCGCCTGCGCGCCGAGTGCCGTGCCATAGCCCCAGCCGAGCGTGTCCTGGTACCCAGGAGAAAGGAAGGTGCGTGGGGCATGCACCGGGAACGCCAGCCGGCTCGCGAAGCCGATCTGCGTTACCTCCTCGACATAGATGCCGTCCTCGGGCAGCGCCGCGCGGATTGCGCGCAGGAAGCCCACCGGCGGTTCCTGCCTTGCCAGCCTTTCGGCAAACGTTGCGCGGATGCCCGCCAGTTCCGCGGTGCGACTGCGTGTGTAGTTGTGCGCGGGCAATTCCGCCAGCAGCGCACGCAGTACCGTTGGCGCATCGCCGATCAGCGCGCAGGCCGGACGACGGAACCGGTTGATCTCCTCGGCATCGATGTCGAGCCGCACGATCGGCAGTGCGTCATCGACGCCCCACACGCTTTGCTGCCAATAGAGTCGCGTGCCGATCGCCAGTACGGCATCGGCGTTCTTCCAAAGTGTGTGTCCTTCAGTGAAGGACACGGCGAGCGGATGCGTCGTGGGAATGACACCACGGCCACGGCGAAACGAGGAGACCGGCGCGGCAAGCGTCTCCGCAACCGCCTGTACTTCTGCTCCGGCACCCAGCGCGCCGCCACCCACGACGATCAGCGGCCGCTCCGCCTGTCCAAGGATGCGTGCCGCTTGCGTTATCGCCTCGGCATCGACAGGCGGTGGTGCGGGGGCGGCAATGTCGGGAAACTCGACCGCGCCGGTCATGCCCCAGGTGTCGATCGCACATTCCAGCGCCACGGGTCGCGTGCGGCCGGTGGTCGCCTGCCGCACCGCCTCTGCGACCAGAGCCGGTGCCTCGTGCGGCGCACGAATCCGCGCAGCGTATTTGGTGATATGCCGCAGCAGGCCGAGCTGGTCGTGGATCTCGTGCAGGTGGCCATGACCCTGGTCGATGGCGAATGATGGAATCTGTCCGGCGAGCGCGATCACCGGCGCACCCATGCCATAAGCGGTGAGCAGCGCAGCTGATGCATTCAGCACTCCCGGCCCTGGCACAACGGCGAATGCCTGCGGCTGTCCCGTTACCAGGGCGGCGCCCAATGCCATGTAGGCAGCAGTCTGTTCGTGCCGCGGATGGATCACGCGGAACCGTCCCTGTGCACGGTGTGCCGCGTCGAACAGGTGGTCGTTGTGCACGCCGGGCAATGCGTACAGCGTGTCGATGCCGTGGCAAATCAGGCTCTCGATGACCGCGTCGGCGGTGCGCATGGTGGGCATGGCAAGCCCCAGCTCAACAATTGGCGGCGGGAGTTTGCGGGGAACCAAGGGTGCGCTCAAGCGCCGTCAGGAACGGCGATCCCAGACGACAGCGTAAAGGTATGGCATCTTCGATGTGCCGTATGACAGCACATGGTGCATGCGAGATGACGGGGCTTACGTCGAGTGCAGTGCAGAGGCCGAAGGTTGAAAATAGCGACGCTGCCCGCGCTCTCTACTAAATGACGAGGAGGTGCGGAACAACAATTAAGCGGTGGGTATTGTTGCCGGCATCTGAAGATGGATTGTTCCCAGTAAGGAAAAAGACTGGACCATTGTTATCGATGTAGCTCAGGAGACCCGTTCTGTCATCCGACTGATTAAAAGGAATTTCGGCCAACGTGACCCTTTATTCTGCATGAAGCAATCCAACAGGATGCGCCGAGCCGAGTAGTGTTGCGCCGCTTCGACCCGCTCGATGGTGCAGCCCACAGCGTGACGGCCCACATCTTCAGGATTTGGCTGGTGCAGCAACCGGGTTGAACGGCCGCTGTTCCACCATGTTGGCCGGCCCGCGCAGCACCTCGAACCGCGTCACGTCGTCCTCGCGCCAGAACCGGATGTCGAACGTGCGGCGACCAAGGCGCAGATCGTACAACGTGATGTCCGGCAGCCACGACGGCAGCACCGGATCGATGAAGATGCAGCCACGTGGGGCGTCCAGGGTGATGCCCAGGATGGCCTGCAGCAGTGCGAACACCGACCCCGCTGCCCAGGCCTGCGGCACGTTGGCGCCGAGATACTGGACCGGAAAATCGGCATCGCCGCGCTGCACGCCGGAATAAAGCTCCGGCAACTGGTTCAGCAGGAAATGCCCAGCCGCGCGCGAAATGTCGCGCGCGACCACACCGACCTCGCGTTCATAGCCGTAACGCTTGAAGCCAAGCGCGATCAGGCTGTTGTCATGCGGCCAGACCGAGCCATTCTGGTAGGAATACGGATTGAACGCCGGGTGCTCAGCGGACAGCGTACGAATACCCCAGCCGGAATTCATGTCGGGCTGCATCAGGCGCGCGACCACGCGCGCCGCACGGTCGGGTGGCACGATGCCGGACCACAGCAGGTGGCCGGGATTTGATGCGACCGTCCGCACCTTCCGCTTCTCGCCGTCAAGCATGTAGACGTAGAAGCCGAATTCTTCGTCCCAGAACGTGTCGTTGAATTTGCGGAAGAGCGTCGACGCCTTTGTTCGCAATGTCGCGGCACGATCAGAGCGACCGAACTCGTCGTAAATCTCTGCCATGCGCAGCCAAGCGTCGTACACATAGCCCTGCAGCTCGCACAGCGCCTTCGGGCCCTTCACCAGCGAGCCGTCCGGATAGACCATCGAGTCGCCGGAGTCCTTCCACGCCATGTTCTCGTAGCCGACCGGCGAGCGTGTCTGGTATTCCTGGAACCCGTCGCCATCGCGATCGCCCCAGTCGTCGATCCACGACAGACAGCCTTCAGCCGTATCCAGATGTTGTTCCAGCAGTGTGCGGTCGCCGGTGGCGCGCCAGGCTGCGTGCAGCGTGATCAGGTACAGCGGCGTGGCATCCGCGGTGCCATAATACGGCGTGTGCGGGATCAGCTTGAAATGCGCGAGCTCGCCGTAGCGCAGCTCGTGCATGATCTTGCCAGGCTCGGCATCACGGAAGTCGTCACGTTCCTTGGCCTGCCAGCGGCCCAGCACATCGAGCGCGCCGCGGGCGAATTCGGGATAGATCAGGATGTTCTGCAGCGATACCACCAGGCTGTCGCGTCCGAAGGGTGCCATGAACCACGGGAGCCCGGCGGCCGGCACGAACACCATGTGATCGGTGCCGGCAAGCGGCAGGCGCAGCGCCGACATGTCCTCGATCGCCTGGCGATAGCAGCGATAGAATTCCTCGTTGCCCGTGCGGATCTTGAGCACGGTGCGCTGCCAGTCGCCGTCGACATCGTGGTGATGCACACAGTCATGCGGCGCACGGAAATGCCGGTTACCGTCCACCAGCTCGTAGAGCAGGCAGCAGTGCCACGTGGCGCCGGGGTCGATTTGCACCTCGAAACTGAGCCGGCCGTTGGCATACGCGGTCGACTGCTCCTGGCGGCGCGGACCGATGTGCACGCCGCGCACGAAGTCCTGGTTGCGGTACGTCGTGGACAGCCGCTGGTGCTCGTTTGACCAGTCGGTGGTGATGCGACCGCGGCGAACGATCCGGTTCTGCTTCACCTCGAATACGTCGGCGAAGTCGGAGCGGATGCCGATCTCCAGGTTGAAGCGGATGTGCTTGCGTCCGTGATTGATGATATCGAGGTCTTCATGCATTCCGCCGCCAAGCTGACGGCTGATCTGCAGACCGAGACTGCGCGCCGGAATCGCACCATCCTCGGTCGGAAAGGAGCGATTCGTCAGGTGGATGCGCGCCTTATGCGAGGTGACCGCGCCGCCATTCAGCAGGTCCCATTCCTCGCCATTGGCATAGATCGCCCAGGCCGAGACCAGCCTCGTGTCGAGAAAATAGAGGCCCTTGTCCGACGGCCACCCTACCTCGCCATTGGTTTCGGTGATCAGCACCGTTTGCGCGTGATGAATGGCGATCTGCGGCGGGCCGACTTCGACCTTGAACGTCATGTTTGCGGCGGCTCCTCGGCTATGAGGGAGTGGCGATACCCCCTCTATAGCCGGGTTTGGCCGCCGCATGCCTCTCCGCAATATCGGGAGTGGCTGGATCAGCTACTTCGCTGCCACCGCCCATTCATGGTTGTGCACCTGCCCGTCATCGTCGCCACGATGCGTTTCTGGTGTGCCCGGCACATCGTGGAACTGCGCTGCCTCGGTGCTGCCGGAGAACGCGGTGGTCGACGACATCCCACCCGACGCCGCCGTTGCCACTGCGTCGAAATAACCGACGCCGACCTCGCGCTGATGGCGCGTCGCCGTATAGCCGGCCTGCTCCGCGGCGAATTCCGCCTGCTGCAACTCGGCATAGGCCGCCATGCCGCGCGTCTTGTAGCCGCGCGCCAGGTCGAACATCGCCAGGTTCAGGCTGTGGAAGCCGGCCAATGTGACGAACTGGAACCTGTATCCCATCGAGCCGATGTCACGCTGGAAGCTCGCGATGCGCTCGGGCGGCAGCTTCTTCCGCCAGTTGAAGCTGGGCGAGCAGTTGTACGCCAGCATCTTGCCCGGGAAGCGGCGGTGGATCGCCTCGGCGAACTGCTCTGCCTCCTGCAGGTCCGGCTCGCTGGTTTCCCACCACAGCAGATCGGCATAGGGCGCAAACGCCAGGCTGCGGGCGATTGCGTACTCTACGCCGAGACCTGGGGTGATGCGGTGGAATCCCTCGGCCGTACGTTCGCCTGAGAGGAACGGATGGTCGCGCTCGTCGATGTCGGTGGTGAGCAGCTGCGCCGAATGTGCGTCGGTGCGGCACAGCAGCACCGTGTCTACGCCCTCGACGTCAGCAGCGAGGCGCGCCGCGTTCAGGGTGCGGATGTGCTGAGCGATCGGCACCAGCACCTTGCCGCCCAGATGGCCGCATTTTTTCTCTGACGCCAGCTGGTCCTCGAAGTGCACGCCGGCCGCGCCTGCTTCGATCATCGCCTTCATCAGTTCGAAGGCGTTCAGCGCGCCGCCGAACCCGGCCTCGGCATCCGCCACGATCGGTGCCATCCAATAAGTGTTGTCGTCGCCCTCGGAGTGCGCGATCTGGTCGGCACGGCGCAGCGCATTGTTGATCCGCCGCACCACGTTCGGCACGGAATCGACCGGATACAGCGATTGGTCGGGGTACATCTGGCCGGCGGTATTGGCGTCCGCCGCCACCTGCCAGCCGGACAGGTAGATTGCCTGCAGCCCCGCCTTCACCTGCTGCACCGCCTGATTGCCGGTGAGTGCGCCCAGCGTCGGCACGTACGGCTCGGTCTTCAGCAGCTGCCATAGCCGCGTTGCGCCCATCTCGGCGAGCGTGTGGCGAATGCGGAAGCGGCCGGACAGGCGGGCGACGTCGTGCTGCGTGTAATCGCGGCGAATGCCGTCGAACCGGCAGGGGTCGGGAACGAGATGCATCTTGAAGCTCCTGAGCAGGCTGTTGATGCGTGAAGAATTGACATTGCGGGTGCGAAGTGCATCCCAAATCTGCCAGAATGCGGTGCAATCCTGTCGATGGATTCACTATGGAGGCTCGCAATCCGTAAAGGCTGTAAATCATGGCCCGCGCGCTGATCGGTCGGACCGTCCGCCGTCTGCGCGCCGAGCGGCGGCTGACGCAGCAGGCGCTGGCTGTGCGGCTGGGCATCTCGGCGAGCTACCTGAACCTGATCGAGCACGATCAGCGGACGGTGACAGCGTCGCTGCTGATCAAGCTGGGCGAGACGCTGGGTGTCGATCTGGCCACGCTGTCCGGCCGGTCCGAGCGGCAGCTTGAGGTTGCCCTGCGCGAAGCGTTCGCCGACCCGCTGCTATCGGCCGATGCGGTGCCGGAAGCCGAGACCGCCGAACTGGCTGCTATCGCGCCAAATGCGGCGCGCGCGGTGCTCGCCTTGTATCGCGCCTGGCGCGTGGCGCGCGAGGATGCCGGCGGTATCGCGCTGCCGTCCGGTCGGCGCGTGCTGTTGCCGAACGAAGAGGCACGCGACCTGTTCGACGATCGCGGCAATCACTTCCCGACGCTGGAACTCGCGGCCGAAGCGATGGTGGCTGAACTCGGTGCAACGCCTGCCGAGATGAACCACGCGCTTGCCGAACGTCTGCGGCGGACACACGGCGTGACCGTCACGGTGCAACCGATCGAAGGAACGCTGCGTCGCTATGATCCCGCCGCACGTTTGTTGGCGCTGTCGGAGATGCTGCCGCGTGAAAGCCGCGGCTTTCACATGGCATTCCAGCTCGCATTGCTCGAGGCGCGTGACCCGGTCGAGGCCGTGCTGGCGGATGCGGTGCCTTCGTCGGCCGAAGCCGGCATGTTGATTCGCGTCGGGCTGCTCAACTACGTGGCCGGTGCGCTGCTGATGCCGTACGTCGCATTTCTCGATGCGGCACGCACGCTGCGCCACGATCTCGAAGCGCTGGCATCGCGATTCGGCGTTTCGTTCGAACAGGCGTGCCATCGCCTGTCGACATTGCAACGGCCGGATGCGCGGGGTGTCCCGTTCTTCTTTGTCCGCGTCGATCCGGCGGGCAACGTGTCGAAGCGCTTCTCTGCTGCAGGATTTCCGTTCGCGCGTTACGGCGGATCGTGTCCGCGCTGGGTGGTGCACACTGCGTTCTCGCAGCCTGGTGTGACGCAGGTGCAGGT
>JAMXLO010000077.1 GCA_024280945.1 Acetobacteraceae bacterium
CTCGGTCATGACATGGCAACCGATGCAGCGGCGGCACATCGGGCGATCGGCTACATGCCGCAGCGCTTCGGGCTGTACGAGGACCTGAGCGTTGCGGAGAATCTCGACCTGTTTGCCGATCTCCACGCGATGTCCGCCGCGTTGCGCGCCGAACGCATCGCGCGGCTGCTGCAGTTCACCGGGCTGCGGCCGTTCACTGACCGGCTGGCGGGGCAACTGTCCGGCGGCATGAAGCAGAAGCTGGGGTTGGCCTGCGCGCTGCTGGCGCGACCAAGGCTGCTGTTGCTCGACGAGCCTTCCGTCGGCGTCGATCCGGCATCGCGGCGGGAGTTGTGGGCGATCGTCTCGGCCATGCTGGAAGAAGGCCGCGCCGAAGGCATGGCCGTGCTTTGGGCGACCGCATATCTCGACGAAGCGGGGCGGTGCGCCGATGTGCTGTTGCTGCACGAGGGCCGGCTGCTCGCCCGAGGGCCGCCGGATGCATTTCTCGAACCGCTGCGCGGACGGGTGTTCCGCCTCGGGATCGCGCCCGATCGGCGACGGGAGGTGGCACGGCAGGCGGCGGACGATCCCGCGGTCCTGGACGCGCTGGTCGCCGGCGACGCATTGCGGATCGTGTTGCGGGAAGGTGCGGCCGTGCCCGATGCGGAGGCATTGGGTGGCGAGTCGTTCGATCCGCTGCCGCCGCGGTTCGAGGATGGCTTCGTCGCGCTGTTGGCGCCTCCCCCTCCCCCTTACCCCCGCCCGCAAGGGGAGGGGGAACAGGTTCCTTCCTCCCCCTCCCCTTGCGGGAGGGGGGCGGGGGGAGGGGGCACAGAAAGCGCGATCACCGTCTCGGACCTTGTCCGTCGCTTTGGCACATTCACCGCTGTCGACCACGTCAGCTTCAGCGTCCGCCGGGGCGAGATCTTCGGCCTGCTCGGGCCGAACGGCGCCGGCAAGTCGACCATCTTCCGCATGCTGTGCGGCCTGCTGCGTCCATCGGGTGGCCAAGCGCGGGTGGCCGGCGCCGACCTGCTGCGCGCGCCCGCCGAGGCCCGCGGACGCATCGGCTACATGGCGCAGCGTTTCTCGCTCTATGCCCAGCTCTCGGTGCTGGAGAACCTCCGCTTCTTCGCCCGCGTTTACGGTCTGGATCGAGCCGCACGCTCCCGTGCGATCGACACCGCACTGACCGGCTTCGATCTTGCCAATACCGCCACGAGCATCGCCGGCGATCTGCCGTTGGGCCTGAAACAGCGCCTGGCACTCGCCGCGGCGCTGCTGCATGGACCGGACATTCTGTTCCTCGACGAGCCCACCTCCGGCGTCGATCCGCTCATACGGCGCGAGTTCTGGTCGCGCATCGGCCGACTGGCGGATGAGGGCGTCACCATCCTCGTGACCAGCCACTTCATGGACGAAGCGGAATACTGCGATCGGCTTGGCATCGTGAATCAAGGACGGCTTGCCGCGGTCGGTACCCCCGCCGCGTTGCGCGCCCGCGTGCGTACCGAGGCTTTGCCCGATCCCACGCTGGAGGACGCGTTCATCGCCTTGGTGAGCGCGCAGTGACCGCCGGCCTGATGCGCCTGCGTGGCCTGATGCGCAAGGAGATCAGGCACGTGCTGCGCGATCCATCGGCGATCCTGATCGCCTTCCTGATGCCGATCGTGCTGCTGCTCACCAATGGCTTCGGCATTTCACTCGACGCAAGTGAGATGAAGCTTGCCGTGGTGATCGCGGCGCCGGAAGAAACCGCACACGGCGTGCTGCAGGCGCTGGACGCGTCACCGTATCTCGCCGTGCAGCGGGCGCTCAGCACGCATGACGGCGAGCAGGCGATGATCGCGGGCCGCGCGCGGGGCATGCTGGTGGTGCGGGATGATTTTTCCCAGCGACTGAGCCGGGTGACGCGCTGGCCGGCCGCCGCGCAACTGGTGGTGAATGCAACCGATCCCAACACGGCGCGCGTGCTGGAAGCCTACGTCTCCGGCGCGCTGCAGGTCTGGCTGGCCGGCCAGCTGACAGAAAAGCGTGCTTCGCCCAACGGGCTGGTCGATCTGCAATATCGCGACTGGTTCAATCCCGAGCTGCGTTCCGCGGATTTCATCGTGCCCGGCATCATCGCCATGGTGATGACGATGGCCGGCACGCTGCTGACCGCCAGCGGCGTATCGCGCGAGTGGGAACAAGGCACGATGGAAAGCATGCTCGCCTCGCCGGCGCGCATGGTCGAGCTGATCCTTGCACGACTGCTCACCAATTTCGGTCTTGGTATTGGCAGCATGCTGCTGTCGGTGCTGATCGCCACCTTGGTGTTCGACGTGCCGTTCCGCGGTGGCTTCCTCGTATTGGCGGCAGCGGTGTCGCTGTTCCTGATGTTTGCGCTGGGCCTCGGCCTGTTCATCTCGACGCTGTCGCGCAACCAGTTCGTCGCCGGCCAGCTCTCGTTCCTCACTACCATGATGCCGGCGATGATGCTGTCCGGCATGCTGTTCGACATCAGCGCCATGCCGCACTGGCTGCAGGTCGTCACCTATTTCGTCCCGGCCCGGTATCTGGTCTCCATCCTGCAGACGCTGTTCCTGGCTGGCGACGTGTGGGCCGTGATCCTGCCCAATCTCGCCGGCTTGGCGATCGCCGCTGTCGTGACGTTGTCGGCGACAGTGTTGGTGACAAGGCGAAGGCTCGACTGATGCTGCGGCGCGTCGTCGCTCTGATCATGAAGGAGCTCGTCGGGCTGTGGAAGGACCCCAAGACCCGCATGGTGATCTTGATTCCACCGATCGTGCAGGTGGTGATCTTCGCCTACGCCGCGACCTATGACGTGACGCACGTGCCACTCGGAATCTGGAACGACGATGCCGGCGCGCAGTCGGCAGAGCTGATCCGCCGCTTCGACGGTTCCCCGGCGTTCGACGTCACCGAGTCGTTCGCCGCCCCGGAGCAGGCACGCGCTGCACTCGATGCCAAGCGCGTCGCGGTGGTGCTGCATGTGCCGCAGGATTTTTCCTCTGACGTAGTCGCCGGCCGAACGGCGCGGGCGCAGCTGCTGCTGGATGCGCGGCGATCGAACTCGGCGCTTCTGGCACAGGGCTACGCCGCCAACATCGTGGGGACCTTCGCACAGGATATGCATCCGGGGCGGTCGCCACCGCTCGTGCTGCTGACGCGCGACTGGTTCAATCCGACGCTGGAAAGCACCTGGTTCATCCTGCCTGGTCTGGTCTGCATTCTGTCGCTGATCATGTCGCTGCTGGTCAGCGCGCTGTCGCTTGCACGCGAACGCGAACTCGGCACCTTCGAGCAATTGCTGGTGACGCCGCTGCGCCCGGCCGAGATCCTGGTCGGCAAGGCGCTCCCCGGCATCATCGTCGGCCTGATCAACGCGAATATCGTCATCATCGCCGCGCTGCTGTGGTTCCGCCTGCCGTTCCGTGGCGACCTGCTGCTGCTCGAGGCGATGCTGCTGCTATACACTCTCAGCGGCGTTGGCATCGGCCTCGCGCTGTCCTCCTTTGCTCGTACGCAGCAGCAAGCAATGCTCGGCGTCTTCGTGTTCGCCTCGCCGATGATCGTGCTGTCCGGCTTTGCCGCGCCGATCGAGAACATGCCGCGTATTGTCGAGCTGATCGGCCGCATCGACCCGGTGCGTTACATGCTGGTGATCGCGCGCGGCCTATTCCTGCAGGATATGCCGCTGCGAGTCGTGCTGGAGCAGGCCTGGCCAATGGCGCTGATCGCAGCGGCGATGCTGACGATTGCCGGCTTCGCGGTGCGCCGCGCACTGAGCTGATACTGCGACACCGTCGCGCTTTGCGCATTCGGTCACTTGTCGGCAACCGCAGGCGCAAGCATCCGAACGAGGCAAGAGCAAGGGTGGCCAGGATCGATTTCAGGTAATTCGGATTTGCCTGGAAATCTGCCCGTTGCTCTCCCAATAGGTCTTCTTGCTGACAATGACAGAGTCGCTCGGTGCTGGCTGGACGTGGCCGGACGTATCGATAGCGCGCGAGGTGATCGTATGCTCCCCCGGCGTCGGAGACCAATCCAGGCTCCACGCCCGCCATTCATACGGCGACCTTGGTTCCGCAAGCTTCGCTCGCATCCAGGCTCCCTGATCGATCTTCACCTCGACGGCGGAAATCGGCCTCGGGCCCCACGCCATGCCTTGAATCTGATAGCGGCCATCGCGTTCAATCACCCTTGCTGGCGCTGACTTCAGCAGCAATCGGCCCACTGACGTCTCTACCATTACCGGCTTGCCGTTGTGCTGCTCCTCGCGGATCGTCACGTAGTCACGACCCATAAAGCGATTCAGAAACCGTTGGTCGGTTGCCTCGATCCGAGTCAGCCATTTGACATTGGCTATGCCATACCAGCCGGGCGCAACCAGGCGGCAAGGGAACCCGTTGGCTGCCGGCAGCGGCGCTCCATTCATTTCATAGCATAAGAGATTTGCCGGATTCATCGCGTCGGCAATTGGCATGCTGCGCGCGAAGCTTGCATTGAACTTGTACTCAAGTGGTGTACCCGACCTTACCGTCTCCTCGCCCCGGTCGGCGCCGTAAAACACGACCTCGAGTGCGTTCCCCTTGACCTGTGCTGCCTTCAGTATCTCGGCCAATGATGCACCGGCCCAACGAGCATTGCCGACGGCACTCTGGAAGAACGGCAACCCATTGTCGCCAGAGCATTCGAGAGTGAAGGTTACCTCTCGCCGGGGCGCTGTCTTCAACTGATCCAATGTGAGGGAGGTCGGCTTGCTCACTTCTCCCGATACATCGAGTTGCCAGGTCTTCGCGTCGATCTGCGGGCGATTGTAGTGAGCAATGGAAAAGAACTTGTCATTGGGCGTGATTTGCGTGTCCAGATCTTCCCAGCGTGTCAGACCCTTGATTACATTCTGGGCCTGCGGCGGTACGGCAGGAGGCTGATCGCTCCAGGGAATGACCTTGGGACCAGAAGGCTGAGCGAACGCTCGCGATACGACTCCAATGCCAGCCAACGATCCACTCAACAAAACGTCGCGACGTTGCATGCGGCTTCCCCCTCGTCACCGCCGACTATCTTTTGGCAACCACCAATGGCTGCATGCAGTTCTGCACGGTATTGGCACCGATCTTCCACCCCATATCGCTGCCAACCACGGTCGAGAAGCGCCAATGGAAACCGGCGGCAATGCGGCCTTCCTCTGCTTCCTTATTGAAATCACGTACATTGGCGAACTTGTGCGTCACACCCGGAGCAGTCGGTGAAGTCAGCGAGACCTCGGGGATTTCCTCGGTGCCAAGGGTCGTCGCAATCACACTGGCCACCGCTCCGCTCAGGATACAGTGGGCACAAGGGTATTCTGGATGCATGGGGGTGATATCGATGGGCTGCCATGTCGCAACTGGTTCTGTCCCGGGGTTGCCGTCGATATCACCATTACGAATCGCAGTAATCGGACGCCAGAACGTATAGTGGTACTTGGCATCGAACACGGCAATCAGCGCGTCCACCTCGGCCATGGACACCAACGACATGAAGCGTGCCGTGTCGACCACGGACATGTTCCTTGCGATCGCTACGTGTCGGGCGAGCGGTTGGTTTGACAAAGGGATGACCGTCAACCAGAAGCGGGCATTCTCGGTCTGCCGTGGCGTGCGCTTGGTGCTGTTCTTTTCGCCGATATCCTTCATCTCATTGTAGTTCTTTGCCCATTCCTCACTGGCCAGCGCGATCGGAGGCGGCGGGCGGAACTGTTCAGGACTGTTCATTGCGAACGGCGTCATCTTGATGAAGTCCCACCCTACGGTGATCATGGTCTGCGTGTAGACGCCAGGCTGCGTCACTGGGCGAAACGCATTCGGCGTGCCATACCCATCCTTGGCACGCAGCTCTATGATGCTGTGGGCCGATTCCTCCCCTAGTTTGATCCCACGAATCTTCGCCTCGCCGTCCGGTACGGCAGCGAGCGATCTATCGAGCGCCTCTTTCACCTTCGGTGCGCTTTCTGGGTATAGCCTGGTCAGTACCGTGGCGGCAGCAGATGCCGCTGCCGCGTCCTGAGACGCATCGACCTTTGGCTTTGGAGCACCGTGGAACGGCTGATAACGCGGTTCGATGGCGTTGACCGCTTCGAACATCGCGATATGCATCAAGGCGATCGTTCGCATCGCGCCAGTCGGCCCCCCCGCCTGAGGTGGCGGCGCCGGCGCGTTGCCTTGGACAAAGGCGACCCCGTGCGTGTCCCAGTCGGTGATAACGTTGGCGGATGCTGGCAGCGCGGCTAGACTGGTAACAAGCGCAATCACACCGCTTTGCGTCTTGAGCATGTGTTTCCCCCCGAGTAACTTTGTGCGCCGCGGCGAACGGCGGCCTCCCGTCTTGCGTGAATCTTTTTTGGTCACCCGGACATCGGACGTTGCTCTGGATAGAGCGCGGCTGTCAAGTTCGAATTGTATATTCAGGCGTCTTTGTGCTGATCGCTCGCCCAGGGATCGCGCAGGCATACCTCGGCGCAAGATCGCGCCTGGCCGATAGCGTTCGCATGGTCCGCCGGATACGTTCGGCGACGCGATTTAGCTTCGGAAAGCCAATCACCTGGAATTCGGAGCGAACCCGCGCGGGAACCACGTGCATCGGGTTGAGTCCGGCAGGCGCTGTCACTACGCTGGCCCTCTTGCCCGGGAGGATCGACATGAACGACGCGCCCACCTTCGCGGACGCCCCGCCGCTCGACGGGAAGGCCATTGCGGATCTCGCTGAGCAGCTGAATCAATTGCTTCGCCTGCGCACGTTCCCGATCGGCATGAAGCTGTTCGAAGACCTGGACGCGATGGCGAATGTGCCTGGGCTGCGCCGGCCGCCGAAGGGTCGCACCTTCTCCACTTGCCAATTGGTCACACAGTCGCGCCTGGCCGGCTTCACACTTGGCATCACCACCGAAAACATCCCGTCGTTCTCGTCCTGCTCCAGCGTCATCGGCCTCGATGCGCCGGGCGAGATCTACACCTCGGGACGCAAGATGGAGGGCGTGTGGTTCGAGAACCGCGAAGCCGCCGCGGCGCATCAGGCCGGGATGTCGCGTGTGCCTCCCGGACGGTATAACGGACTTGTGGTATCGCCGCTGCGTACCGCGCGGCTCGATCCGCCGGACATCTGCCTGTTCTACGGCAACCCGGCGCAGATGATCCTGTTCATCAACGGGCTGCAGTGGCGCAACTATAGGCGCTACGACTTTTCCATCACCGGCGAGAGTGCCTGCGCCGACTCATGGGGCCACGCGCTGAAGACGCGCGAAGTGTCGCTGTCGATTCCGTGCTATGCCGAGCGCCGCTATGGCGGTGTGGCAGATGACGAGATGCTGATGGCGTGTCCGCCCGCCGATCTGCAGCGGGCAGTGATCGGGCTGCAGGGCCTGTCGAAAGCCGGACTGCGCTATCCGATCATGCCATTCGGCCCGCAGGCCGAGCCGGGCGAAGGCATGGCGAAGAGCTACGCCGGCAAGACCTAAGATTTGGCGCAGGCTCTGCTCAGAGCCGCCCGCGCCAGAAGGCGCGTCGAGTCAAGTGTCGGCAGCGGCGAGTTGGCATCGCTGATGATCAGCGGGATCTCGGTGCAGCCGAGCACGACGGCATCGCAGCCGGCGTTGCGCAGACGCGCAATGACGCGCTGGTGGTAGGCGATCGCCTCCGGGGTGAACACGCTGCACACCAGTTCATCCATGATGATGCGGTTGATTGCGGCGCGTTCATCGGCATCCGGGAGCACGTAGTCAAGGCCCGCCGACTTCAGCCGGTCCGGATACACGTTGCTCTCCACCAGCCAGCGTGTTCCGAGCACTCCAAGGCGGTGGAAACCACGCACCACTGCCTCCGCCACGAGCACGTCCGCGATGTGCAGCCAGGGCAGCGGCGAGTGCGCCTCGATATAGGGGAGGCCTTGGTGAAACGTGTTGTCGGGGCAGATCAGGAAAGTCGCGCCGATCGCTGCCAGCTTGTTGCCCGAGGCGAGCATCAGTTCGCCCACGCCGCGCCAGTCGCCGCGATGGACGCACGCCATGTAGTCGGCGAGCGAATGCGTGTGCATCGACACCTCGGGATGCGCGTGCGTGCCAAGCAGCGCAGCACCTTCGGTGCAGATCGTTCGATAGCACAGCGCGGCGCCCTCGGCCGAGCCGGCAACAATGCCGATATGCGCAGGCATCAGCCGGCCGGAAAGTCGTAGAGCCTGGCGGGATTCTCCACCAGCACCTTGTGACGTGCCGCCTGATCCGGCACCCACACCGCCAGCAGGTCGAACAGCACCGCATCGTCAGGTTTCTTGTCGGCCGGTTCGCTGGGATGTGGCCAGTCGCTGCCCCACACCACGCGGTCCGGTGCGGCCTTCGCGTAACCCTGTGCCACTGCCAGCCGATCGGCATATTGCGGCGGACCCGACTTGGTATCGCCGTAGGCACCCGACAGCTTGACCCACGTGTTGCCCTTGTCGATCAGCCGTCGGATCAGCTGGTACGCGGGACCATTGACGTCCGGCGCATGCGCAAGGTGGTCGAACACCAAGCGTCCAGGCACACGCATAAACACCTCCTGTGCGGCGACGATCTGATCGGCCGGCATGTTGATCTGGCAATGCCAGCCCATCGGCTCGATCCGCTTCGCCAGCTGCTCGATCATGTCGATCGTTGTCGCGCCCGGCGGCGAGAGATTGAAGCGGATGCCTCGCACGCCGGCGTCATGCATTTGGCGCAACGTCTGGTCGGTGACCGAGGTATTGACCACGCCCACCATGCGGGCGCGGTCCTTGCCACCGAGTTGCGGCAGCAGGGCCATGTAGTGTGAGTTGTCCGTGCCATAGGTGGACGGCAGGATGACCACACAGCGTGTCGTGCCGATCCGGCGCTGCAGCGCATGGTAATCATCGACAGATGCGGGCGGCGGCTTCAGCGTGGCATAGGGAGCGATCGGGAAACTCGCATCGTAGATGTGGAAGTGGCAGTCGGTGGCGTTGGGCGGCGCCTTGGTCTTTGGCATTTCGGTGCCCGCGGACCAGCGCACCTCGGCAGCCTGTTGCGCCTGGGTCGCCGGCAGTTTCATCGTGTTCGCGGCGGCCGCGGCAAGTGCACCGCGCAAAACGCCGCGGCGACCTGGCAGTAGCTTTTTCATCCGGTCCTCCCATTGGCACAATTGGGCGCGCGACGACACGCTGTTCCGGCAGACTGTTGTCGTCAATATGTTGGCATGCGGTGCGCGGAGCCAATGGCTGGAGACTTGATCGCTGCTATAGAGGCAACGAGCCGCATGCCAGACGCGACGCCGACAGAACGATCCTATATAATGCGGCGCTTTGCGAAGAATGACGTCGCGCATCATCGTGCAAGCGTGATCTTCGAGCTTCAAATGTTCGGAGAGGATAAACCAGGCAGGTGAGGAGCCGTGCTGACGCCGCTCGACATTTATAGCAGTTCGGCCAGACCGGTTCGGCGATGCCCGTTCCGCCCGACCATCGTCCCGGCTGCTGTCAGCGCGTCGAGCACCGCTTCCTGTGTCGCCTCGGCGGCCGCCTGAAACAGGCGATCGATGCGGGTTTCCGCAAGCACCCGCTGATCGATCAGATCCCGATCGGCATTGTGCGGCACGCGGTGGGCGGTGCTGAATGCCAGTGCGATATCGCCACTGCCGTTACCCCAGAACGAGCCGCACCATGCCAGGCCAACGCCGGCGCGGCGTGCAATGCGGCCAAGCTGGCGGTGGTCCAACGGGACATCGGTTCCTATCACGATGATGCACGAGCCTGCCTCGCTGGCGGGACTCGATTTCGGGTCCACCCGCCGCCCGTCCGGCAGTCGCAGATCGCCGGCGCGGCCAAAATTTGCCAGTACCAACACTCCGAGGTGGTAAGGCTGCTTGTCGAAGCACAGCAATCGCGATGCAGTCCCGATGCCACCTTTCAGCCCGAAGCAGCTCATCCCGGTGCCAGCGCCGACCGAGCCGACAGCGAAATCCTCCAAGGCGGCTTCGATCGCCGTATCCGCATGTGCCTCGGTGACCGCCATCGCCTGAATGTCGTTCAGGTAGCCGTCGTTGCACTCCAGTACCACAGGATTGACGGTGGCAGTCTCGCGACCGATCTCAGGATTGCTGACGATGGCGCGGCGGATCAATGCATTCGCACAGGTGCCGACCGAGAAGGTGTTGGTCAGCATTATCGGTGTCTCCAGCACGCCGAGTTCATTCAGCTGCACCAGTCCGGTGCTTTTGCCGAAGCCGTTCAGCACGTACGCAGCAGCCACCACTTTGCCAGGGAACAGGTCGCCATCATGCGGTAGAATTGCCGTGACGCCGGTACGGATATCGCCCTCGATCAGTGTCGCATGACCGACGGTGACACCGGGCACATCAGCAATGTTGTTGCCTTCACCCACTGGGAGTGAACCGCAGGACAGCCCAACATCGCGTGCTCGCATGGTCGCTCCCTGGCCAACGTCACGCCTTCAGCCTATGACGATTTCCAACGCAGCCGCCAACTGAAGGCGCCATACGGCAGGAAAACAGATGCGCAGGCACATTCTATTATCGCTATTGGTCAGCGGCACGGTACTGTTCAGCGGTAATCTGCAGGCTCAGCAGCCTGGTCCACCGAATCTCGATGCTATGCCATCGGTGCAGAGCGTGCGCAGTCGTTGATTCAGGCTGCCGTGGCCGAGGCAAACAAAAAGGGCTGGCCGATGGGCACCGTGCGGCGGCGCTGATCAACAAATAGCCGCAGCCGCATTGCCGCTGACCCCGCTTTGGTCCTAACTCCGCGCACCACCAGCGGAGGCAGACATGCAGCAGATCGGCCATTTCATTGCGGGCAAGCGGGTCGCCGGCAGCAGCGGCAGGTTCGGCGAGGTGTTCAATCCTGCCTCCGGCGAGATATCGGGTCGCGTAGCCCTGGCTGACGCGTCCGAGGTGGACAACGCGGTTGCTGCTGCTGCGGCGGCCTGGCCGGCCTGGGCCGCAACGCCGCCCCTGCGCCGCGCCCGCGTCATGTTCAAGCTGAAGGAACTGCTGGAGCGTGACCGCAAGGAAATCTCCGCCATCATAACGGCCGAGCACGGCAAGGTGCTTTCGGACGCCGATGGCGAAGTGCAGCGCGGGCTGGAGGTGGTCGAATTCGCCTGCGGCATCCCGCACCTGCTGAAAGGCGAGTTCACCGAGGCGGTCGGCACCGGTATCGATGCCTGGTCGATCCGCCAGCCACTCGGTGTGGTGGCGGGCATCACGCCGTTCAACTTCCCTTTGATGGTGCCGCTGTGGATGATTCCAGTGGCGCTGGCCTGCGGCAACTGCTTCATCCTGAAGCCTTCCGAGAAAGATCCATCCGCCTCGCTGAAACTTGCGGAGCTGCTGAAGGAGGCGGGCGTGCCGGACGGCGTGTTCAACGTCGTGCAGGGTGCACGCGAGGCGGTCGAGGCGATCCTGGCGCACCCAGACATTGCCGCGATCAGCTTCGTCGGTTCCACCGCTATCGCCGAGACGATCTATCGGGGCGGCACCTCGCACGGCAAACGCGTGCAGGCACTCGGCGGGGCCAAGAACCACCTGGTGGTGATGCCCGACGCCGACATCGACGATGCGGTCGATGCACTGATGGGTTCCGCCTATGGCGCAGCAGGTGAGCGCTGCATGGCGGTATCGGTCGCAGTCGCGGTGGGTTCTGCCGGCGATCGCCTGGTGCAGAAACTGGAGCCGCGCGTGCGTGCGCTGAAGATCGGCCCGGGCACCGATGCCGAGGCGGAGATGGGCCCGTTGGTCACCCGCGAACACCGCGAGAAGGTGAGGGGCTACATCGACCTGGGTATCAAGGAGGGCGCCAAGCTGGTGGTCGACGGCCGCGGCGTGTCGCTGCAAGGCTACGAGAACGGTTTCTTCCTCGGCGGCTCGCTGTTCGACCACGTCAGTACAGACATGCGTATTTACAAAGATGAGATCTTCGGTCCGGTCCTGGGTGTCGTGCGGACCCCTGATATGGCCGGTGCGGTGCGTATGGTGAACGCGCACGAATACGGCAACGGTGTTGCGATCTTCACCTCGGATGGTGGCGCCGCGCGCGACTTCGCCGCGGGCATCAATATCGGCATGGTCGGTGTGAACGTACCGATCCCGGTGCCGATGGCATTCCATTCGTTCGGCGGGTGGAAACATTCGCTGTTCGGCGACCACCACATTTACGGCCCCGAGGGTGTTCGCTTCTACACACGCTACAAAGCGGTTACCCAACGCTGGCCGAGCGGCGCCCGCCGCGGTGCTGAATATGTGATGCCGACCCTGGGCAGATAGCAGGGGAACGCGCGCATGAGCGGCGTGCAGGCTGCGGTCGCCCCGCCACGCGCGCCGTTCACGCTCATTGCGAGTTGCCTGAGTATGCTGGCGCTCGGTGTCAACGGCACCGCGATCATGGCGGCACTGCCGACGATGCGCCACGATCTCGGGCTGAACGCGGCACAGCTCGAATGGGTGATCAACGCCTATCTCGTCGTATCGGCCGCCTGCATTATTCCGGGCGGCAAGGCCTGCGATCGGCTCGGAGCGCGGCACGTGTCGGTCGCCGGTCTCGTGCTGTTCGTGCTTGCCTCGCTGATTGTCGCGACCGGACAGGTTCCCGCCGCCATACTGGCCGGGCGTGCGCTGCAGGGCCTTGCCGCCGCACTGGCGGTGCCGGGCACGCTGGCGGCCGTCAGCGAAGCCAGCCCGCCCGAACGCCGCGCCTCGGCAATTGGCGCCTGGGCGGGCTTCGTCATGCTCGGCTTCAGCCTCGGTCCGCTGATCGGCGGCACGTTGACCCACTATCTCGACTGGCGGGCCATTTTCTGGGCGAGTGGGGGCAGCATGCTGGTTGCCACCGCCGGACTGGTCGGTAGAGGGCGAACCGTGGCTGGCGTCAGGGCCGGCAGTCACTTCGACGCGGCCGGATTCGCGCTGTTGGCGATTGGCATGGTTGCAGTTGTTTCCGCGCTGCACGCGCTGCCGACCATGGCCGGTGCGCCCGGGCAGTTTTTCGGTCTGGCCGGCGTCGCCGTTGTTGCCGTCGCCATGCTGCTGAGGCACGAGCGCCGCGTGCAGGATCCGCTGATCGCCCTGGACCTGCTCAGGCAGACGACCTTTGTCCGTGCTGTCGCCCTGGGCTCGATCGCCATGTCCTGCATCCTGGCTCTGCTGCTGTTCTATAATCTCTACGCGCAGAGCCCGGCGGGCCTGAAGTTGACGCCGGTCGGCGCCGGCGTGTCGCTGCTGCCCATGAGCGGCGGGCTGTTGCTCTTTGCGTTCTCCGCACCCTGGCTCGTCCAGCGGTTCGGCGCGCGCAGGACACTTAGTGGCGGCAGTTTGCTGATTGCGGCGGCGGGCGCGCTTATCGCGGCTGCCGCGGTGCTCAAACTCTGGATCCCACTGACCATCGGTCTGTTCGCCATCGGCGTCGGCTTGGCCGTGCCTTACGCGACGGCACCCAAGCTTGCACTGGCCACGCTGCCGGGCAGTCAGGCGGGGGCGGGCTCCGGCATTATCAACGCCTGCACCTTTCTGGGCGGCAGCATCGGCGTGGCAGCCGGCGCGGTCGCGTTCGCCCTTGGTGGTTTGCCGGGGGCGATGGCGATGATCGTGCTGTTTGCGCTGGTTGGCGCAGTGCTGTGCCGGGGACTGGCGAAGGAGCTATGAACGCTCGCGAGGCCGCATCGCCAGCGGAAGACTGTCGAACAGCGTCGGTGCCTCGCCTACCTGTGCGCCCTCGACCTCCAGCAGCCGCAACTTCGTCACGACACCGCCGGCGGCGGAGAACCCACCGATCTTGCCACCCGCCGCCAGCACGCGGTGGCACGGCACGATGATCGGGAACGGGTTCCGCGCCATTGCCTCGCCCACGTCCCGCGCGTCACCTGTGCCGTCGAGTCGCGCGGCGATCTCGCCGTAGCTGAGCGTGGCACCGGCCGGAATGCTGCGTGCAATTGTGTAGATGTCGCGACGCTGCGGTGGGATGTCGCTCATATCCAGCGCGACCGTGGTGAGATCGCCGCCTTCGCCGCTCAGCACCCGGGTCATGCGTTCGATGGCCTGGCGAATCGGCGGCGGAGGTGCTGCCTCGAGCGCGTCAGGGTAACGTCGCCGGAGGCGCGCCCGGGTAGCCTTCTCGTCGCGCTCCGGCAATTGCACGCCTGCCACGCCGGCGGCGTTCCAGACGATCCCGCACCAGCCCACGGGGGTTTCGAACAGTGCGTAGCTCTGGGCTGTCATGGCGCGCAGCCTAGCAGGTTTGCGATGCTTCCGCCTCCCGGCCATTGCTCGGTCACTGCCGAAGCAACATCGAGACGCCACCCAGGGGGCAGAGCCGGCACGCTGCCTGCGACCATTGAGCCAATCGCCTTGTTCCCGCCAACCGGAAGCATGATATTCAGGTCCGGGAGGTCGGCGGCGGACGGGCACCTCGCCAACCCGGTCAGGTCCGGAAGGAAGCAGCCGCAACGAGTTTCCGCCCGGGTCGTTCGTCCGGCCTCCCACCGGTTCGCTCAATTGGAAGGGGGCCGCCGCGGCGGCTGTATCCGCCCCGCATGTCCGGCCTGTTTCAGGACGAAAGCCAACTCGACACGCCGCCCGCACCGGAAGGCCCGGGCCTGTTCGGCGATGCGCTCGAGCCGGCGCACGCCGCACCCTACCGGGTGCTCGCCCGCAAGTATCGTCCGACCAGCTTCAACGACCTGATCGGCCAGGCGGCGATGGTGCGCATTCTGCGGAATGCCTTCGCCACCGGTAGGGTCGCGCACGCCTTCATGCTGACCGGCGTCCGCGGCGTGGGAAAGACCACTACCGCCCGCATCATCGCCCGTGCGCTGAACTGCACCGGCCCGGACGGCAAAGGTGGCCCGACCGCCGATCCTTGCGGCGTGTGCCCCGACTGCGCCGCCATCCTGGCCGACCGCCACCCCGACGTGGTGGAGATGGATGCCGCCAGCCGTACCGGGGTCGACGACGTGCGCGAGATCATCGAGGCGACCAGGTTCCGCCCGATGCAGGCCCGTACCAAGGTGTTCGTGATCGACGAAGTCCACATGCTGTCGCGCAACGCCTTCAACGCGCTGCTGAAGACGCTCGAAGAGCCGCCGCCCCACGTGAAATTCGTGTTTGCCACCACCGAGCTGCGCAAGGTGCCGGTGACGGTACTGTCGCGCTGCCAGCGCTTCGATCTGCGGCGCGTTCGCATGGCCGAACTGTCGGCGCATTTTGCCCGCATCGCCGGGCGGGAGGCGGTGTCGGTGGAGCCGGCGGCGCTCGACCTGATCGCGCGCGCGGCGGACGGCTCGGTGCGCGATGGGCTTTCACTGCTGGACCAGGCGATCGCCCAGGCTGACGGGGTCGTCACCGAGGCCGCTGTTACCAACATGCTGGGCCTGGCCGATCGCGGGATGGTGTTCGACCTGATGGATGCGGTGATGTCTGGACAGCCGCGCCAGGCGTTGCAGATCACGGAACTCGCTCACGAGCGGGGCGCTGATCTGGGCATGATGCTGCAGGACCTGCTCGAGCTGACTTACACGGTGACCAGGCTCAAGTCGGTGCCGGCGCTGCGCGAGAGCCAGGACCTGCCGGAGGCGGAGCGGACCCGCGGCGCCGCCCTGGCGGACCGCCTGTCCGTGCCCGTCCTTTCCCGCGCCTGGCAGATGCTGCTGAAGGGGGTTGGCGAGGTGGAGACGGCGCCGGACCGCCGTGCCGCCGCCGAGATGGTGCTGATCCGATTGTGTCACGTGTCCGATTTGCCGCCGCCGGGAGACCTAGTGCGGCGGCTCAGTGGTGGAGGCGTGCAGGCGGCGGGTGGAACAGCACCGGCTCCATCCGGCGGAGGCGCACGCGCCGTGGCCGGCGGCGCGCCGATCGCCGCTGCCCAGGCCGAACAGACGGTCCCCAGGATTACCAGCTTCCGAGATGTGGCCGCGCTGGTCGCTGAGAAACGCGAGGCGATGCTGCATGCGCATCTGATCCATTCGGTGCACCTTGTTCGCTTCGCGCCGCCGGTGATCGAACTGCGCCCTCAGCCGGAGGCGCCCAAGGATCTGGCGGCGCGCCTCGGCACCCTGCTGACCGAGGCCACCGGTACCCGCTGGACCATTGCGCTCTCCACGGCCGAGGGCGAGGCGACGATCGCCGAACAGGGGAGCGCCGCCGACTCGGCCCGTCGCGTGACGGCCGCCGACCACCCGTTGGTGCGTGCGATCATCGACGCGTTTCCCGGCGCCCGGATCGACACGGTGCACGACACCTCGGTCGATGAGTACGGGCTGCCTGCCGTAGGGCAGCAAGCCGAGTTAGCTGACGATGAGGAGTGCGAGGAATAGGGTCGATTGTAATCTAAGCTCGTGCTAATCAACCCGCCTGTGCAGACTCATGCGTGCTTGCGAAGACGCAGGGCAAGCCCCTCGCTCAAGCCGCCCTGACGGCGCCCAGGAACCGGTCCACCTGACTGCGTAACGCCTCTCCTTGCGTAGCCAACCCGCGCGCGGCGCTCAGCACCGTGTCCGCAACCGCGCGCGTTGCGCTCATAGCTTGCATAACGCCAGCGGTATTGCTGGAGACCTCTGCCGTGCCGGCTGCGGCCTGCTCCAAGTTGCGGGCGATCTCCTGAGTGGCCGCGCTCTGTTCTTCCACAGCAGATGAGATGGTCGTGGCAATTTCATTGAGCTGATTGATCGTTGTGCCAATCGCCTGGATCGCAGCGACCGTCTCGGTGGTCGCACTCTGCATGGCCGTGATCTGGCTGCTAATTTCCTGCGTCGCACCTGCAGTCTGATTGGCCAAACTCTTCACCTCGGAAGCCACAACCGCAAACCCCTTGCCAGCTTCGCCCGCGCGTGCTGCCTCAATGGTCGCGTTGAGCGCCAGCAGGTTGGTTTTGCTAGCGATCTCGTTGATCATCTGGGTGACGGCGCCAATTTGTCCGGCGGCGTCGGCAAGTTGGCTCACCAGGGCGTTGGTATGTTCTGCATCGCTCACCGCCTGCGTAGCGATCGCCGACGACGTGGTAACTTGACGGCTGATTTCGCTGACAGAGCTGGATAACTCTTCGATAGCAGCAGCGACCGACTGTACGTTGGTCGATGCCTGTTCAGAGGCGGCGGCAACGGCAGTGATCTGCCGCTGGGTCTGCTCCGCTGTGGCGCTCATTGACGCCGCAGTGCTTTCCATGTCCATCGCTGCCGAGGAGACAGTTTGCACGACCTGCCCGACGCCCGCCTCGAAGTCGCCAGCGAGCTGGCGCATGGCGTTTCGCTTGTCTTCAGCAGTGCGTTTTTCGACCTCCGCCTGCTCAGACCTCAGGCGCTCCATTTCGACAGCGCTGTCCTTGAATGTCTGCACCACGCGCATCATCGTGCCGATTTCGTCGCGACGAGGTTCCTGCGGAACCTGTGTGCCGAGGTCGCCGTGTGCCAGTGATTCCATGCAACTTGTTAAGCTGACAATCGGCCGTGCGATGCCACGTCCTATCAGCCAGCTCACGGTTATCATGACCACAATCACCAGCACGACCGACCATGCCACGAGCCTGGTCGTGGTGGCACGAATGGCCTGACCTGTCCGGCTTGCCGCCGCGGCGCTGGCTGCGAATTGCTGGTCCAAAGCGGCAAGGTGGGGTTCGATATCGGCATAGAGCGAGCTCAACTTCTGAATCTCGGCTCTCTGTGCCAGCATATCGGCCATGAAGCTGGCGAACGTGTCCTGATACGTCGCCATCTTGGAGATCACGTCGCGCCTGAGGCCTTCTGGCAGCTCCGCCCCGTCAATGGCAGCGGTGAAGTTCTTGAGTTCTGCCTTGAGTGCAGCGCCGTATTGCGGATCGAGGCGAGCCATGAAGTCCTTTTCATGGCGGCGCATCATCAGCATGCTGATCTGCGCATCTCTTGCCGTCACCGACTTCAGCTTGCCCTCGACGTCGTGCACGGCTGAGCGCAGCGCACCCAGCAGCCCCTCGTTCTCACTAAGCCCCACTGCCTTGGCACGTTGCACAACGGCAGCGAACTGGTTCGCGTATTGTGGGAGATCGGTCGTCACCTGGCGTATGGCGCCTTCCAGCTCGGGCCGGTCGGCGGCCATACCGGCCAGCGACTGAAGCCCCCGCAGCGCTGCTTCGGTTGCGGCTTGTTGTTTCTGGACCGACGTGTCGTCGCGTCTCAGCAGGAAGTCTTTCTCGCTCCGCCGTGCCTGAAGCAGCTCGGTCTGGATGCGCGTTTCCGCAGTCTGCATCTGCCGCACGCGGTCGACGAATCCGTCGGACTGCGCCAGGCGCCCATTGCCCCACCAGTTCAGACCGGCCACCGCCAGGACGCCTGCGACACCGACCAGCCCAAGAAGGGCGACCTGCCAGCCGATGGGCAAACGCGACAAGATGGCTCGCATCCGCGTTCTCCGAAACCGGAGAACACGTGAACCGGAACGATTAACATAGGGTAACACCCGCTGGGATCTCTCGTGCTGGTGCCGTACCTCAACTCCCCCTCGGGCCCAAATCGGCCCTAGGGACAAGGTTGTAGTTTTCTGCCAACCGCTTCAGACGCTCGTCGGATTGGCTTTTGCGCTCTGGTTGGGACGAGGGTCGCTCGTAACTCTCCTGATGCTGACTTACACGACAGCCAGCGGCACAGTGCCGTCATCCGGGTGAGCCTTGCCCACAATGCGGCCACCGCGTCATCATATGCCTGCGATGGTCGCGTCGTCGTCATGAAGACTGGCCAGCCACTCGCCAACGTTGCGGTAGGGTTTCGGTTGCGCCGTGGAGCACGCGCGACCGGCGATCCGCATCCAGGCATCCGGTAGGAGCACCGAATGAAGAACCTCTCCGGGCTGATGAAGCAGGCCCAGCAGATGCAGGAAAAGATGCAGGAGATGCAGTCCCGGCTGGAGAGCCTGGAGGTGCAGGGCGAAGCCGGTGCCGGCCTGGTCACGGTGACCATGAACGGCAAGGGCGACCTGCGGCAGGTCAGGATCGATCCGAAGGTGATCGACCCCGGCGATGCCGAGATGCTGCAGGACCTGATCGTCGCCGCGCACGCCAACGCGCGGCAGAAGGTGGAGACGGCGGCAGCCGCCGAGATGCAGAAGGTGACCGGCGGGATGCAGCTGCCGCCGGGGATGAAGCTGCCGTTCTAGTCGCCGGCCTTGGGCGGTCCGGAAATCGAGCGCCTGATCGGGCTGCTCGCAAAGCTGCCAGGCATGGGGCCGCGCAGCGCGCGGCGGGCAGCGCTGAGAATGCTGCAACAGCCGGATACGCGGATGCTGCCGCTCGCCACCGCGCTGGCCGACGCCGCACGCGCAGTGAAGCCGTGCAGCGTGTGCGGCAATCTCGACAGTCAGGATCCGTGCGCGATCTGCGGTGATTCCCGGCGCGACCGCTCGGTGATCTGCGTCGTGGAAGGCGTGGGTGATCTTTGGGCTTTGGAGCGCGCGTCGGTGTTCCACGGTCTCTACCACGTGCTGGGTGGCACTCTGTCGGCCTTATCCGGCGTGGGGCCCGAGGACCTGAACGTTACCCCCTTGCTGGTGCGCGTCGAGCAGGGGGTTACGGAGGTGATCCTCGCCCTTGGCGCAACTGTTGACGGCGCCACCACGGCGCACTGGCTCACCGACCGCCTCAAGCCATTGGGTGTCACGGTGACGCGTGTCGCCCAGGGCGTGCCGATTGGTGGAGCGCTGGATGTGCTCGACGACGGCACACTCGCCGCTGCACTGCGCGCCCGACGGCCGTCCTAGCTGCCCTGCGCGGCGCTTGACGCGCCCGAGGCGCGCCGCCATAACCCGCCGCTTCCGATCGGACCGAGGTTTTCATGTCGCGCCGCTGCGAGATCACCGGCAAGGGCGTGCTGACCGGCAACAACGTCAGTCACGCCAACAACAAGACCCGCCGCCGCTTCCTGCCTAACCTGCAGGATACGAGCTTGCTGTCGGACATACTTGGCGTGGCGATCCGGATGCGCCTCTCGACCCGGGCGATCCGCACAGTGGAGCAGAAGGGCGGTATCGACACCTATCTGCTGAACACCGCCGATGGCCGGCTATCGCCCGAGGCCAAGGCCTTGAAGCGCCGCGTGCTGCGGGCCCAGGCCAAGCGGGCGGCCAGTCCCGCCGTCTGAACCGCACGATCCGCCAGGCAATCGGCCTTGCTGCCGCGAGGCTGCGGCAGGCGGGCATCGATAATCCGCGGCTTGAGGCGCGGCTGTTGCTGGCGCACGCTCAGGGCGTCAGTCAGGAAGAGCTGCTGCGGGAGCCGTCCGCATCGGTGCGCATGGATCGGCTGTTGCCGCTGCTTGATCGGCGGGTAGCGCGCGAACCACTGGCCCTGATCGTCGGACGCAGGGAGTTCTGGAGCCTGGACTTCGCTGTCTCCCGCGACACGCTGGTCCCCCGCCCCGAATCGGAGACGCTGATCGAGGCGGCAGTGGCTGATTTTGCCGGTCGCCCGCCGCCCGCCACGATCCTGGACCTCGGCACAGGGACAGGCTGTCTGCTGATGGCTGCCTTGTCAGAGTTCCCGGCCGCCTTCGGCATCGGCGTGGACCGTTCGCCCGCTGCGGCTGCGCTGGCAGCCCGCAATGCGGCGGCGCTGGGTCTGGCGAATCGGGCCGCGATGGTCTGCGGTGACTGGGCGCGCGCATTGAATGCGCGCTTCGACCTGATCTTGTGCAATCCGCCCTACATCGCCACATCGGAGCTAGCAGGCCTGATGCCGGACGTGGCGCACTATGAACCGCGCTCGGCACTGGACGGCGGACCGGACGGCTTGGCTGCCTATCGGAGCCTTTGCCCCGATCTTGCACGATTGCTTAAATCCGATGGGATAGTGGTGGTGGAATTGGGAGCTGGACAGGCATGTGCGGTGTCTCAACTGGCAGGGGCCTCCGGGCTAGCCAGCCAAATGCGGCACGATCTGACGGGTGTAGCCCGCACGATAGTGCTGCGGCGGGCACTGCCATGAAAAAACCGTTTGGCAGGGCGCGCCGGCCGGTTTAGCTTGCAGATCGGCAGGGTCAGCCGCATAGCGGCTGCCCAAGGCACCTCGGTCGCAGGCCGGGGTTCTCGCCGGAACCAATGCCGATGGATTGATGCCTGGCCGAGGGGGCACTCCCCGGGACGCCATTGCGGAGTCCCGTGTCCCAGCGCCCCGAGGCCGCAAAATAGAAGGCTGGACAGCGACAATATGAATATGAAACGCATGCGTGGACGTGGCCATCGATCAGGTGGCGGCGGAGGTGGGGGCGGCGGGCTGCGCCATCACGGCGGCGGCAGCAGCGCCAACGGCGGCATTCCACTGAACCGCAACCATGTGTTCGACAGCAACGGCCCGGATCTCCGCATCCGCGGAACCGCACAGCAGTTGTTCGAGAAATATCTCCAGCTCGGGCGCGATGCGACGAGTGGCGGAGATCGCGTGATGGCGGAGGGCTACTTCCAGCACGCCGAGCACTACTTCCGCATCCTGAATGCGATGAACCAGGCGGCCCAGCAGAACCAGCAGAGCGGCCAGCAGCACGCCGGCCCGCGCCGTCAGTACAACGGGGAAGAGGGCCAGGCGCCGGCCGAATCCGAGGAGGTGGAAGCCCGTCCGCCAGGCACCGGCGAGCAGCCTGAAGCGCGCGAAATCCCGATCGCCGCCGCACCTCCCGAAGCCTGACGCTGCTATTCCCCCTCCGCTTGCGGGAGGGGGTCAGGGGGAGGGGGAGGAGACACCACGCCTGCTCCTTCCCACCCCCTGCCCCGACTGATTACCCCGGCCCCGAAGCGCTGGTGCAGCGCGTCGATCGCCGCCTGTGTCGCGGCCCGCCGTGGGGTTTCGAGATCGGCGAGGTCGCCATGGTCAGCGTCTGCCAGCGGCAACAGCGGGCTGGCGCCGATCCCGATGAGGCGGAATGCCATTCCGGTGGCCTCGCGGGCCAGAAGGCTCCGCCCCATCTCGAACAGGCGATCGGGGAGCACGGTCGGGCTCGGCAGTCGCGCCGTACGGGTGCGCGTTTCGAAAGCTGCCGTCTTCAGCTTCAGCACTATCCCACCAGCGCAGAGTTCGTTCTCTCGTAGTCGCCGCGCGAGCTTCTCACTGAGCCGCCAGAGGTGCCTTTCCAGGTCGGTCGGCCGCGTTAGATCGCTGTCGAACGTGGTCTCGGCGCTGATCGACTTGGTCTCGCGTCCAGGATCGACAGGGCGGTCATCTTCGCCGCGCGCCCGCCGCACGAGTGACGGCCCATCGCCGCCAAGCCGACGCTGGGCCTCGCGTTCAGTCAGCGCCTGGAGATGGCCCAGGAGCGTGATGCCCTGGGTTGCCAACTTCCTCGCCAATGCGGGTCCAATGCCGGGCAAGAGCCGGACCGGCTCGGACGTCAGCAGGGATACGGCTTCATTCGCTCCAATGACGGTAAAGCCACGAGGCTTGTCGCGGTCCGCAGCGATCTTGGCGAGCAACCGATTCGGGGCCAGGCCGATCGACACGGTGAGGCCGACAGTTCCTTCTGTCTCGCGCGCAAACCGAGCCAGCACCACAGCCGGCGGCGCGCCATGCAGTGCTTCGGTGCCGGCCAGGTCAAGGACCGCCTCGTCGATCGACAAGGGCTGCAGCACGGGCGTGAGCTTCGCCATCATCGCCCGGATCTGTCGTCCGATCGCCACGTATTTGGCGAAGTCGGGCGGGATGACCACGGCGTCCGGGCACGCCTTCAGCGCCTTGAACATCGGCATCGCACTGCGCACGCCATACATGCGCGCGACGTAGCAGGCGGCGGTGACCACGCCGCGCACGCCACCGCCGACGATGACGGGTCTTGCCTCCAGGTCTGGTCGGTCGCGCTTCTCCACGCTGGCGTAGAACGCGTCACAGTCGATATGCGCAATTGTCAGATCGAACAGTTCGGGGTGGCGCACGACCCGGGTGCTGTCGCAGGCCGCGCATCGGTCGGCTTCGATGACGGCCAGACAGTCGCGGCAGAGACCCGGCACCGGATCACACAGCGGGCCAAAGCCAGGCGGCACCGCGTACGCCCGACGAGTCGCCATGCTTGTTGCGCACGATCGGGGTCTGCACGAAGTCGCTGAACACGTAACGCGTCACCAGCGGCGGCAGCGCGACGTAGAGATGCTCCATGTTGGACAAGCCGCCGCCGAGCACGACAACGTCCGGATCGAGCAGATTGATGACCTGCGCCAGACCGCGTGCGAGCCGGTCGGCGTGGCGATCCAGCGCTGCCTGCGCGCGTGCCTCGCCGCTGGCGGCACGCGCGGGAATGCTGGATGCGTCGCGCGCATCCGCGCCGTCGCAATCGCGTGCGAGAGAGGGGCCGGCGACCCAGGACTCCAGACAGCCCCAGTGACCGCACCAGCACTTCGGTCCGGGGATTTCGTCGAGACGCGGCCTGGGCAGTGGGTTATGGCCCCATTCGCCGGTGATGCGATTGCGGCCACGCAGTACTTTGCCGTTGGCAACCACGCCGCCGCCGCAGCCGGTTCCAAGGATCACCCCAAACACCACCTCGGCACCCGCCCCGGCGCCGTCGCTCGCTTCCGATAAGGCGAAGCAGTTGGCGTCATTTTCGACCCGCACCTCGCGCTCGAGTAGCGCGCTGATGTCGCGATCGAATGTATGGCCATTCAGGGCGATCGAGTTCGCATTCTTGACCAGTCCGGTCATCGGACTGATCACGCCCGGTATGCCGATCCCAACGGTGGCATCGATGCCGAGCCGGCTTTCTGCGTCGCGCACCAGTGCGACAATTGCCTCGAGCGAAGCCTGGTACCCTCGAGGGGTGTCGATGCGGTGACGAAGCTGCACCGCGCTGTCGGGACCGAGCACGACCATTTCGATTTTGGTGCCCCCAAGGTCCACCCCGATTCGGTGTCGGATCATACGCCCAAGTTAGCAGCGTGCCCTCAAGCTGTCTTGTTCGTGTTCCAGGCCGGCGGGCCGTGGGCGGAACTGGCTTTGCTCGGCTGACGTTGCGCTGGATGGTTAAAGGCAACTTCGGGGCATAGTCATGGATAACGAAAATCATGGCAGCGACGCTGCGCGGAATGATGTTCCTGTTACGGAACGAGTGGCCAGCGACGTGCGCGAACAAGTACAGGCGCAAAGCTCGCGTGCGGCGGACAGCGCACAACACGCGGCTGATGCAGCACGGCAGGCAGCCGACAGGTTGCGAGGTCAAGAGGCGTGGATGGCCGGGCTGGTTGAACAAGGCGCCGACCAGCTGGCCAACTTTGCGCAGACCCTGCGCAACAGTGATGCGCGGACGATGCTGGCGCAGGTTGAGGATTTCGCCAGGCGACAACCGGTCCTGTTCACCGGCGCTGCGGTGGCGCTCGGATTTGCGCTGACGCGTGCCGCTGGGATGACAGCGACGGCAACTGCCAGACCGGCTGGCACCAGGCAGGAAGGACTCCCTCATGAGTATCGTTGAGCAACGCATGAGCCTGAGGGCACTGGTCGGCGGCGTTGCCGAAGACGCGCGCGATCTGGTGCGCGGCGAGGTCGCCCTGGCGCGGGCCGAAGTCGAGCAGAAGGTTGATCGCGTCACCGCGGGGGTGATCTCGCTGTTCGGTGCGATGATGCTGGCCTATGCTGGACTGATCATCGTGCTGATCGCTGCGGCACAGGCACTGACGCGGGTGATGCCCGATTGGGCGGCGTCACTCATCGTGGGTGGCATAGTGCTGCTGGTAGGCACCATTCTCGCCGGCGTAGCGCGAAAAGCGCTGTCGCCATCAGGCATGATACCAAACCGTACAATGCGCAACGTCGAAGCGGATGCGCGGGTCATCAAGGAGAGGGCGGCATGAATGACTACTCCGGCGATCCCGGCAGGATCGAACATGAGTTGGCAGAGACGCGTGCACGGCTCGGCAATCACCTTGAGGAGCTGACGCGCCGTCTGTCGCCAGGACAATTGCTGGACGAAGGCCTATCCTATGTGCGCGACGGTCAGGGTGCGACCTTCATGCGCAATCTTGGCGCGGACCTGCGCGACAATCCCTTGCCTGTGGCACTCACCGCACTCGGTGTCGCCTGGCTGGCGGTCGCCAGTCGCTATGGGTCATCCGGGGAGGTCCCGTATGACCAGGCACAGTCATGGCGGGCAGCATCGGATGACCTTTCCGATCGTGCACGTCGTGCCGGCGACGCGATCACGCGTGCTGCGGAGGAGACCGACGAGGGTTTTCGGGCCCGAGTGGCCGAAGCACGGGCCCGCGTACTGGGGCTGCAGCAGGATGCGGCCGAGACAGCGTCGGTGTTCGCTGATCGCGTGCAACAGGCGATGGATACGGCACAAGAGCGTGCACGCGAGGGCTTCGAGCGGATGCGGCAGAGCGCAGATGATTTGCGCGACGGGATCGCCTCGACCGGCCGGCAGGCGGGTGCGGCAATGGGCCAAGCGGCCGGACGCGGCCGTGAATTTGTCACGCGGGCGGGCAGCGGCATCAGCGAGACAGTCGGCGACAATCCGCTGCTGCTGGGCGCAATCGGGCTGGCCGCCGGTGCGTTGATCGGTGCCGTACTTCCCAGGACAAGGCAGGAGGAAGAGGTGCTGCGGCCAGCGACAGACTGGGCGGCTGACGCGGCGCGCAATGCCGCCGCCAATGTCATGCAACGCGGCACAAGAGCGGCTGAAGCTGCCGCGAATGCCGCCTACGAGACCGTGCAAAAGTAGGGTGGGTGCATCCCGGATCGTCGCTCTGCGCCTGTCCGGGATACGCCAACGTCAGCGACCGGGACTGGGAGCGACGGTGTCGGCCGCACGCGCTCCCCGGCCCCCGAGCGGCTTCTCGTGGCCGGTCGTCGAATCGCGCGCCGTCTGTTCTTCTGCCTGCGCGTTGATGACCGCACCGAGCAGCACCACGAAGGCGGAAAGGTACATCCAGGTGAGCAGGATCACGACGCCGCCGAGTGAGCCGTAAGTCTTGTCGTAGCTGCCGAAGTTCGCGACGTAGGCGGTAAATGCCATCGAAGCGATCACCCACAAAGCCGTAGCCGTGATCGCGCCAGGCGAAGTCCATCGCCATTGCGGCTGCCTGCGGTCTGGCGCGTAGCGATACAGCGCCGCAAGGCCTGTCATCACAAGGAGGATCAGCAATGGCCATTCGACGATGAGCAATATCCACTTTGTCGTCGATCCCAGGCCGATGAGTTGTACCGCTGCTGGCAAAACAGCAACCAGCGCGATGGCAATGATACCGCCAATGATCACTGCGATGGTCAGCACCAGGGCGACGAGATTGAAGCGAAAGAAGCTACGGCTTTCCTTCTGCTCATACGCGATGTCCAGCGCCGTCATCATACCGCTCATGCCGCGCGATGCACTCCAAAGCGCAAACAGCAAGGCGATGACTGCGCCGAAGCTGAGCGCGCTGCTGGAGGAAGTGGCAAGCTGGTGCAGCTCGGTGACCAGCATCTGCCGCGACTGCTCAGGCAAGACGGTGCCCAGTGTGTCGACCTGATGCTCAATCTCGTTCGCGTCGAGCGCCAGACCATAAATCGACACCAGTGCTGCCAGCGCCGGGAACAATGCGAGCAGAGCCGAATAGGTCACGCCACCGGCAACCAGAAACAAGTTGTTGTCCGATACTTCCTGCCAGGCACGTCGCACGACATCCCACCATCCTGATGCAGGAATGTCCTGTGGCCGCGCGGCATCGCGTCCACGAGCACGTTCGGATTGATCGTCTGGCACTGAAACCTCCGCTGCCCCCGATTGATCCGGAGGTAACGGGGTCGGGGCATTGTCGTTCCGTGTGTCACCGAGCGACGGTGCTTCAAGTGGCTGTCTTGCTGATCAACGCCGATGCATTTGAGCTGCGCACGACGACGTCGCGCGGATAGCTGGGGTTCTGCTGTAGCTACAAGACAAGACGACGTGCGATGCCAGATCGCCACTGCCGGCCCTGCATGCGAAGGCAACACCATGCCTCCAGAACCTGCCGGCCCCCTGTGCGCGATTCGCCTTCGCAGCGGTCAGCGGATACCTATGCCGAACCTGGAGACAACGCATGCAACTCTGGACCACCACGGTCGCGTCCCCCCGTGCCACCGCGCGCGTTGCGCGCGAACGCGAAGAGGCTGGCTGGGATGGGCTGCTGGTCGTCGACTCGCAGAACCTGTCGGGTGACCCTTATGTCGCGCTCGCCATGGCCGCGACGACGACCAGCCGGATCGGTCTAGGCACCGGCGTCACCAACAATGTGACGCGCCATGCCGCTGTCACCGCATGCTCTATCGCGAGCATTCAGCGCCTGTCTGGCGGCCGTGCGGTGTTGGGCATCGGCCGCGGCGATTCGGCGCTTGCGCATCTCGGCCGTGCACCATCGCGCCTGGCACCGTTCGAGCGCTACCTGCGACAGCTGCAGGCCTACCTGCGCGGCGAATCGGTTCCGTTCGACGACATCGACATCCCAACGAGTGTCGCGCCGCCGATCGAGGAACTGAGGCTTGCCGATGCCCCCTCGGCCAGTCGGATCGGCTGGATCGCCGAAGGGGCGCCCAAGGTCCCGGTCGAGGTAGCCGCGAGTGGCCAGCGCGTCATCAGCATCGCTGCCCGTCACGCCGAGAGGGTGATGTTCGCACTGGGCGCCGACGAGGAACGCATCGCCTGGGGCATCGCGACCGCGCGCAAGGCGCGGGTGGATGCAGGTTTCGATGCGGATGGAATCAGCTTCGGCGCCTACATCACCTGCGGCTGTCATACCGACCTTACCACGGCGCTCAATCTGATCCGCGGCTCGCTCACGACGCATGCGAGATTCTCCGTGATGCACGGCACTGCGAGCGGTCCACTCTCGGAAGCCGATCGAGCGGTGTTGTTGGAGCTGCGCAATTCGTATGACATGCGAGCCCATACCCGCGGCGATTCGCGTCAGGCTGGTGTGTTGACCGAGTCGTTCATCGACCACTTTGCCGTCGTCGGTTCGCCCGATCGCTGCATTGCTCGCCTGCAGGGGCTCGCCGCACTGGGCCTGGACAAGGTGGCACTGGCCGGTTCGCTCCGTGGAGTGCCTGAGGCGGATGCGGTTGTCTCCAGGCGCTTGTTGGAGAGTGAGGTCCTGCCAGCACTACGTAAGGGCGCGGCGTAAGTGGTGCGCAATGTTGCGGCCATTGCGTTGGCGCTAGCGCTCGCTCCCGCGCGGCCGCCGGATGCGCTGGGTGAGGCGCTGCTGAAGTCTGCGCTGCTGCCGCCGGTTTTGCCCGCCTGCATTTCCTCGGCGTTTGGTCCGCGCGTGCTGCCCAACCAGCCAGAAGCCGGCACCTATCATTACGGCGTCGACCTGCCCGCTCCGGCTGGAGCGGCGGTGGTGTCGGCGGCGGCAGGAAGCGTGATCCGCATTCAGCGCAGGGGCCCCGGCGGGTTGGAGATGCTGGTGCAGCACGACGGCTTCGTCGGCATCTACAGTCATTTTGGCTCCATCGCTCCGCCCTTTGCGGAGGGAAAGCGCATCGTGGCGGCGGGTGAGAAGCTCGGGGTGGTCGGCCGGACCGGCGTAACCTCGGGGGCTCACCTGTATTTCGCGATGCTGCTGGACGGAAAACCGGTAGACCCGGCGCCGTATCTCCGACTGCCACGCTGCAGCGGCAAGGAGCATCCGGCGTCAACCAGTGCGGGCGCCGCCGATGGGACCCGGATCGGTGGTCGGAAGTACTACCAGGTGTTCCTGCCTGAGCGACAACTCTACAACTGGCGCAAGGAATGACAGGCAGGGCGGCTGATCGCCACCTATGAACCTAGCGAAACGATAAGATCAGCCAAGCACGCGCGCGCTGCGCGAAGCGCTCGACCTGACAAATTGCGGCTCAATGCTGCTCGATCAGGACATGCGCGTGCGGTTCGTCAACGATGCCTTCGCCCAACTGACCGCAAACGACCTACCTTTGAGCTTCGGCGTTCGTTTGCACATCCATTTTGGGTGGAAGGCAGCCAGTCTCGTCAGTTGGCACCCACCAATTTGCACTGAATAACTGATTCGGCCCTGCCGCTCGGCGTGCATCGACCGCCGACGGCTCAGTGCGACCGGTCAGAGACCGCGAGAGCGGACAGGCCGTCGATACTCCACGCGTTGCGATCGCGCCTGAATTTCACAAGCTCCTCCGCACCCTTGCTCTCGGCCCACCTCAGCAGCGTGTCGCGCGGTCTCACAAAGTCGAAGAGGGGCACACCAAAGCCACAAGAGTCTTGGATGCGCGTCAGACCAACCCGGACGATGGAGCGCACGCCAAGATCAAGTGGAAAGTCTTGGTTTAGCGCATCGAAGCTCGGATTGCCGGGCTCCAGCACCTCTCCACAGCCGTAGAGGCGAAGAATGAAGGGTGGCCCGTCGAAGGCGCAGAACATGATGGTGATGCGCGCATTTTGCTTGAGGTGAGCAATGGTTTCTGCGCCAGAACCAGAGAAGTCCTGATAGGCTACGGTAAGCGGGTCAAGGATGTGGAAGGCATCCAGACCCTTGGGCGAGAGATTGACATGGCCGGTTCCTTCCAAAGGAGCTGTGGCAACGAAAAACATGTGCTGCCTCTCGATGAAGGCCGCGAGCTGATCAGTTATCCGTTCATAGAGCTTGCCCACCAGTACCTCCGATCATACTGACCCTGCAGCAGTCATAAGACATGGATCGTGTTGCAGACCGGCACCGCGGCCATGGTCTCGGCGACATGCGATCTATCGCCGCTCGGGCGCAGGCGGAATGTTTTGATTGAGGCGAAAAAGGTTCGTTGGATCGTATTTCTGCTTCAGTGCCGTCAGCCGCGCATACTTGTCGGGACCATAGGCGGCCTGGACGCGTGCCTCCCCCTCATCGCCAAGGAAATTCACATAGGCGCCCCCAGTCGAAAGCGGATGCATCCTCTGCCAAAAGTTCCGCGCCCATGTGATATTGGGCTCGGTTACCTGTGCATCGGTCCACACCGCGTTGATGTTCAGAGCGTGTTCGGCGCTTCGATCCTCGAAGGCCGTGGCTGCGCCGTCGGTCCGGCGTATGGCACCGCCAAGATGGAATAGGATCGTGTAGGAACTCGGCGATGGCGCCTGCCACGCGTGCGCGACCAATGCATCGATGATCGGATCGCTGAGCGACCCGAGATAATCGGACTTCCAATAATAGTGCATGCCGTGGGGCACGCTCGCATCGAACATGCCCTGATGGGCAATGTATGGGGTGGGTCGGATAAGATCGACGAGAGGTTCGCCGAACCGCCGCAGTGGAGCCAGGATTCGCTCGCCTTCTTCGACCGAGCCCGCGTAACAGACGGCGATGATGATGACTGCGCGGCCGTGAAGATGCGGCGGCAGAAACGGCGCCGGTGGCGCCCGTCGGAGGTTGACGATTGTCGTCAGCTCTTCGGGCGCGGTGGCGATGTAGTCGCGATAGAAGCGGAGCACTTCGGGCGCCCGTTCAGCAGGATGCAGCATCACACCGGCGAGCACCTGCGGCCCGAGGGAGTGAAGGTGGTACTTGAAGGCGGTGACGATGCCGAAGTTTCCGCCACCGCCTCTGAGCCCCCAAAGAAGGTCAGCGTTCTCACGCTCACCCACGCGAAGAAACCGCCCATCGGCTGTTACAACGCTGGCCGCAGCAAGATTGTCGCAGGTGAGCCCGTGCCGGCGCATGAGCCAGCCGATGCCACCACCCAACGTTAGTCCCGCAATGCCGGTATGGGTGACAATGCCGCCTGTCGTAGCGAGGCCGAACGCCTGCGTCTCGCGATCGAACTCGCCCCAGAGCAGCCCTGGTTGCGCACGCGCGGTTCGCCGGCCCGGATCGACCTCAATGCCCTTCATCGCGGAGAGATCGACGACGAGGCCATCGTCGCAGACGGCACTCCCGGCGACATTGTGGCCGCCGCCGCGGATCGCGAGCGGCAATCCCTCCTCGCGTGCGAGCTTCACGCAAGCAATGACGTCGGCCGTCCCGACGCAGCGCACGATGAGGGCCGGACGGCGGTTGATCATGCCGTTCCAGATCTTGCGGGCCTCGTCGTAGCCTTGATCTCCCGGCCTAAGAGCCATGCCACGAATTTCGGCCGCAAATGACGCGAGGCCCGTGGGATCACGCAGGATCGCGGGCGCTACGAGCGTCTGTGTATGGCCCATGGTGACACTCCCCCTTTTATGACCGTCAAGCGTGCAGTGAACGGCTTCTGGATGAAGACCCACAAGTTCAATATCTGCACTGGAATCTGCCGTAGCGGCACGATATCCTCCCGACGATGAAGGGCTATGGGCAGTTCTGCCCGATCGCCAAGGCGGCGGAGATCTTCACCGAGCGGTGGACCCCGCTGGTTCTGCGCGAGCTCGTTGTCGGTAGCACTCACTTCAACGAACTGCGGCGCGGCGTACCCCTAATGTCTTCGTCGTTGCTGTCGCAGCGCCTGAAACGGCTGGAAACGGAAGGCCTGGTCGAACGCCGGCCGACGCCAACCGGCCATGGCTGGGAGTACCATTTGACCCAGGCTGGCCGAGAGCTTGAGCCGCTGATCATGATGATGGGTGACTGGGCGCACGCTGGGTTCGCAGCCGTCTGGCTGCGGACGACCTCAATGCCAGCCTCCTCATGTGGGACATGCAACGCAGAGTGAGGCCAGAGCAATTTCCGGCACGGCGCGTGGTGGTTGGGTTCGAATTTCGCGATGTGGTCAGGGCCAGACGGCGTTGGTGGCTGGTCAGCGAAGGCAGCACGGTCGATCTCTGCGTGACTGACCCCGGTTACGAGGTGGATCTATTCATCGCAGTGGACTTGCGGACGATGACTGCCGTCTGGGTTGGAGATGTGGAGCTGAGGCTGGCCATTGCCTCGGGTAAGCTTGAAGTGCACGGGCCGCGGCAGCTTCGCGCCAAGCTTGGCTCCTGGCTCGCACTCAGCCCCTTTGCGACGGTCAAGGATCAGCGAGCGCTCACAGGTGCCGAAGTCGCTTCGACCTCTGAGGCACGCACGGCAACGCGTCGGTGATGGCGCCTCTACCACAATTAACTGTCGGCCTGACTTCCTCTTGCCCGCTTGCTCCCACGTCCCCTCGGCCGCAGGATACGCGCATGAGCGAGTCCGTTCTCGACATGAAGGGCACCACTTGCCCCATCCCCGTGCTGCGCGCCAATCGCGCATTGCGCTCCATGGCACCCGGTGCGCGCCTGCGCGTTTTGGCGACCGATCGTGCGTCCGTGGCCGACTTTCAGGCGTTCTGTCGTGAAACCGGCCACGCGTTGCTTGCCTGGTCGGAAGAGAACGGCGTGTTCAGCTTCGTCATTCGCCGCCGCGCCGACGACCCGAACCAGAAGGACTGATATGCCGACGGCTTTGATCACCCATACGGCCTGCCTGGCACATGACACGGGTTCGTACCATCCGGAATGCCCGGATCGGCTGCGTGCGGTGCTTGCGGCGCTGGAGACGCCGGAATTTGCTGACCTGCTGCGCGAAGCCGCGCCGCACGCGACCGCCGAACAACTCACCCGCGTGCATCCGCCGAACTATGTCGAGGCGATCCTGGCGATCCGCCCGGCCGAGGGCGAATTGGTGCAGCTCGACGCCGACACCGCAATGAGCGCCGGCAGCGCCGAGGCTGCGTTGCGCGCTGCCGGTGCGGCGGTGGCAGGAGTGGACGCGGTAATGGAGGGCTGGGCGCGTACCGCCTTCGCGGCGGTGCGGCCACCGGGACACCACGCCGAACCAGCGCGTCCGATGGGCTTCTGCCTGTTCAACAGTGCGGCGGTCGCAGCGCTGCACGCGCGTGCGCGCTGGGGGGTGCAGCGCGTCGCTGTGGTGGACTTCGATGTCCATCACGGCAACGGCACGCAGGCGATGTTCGCTGCCGATGCCGACCTGTTCTACGCGTCGTCGCACCAGCATCCATGCTATCCCGGCACCGGAGCGGCATCGGAGCGCGGTACTGCCAACAACATCGTCAATGCACCGCTGCGCCCTGGATCAGACAGCGCGGCATTTCGCGCGGCCTGGTCGGACACGATCCTGCCGGAACTCGATCGCTTCGCTCCTGGCATGCTGATCGTCTCGGCTGGGTTCGATGCGCACAAGGCCGATCCGCTGGCGCAGCTTCGCGTGGAAACCGCCGATTATATCTGGATAACCAGCGAGTTGATGCGCGTGGCCGAGATGCATTGCGGCGGCCGACTGGTCTCCGTGCTGGAAGGCGGCTACGACCTGGAGGCGCTTGCCGCCTCGGCGGCAGCGCACGTGCGGACGCTGATGCAGAATTAGGGGGCGACGTGTCCGACAAAATCACCGATGTCGCCGCATTGTCATTCGAAGACGCGCTGGCCGAGCTGGAGCAGATCGTCCGTAGCCTGGAGAGCGGTCAACAGAAGCTTGAGGACGCGATCAACGCCTATGAGCGTGGTGCTGCCTTGCGGCGTCATTGCGAGGCGAAACTCGCCGAAGCCGAGGCACGTGTGGCGGCGATCGTTGAACGTGCTGATGGAACGCTAACGACACGTCCTGTCGAATAATGGTCTGCGCGTCCGGGTTATGCCGCGGTTGCCCAAGCACAATCTGCGTTGGACGGCGTCGGGAATGGCCGGTCGACGGCATGGATCGACGCCTCGGTCATGGCCGCTTCGCTGATCAAGATGCTGCGGAAGAGAGCAATCTTTGGGCGGTCGACCACCTCCGGCAGGCATAACAGAAAATAGCTGAATGCAGTCGGGGCGACCAGTCGCAACGGACACACCAAGGCGCCGCTCGCCAATCGATCGGCAACCAGACTGACGCGGGCCAGCGCGACGCCCAGCCCAAGGCTCGCCGCATCGATCAACATACCAGCGTCGCTGAATTGCTGTCTGGTGCGGCAATCGGCATCCGGCCTGCGGTGATGGTCAAGCCAGGCGCGCCAATCGCTGCCGCTGTCGCCGGCCCTGCTTGAACAGTCATCGAGCAATGGCAGCGACAACAGAGCGTCGATGCTCTGGACCGGTCCGTGTCTCTCGAGGAACGCCGGAGCGCACACCGGAATGACGCGATCACCCATCAGGCGTGTCATCGCGTAGTCCGGTTGGGGCGCACGGCAGAAGCGGGTGGCGAGGTCGATGCCCTTGGTCCGCAGATTGAGTGGCTGGTGATCCGCAATCACCTGCACATCGAGGTTGGGGTACCGGCTACGAATATTCGGCAGCCGCGGGATCAGCCAGTGAGTGGCGACCGCCGGCGACATCGTCACCCTCAAAGGACCGGTGTCGTCACGCAGCACGAGTTCGGCGACGCTGCGATCGATTTCGCCGATGGCCAGTTCGATCCTGCGCGCCAATGCCCGTCCATGCGCGGTCAGTTCAAGCCCCCTCGTAAGGCGGTTGAACAATTGAACGCCAAGCACATCCTCGAGGGCGCGCATGCGGTGGCTGATCGCACTCTGAGTGAGGTGCAATGCGTCTGCGGCTTCGGTGAAGCTCAGATGGCGAGCCGCCACAACGAATATCCGCAGCGAGTCCAGCGAGGGGATACGAACCATTGCCGGGCGACCATCAGGATGTGTGCCGCTGCCCGGCCGGTATTTCGCCAGCAGGGCTCCGTCCACTATCGCGAGTGGAGCGGACTTATGCCCGGCAAACGACGCATCAGGCAATTTGATTGTTCTGATGGTTTGGATAAGCTGGTCTTATCATGCGGAATCTGAACCTCGACCAGCTGCGCGCGTTGATTGAAGTCGTGGAGCTCGGCAGCTTCACCGAAGCGGCAAAGCGCCTGCACCTGACGCAGCCGGCGATCAGCCAGCAGATTCGCGAACTCGAGAACCGCTGCGGGCTGGACCTCGTTGAGCGCGTCGGAAAACGTGCTTTCGCAACGCCGGCGGGTCGCGAACTCATCTTGCACGGCCGGCGAATCATCGCGGAAACCGAGCAGGCGCTGGTGGCAGTGTATCAGCACAAGGAAGGTGCGGCCGGGCGTGTGCACCTTGGTGCTGGGCCAACGGCCTTGATCTATCTGCTTCCCTCGGTGCTGCGAAATGTTCGTAATGAACATCCGAAGATCGAGATCGTCGTCACCACGGGCACGACGCACAGCATCTCCGATGCCTTGCTGTCCAACGAGCTCGATCTTGGCTTCACTGCGCTGCCCGTTGAATCCCCGGACCTTGATGCAGTGCCGGTGCGCACGGATCCGATGGTCGCAATTCTGCCCGGAACCGATCCCGAAATCCCTGACAAGGTGACGCCGGCTGATGTGGCCCAGCGTACGCTGATTCTCGAATACCAGCGCGTCCCGCATCGACAGTTGAGCCGCGCCTGGCTGCATGCGGCGGGTGTGAACGTGCGTCCGGCCATGGAGTTCGACGGCATCGAGGCCATCAAGAGTGCCGTGTCGGCCGGTCTCGGCATGTCGATCGTGCCCGGCCCTTCGATGAGCGAAGGGCCGCCGATGAACAGCGTCGTCGTGCGACCACTCGACCCGCCGCTCACGCGCACACTCGGCGTGGTGGCAAAGCGCGGACGCGCGGAGCCGCCGGCGCTCAGGATCGTGCGCGAAGCGATCATGACATTGCGGTCAGACGAGAGTGAGGTGGACGGCCGGCGCCCGAAGCGATCGCGCAGCCCCGTGGCCGCACGCTGACGCGCGCGTCAATGTTCCCAGCACCCAATGGTCCCCGCTCTGGGCGGAGCGGGGACCATTGCAGCGATTACGCGGCTTCGGCCAGTTGCCCGTTGATTGTCAGGCCCTGCGATCCGGCCGAGACGTGCACCGTGTCGCCTTCCTTGATGGCTCCCTCAAGGATCAACGAAGCCATCGGGTTCTGCAGGTTACGCTGGATCACCCGCTTCAGCGGACGCGCGCCGTACGTGCTGTCGTAGCCCTCGGTACCTAGCCACTCGAGTGCGCTGCGATCCAGTTCCAGGCCGACCTTTCGCTCGGTCAGCAGCTTGCGCAGGTGTTCCACCTGGATTTGCACGATCGCGGCCATGTCGCTGCGCTGCAGACGACGGAACAGGATGATCTCATCCAGCCGGTTCAGGAACTCGGGCCGGAAGTGCGCCTGTACGATGCGCATCACTTGGCCCTGCACCATCGCCGCCGGCTCACCCTCGGGCTGCGCGGCGAGGATCTCGCTGCCCAGGTTCGAGGTCAGCACGATGATGGTGTTCTTGAAGTCCACTGTGCGCCCCTGACCGTCGGTCAGGCGACCGTCGTCCAGCACCTGCAGGAGCACGTTGAACACGTCCTCATGTGCCTTCTCGACTTCGTCGAACAGAATCACCTGATATGGACGACGACGTACCGCTTCGGTCAGCACACCGCCTTCGTCGTAGCCGATATAGCCGGGCGGTGCGCCGATCAGCCGAGCGACAGCGTGGCGCTCCATGAATTCGCTCATATCGATGCGAACCATGGCCCTCTCGTCGTCGAACAGGAACTCAGCGAGCGCCTTGCAGGTCTCGGTCTTGCCGACGCCGGTCGGACCGAGGAACAGGAAACTGCCGATCGGACGGTTCGGGTCCTGCAGTCCCGCGCGGGCGCGGCGTACCGCGTTTGCCACGGCCTTCAGCGCCTCTTCCTGACCGATGACGCGCTTGCGCAGCCCATCTTCCATGTGCAGCAGCTTGTCGCGCTCGCCTTCCATCATCTTGTCGACCGGAATGCCGGTCCAGCGCGACACCACCGAGGCAATCTGACTCTCGGTCACTGCCTCATTGACCAGCTTGCCGTCGGAGGCTGCCGCCATCTTCTTCTCGATATCGGGGATCACGCCATACATCAGCTCGGAGGCGCGCGCCCAGTTGCCCTGGCGCTGAACGATCTCGACCTCGTTGCGAGCCTGGTCCAGTCGCTCCTTCAGCTTCTGAGTCTCCTGCACCTGCTCTTTCTCAGACTGCCAGGCGGCAGTCAGCGCATTCGACTCATCCTCGAGCTCGGCCAGCTCTTTTTCCAGCTTCGCAAGCCGATCACGCGATGCGGCGTCGCTCTCCTTCTTCAGCGCCTCGCGCTCGATCTTGAGCTGGATCACCCGCCGATCGAGCTCGTCCAGCTCCTCGGGCTTCGAGTCGACCTGCATGCGCAGGCGGCTTGCTGCCTCATCCACCAGGTCGATCGCCTTGTCCGGCAGGAAGCGGTCGGTGATGTAGCGGTTGGACAGCGTGGCCGCGGCGACCAGCGCGCCGTCGGTGATGCGCACGCCGTGGTGCAGTTCGTATTTCTCCTTGATGCCGCGCAGGATGGAGATCGTGTCCTCGACCGACGGCTCGCCGACAAACACCGGCTGGAAGCGCCGCGCCAGCGCTGCGTCCTTCTCGATGTGCTTGCGGTATTCGTCGAGCGTGGTGGCGCCGATGCAGTGCAGGGTGCCGCGTGCGAGTTCCGGTTTGATCAGGTTGGCCGCATCCATCGAGCCTTCCGCCCGACCGGCGCCCATCAGGTTATGCAGTTCGTCGATGAACAATACCACCTGACCTTCGGCCGCCTCGATCTCCTTCAGCACCGCCTTCAACCGTTCCTCGAATTCGCCACGATACTTCGAACCGGCGACCATTGCGCCGAGATCGAGCGAGAGAAGCTGCTTGCCCTTCAAGGCTTCCGGCACGTCGCCGTTGACGATGCGAAGAGCCAAGCCCTCGACGATGGCGGTCTTGCCGACGCCGGGCTCACCAATCAGCACAGGGTTGTTCTTGGTGCGCCGCGCCAGCACCTGGATCGTGCGTCGGATCTCTTCGTCGCGGCCGATGACCGGATCGAGCTTGCCATCACGCGCAAGCGCCGTCATGTCGCGCGCATACTTCTTCAACGCGTCGAAGGTGGATTCGGCATTCGGGCTGGTGACCTTGCGGCCCTTGCGAATTTCGTTGACCGCCTTCTCCAGCGCTTGCGGATTTGCACCTGCACTGCGCAGAGCGCGAGCAGCCGGGGTGTCGGATGCGGCGAGCGCTACCAGCAGGCGGTCTTGTGCAACATATTCGTCGCCGGCCTTGGTCGCCGCCTGTTGCGCCGCGTCCAGTACGCGCACCAGGTCGGGGGTGATCTGTGGCTGACCGGCCCCGGAGCCTTGCACCTTGGGTTGGCGCGCCAGTTCGGCCTCGATCCCGGCGAGGGCTGCTTTCGGGTCGCCACCTGCGGTGCGGATCAGTCCGGCCGCGGCGCCTTCTTCGTCGTCCAGCAGCGCCTTCAGTAAATGCTGCGGCGTGATCTGCTGGTGGAATTCGCGAATGGCAATGGTCTGCGCGGCTTGCAGAAATCCGCGCGCCCGCTCGGTGAATTTCTCAATGTCCATGCTTTGTCCCTCTTGCGTAGGCGACGGTCTCTATCCCCATCCCTCATCAGGCAACGGAAATGTGACCCTTTGGCAAGAGAATTGGGTCCAGGCAGACTGCGGCACAAGGGGGATCTCTGATGCGGATCGAATACCTGTATCGCTACCCGGTGAAGGGGCTGACGGCGGAGGCGCTCGAGGTGGCGGAGGTGGAGGAGGGCGGCTGCATCCCCTGGGATCGCGCCTTTGCTCTGGCGCAGGGCGACGCCTTGTTCGACGCGGACCAACCGCAATGGCTGCAGAAGACCAACTTCATGTGCCAGATGACGAGCGCCGGCATCGCCGCTCTGTTCTCGTTCTTCGAGCCCCGCACCGGTATGCTGGCCATTCGCGCACCGGATGGTGCCGCCGTGGTGGAGAACGCGCTGACCGAGGCTGGACGCGAGCGGATCGGCGCCTTCCTGAGTGGTTTCCTGGGCAAGGAGGCGCGCGGCCAGCCGCGGTTCCATTACGTGCCGGGCCACAGCTTCTGCGACCAGCGCCGCAAGGTCGTCAGCCTGATCAACCTTGCCAGCCTGCGCGACTACGAGGCGAGGATCGGTGCGCGGCGCCATCGTCGGCGGTTCCGCGCCAACGTCTGGTTCAGCGGTGCGTCGGCCTGGAGCGAGCGCTCCTGGGTGGGCCAGCAGCTGCAGGTGGGGGGCGCGGTGCTGCGGGTGACGAAGCCAATCACTCGATGCGCCGCGACGGAGGTTAACCCCGAAACGGCGAAACGCGATGCGAAGCCGCTGGACGAGCTCCGCCAGCTATATGGCCATGTGGAACTCGGTGTGCATGCCGAGGTGGTCGAGGGCGGAAGGTTCGCCGTCGGCGACGCGATCGAGCTCCTGCCGGAATAGCCGGCCGGGACGAAGGCTTGGCCGGTCTCGATTGCCCGAACCCCGCCATCGGTGGAGCGCGAATCACACGCCCTCGCGTCATGGCTGGGTTTGTCCAGCCTTGCGTTCCGGGCGCGCCAAAGACGCGGATGGCCGCCACAATGGTGGCCATGACGTTGTGTCGCGTTTCAATGATTCTGGGTACTAGACCGGTGATGATGGCGGAAATGACGGACGGCGTTTTTCCTTGTGCGAGGCCAGACCCTCATTCGCCTCGGGACCGCTAAATCCCATGAACTCCAGCGCCAGCGAGGCGTCGAACGACGGTCCCGCCATGCGCAGCCAGTTGTTCAGCGCATATTTCGTCCAGCGGATGGCGCTTTGCGCGCCTTCGGCGAGACGCGTGGCGATCTCCAGCGCTTTGGCATCCAGCTCTGCATCATCGACGGCCAGCGAGATCAGTCCGATCCGTTCGGCTTCGGCACCGGACACGGCGTCGCATAGCAGCAGGTAGTATTTCGCCTTCGCCAGTCCGCAGAGCAGCGGCCACACGATGACTGAGTGATCGCCAGCGGCGACGCCAAGCCGCGTGTGGCCGTCGATGATCCGCGCGTCCTTGCTGGCGATCGACACGTCGGCAAGCAGTCCGCACACCAGACCCGCGCCGACCGCCGGGCCGCGCATCGCGCTCACCACGGGCTTCGAGCAGTTGATGATGTTGTAGACGAGATCGCGAGCCTCTTTCCAAACGCGGGCAAGGGCGTCGAAGTCGGCCATGATCTGCTCGATCATCGCGAAGTCACCACCGGCGGAGAAGGCGCGGCCGGCGCCGGTGATGATGACTGCATTCACGTCCTGGTCGGCGTCGATATCGCGCCAGACATCCCCCAGCTCGCGATGCATCACCGCATCGACCGGGTTTGGTCGCTCCTGTCCTTCGCCCATCGTGATGCGCAGCACGCGCGGGTGGGGTCGATCGAAGCTCAATCGGGTGTAGTTGGCATAGCGGTCGGGCATCAGCGCTCCTCAGGCGGGCCGCAGCTTGCCGATGACTTCTTCGGCACGACGGCGCATCGAACCGATCCGTCCCACACCGGCAAGCCGGCGGTCGAGGAAGGCCAGCGTTGCGGCATCATCCTCGCTGCTGTCGCGCAGCCAATAGAGCAAGGTCGAAGTCCATACCGCAGCGAGGATCGCCCGCTTGGTGTACCAACTGAAGTCGACGGAGCGGTCGCCAGCGGCATGCCAGATCGTATCGACGGTGCGGCCCGTCAGGGTCACCGCGAGCCGCGCATGCCCTGGAAGCGCCAGTTGCGCCAACGCACGGCGTATCGCCTCCTTGTGTCGCCGGTTCTGTTCCAGCCGAAGCGCGACAACCGAACGCACCCGCCGGTGCAGGGGCAATGCAGGATCGAGCGAGGCAGCCGCCTGCTCCATCTGGCGGTCTGCCCAGTCGCAGAACGCTTCGATCATGTCGCCGGCACCACGTGGGAACAACAGTGCCGCGTCGTCGGGTGAGACCCCGATCCCCGACAGGCCATGGCGCAGCGCCCGGTAGGTCCAGCCATCGAACGGAACATGCGGGAGCATCGCTGCGATCGCGGCGTCCCGCTCCGCGCTGCGCTCCGGCGGCATCAGCCGGCCTGTCGCGCCGCTGCGGCGCGGGCCAATTCCTCGGTGAAGCCGAACAGCGAGAAATCCTTCATCCGCATCGGGTACAGGATGCCATTGAGATGATCGAACTCGTGCTGCACCACGCCGGCGTGGAAGCCGGACACCTCGCGCTCGACCACAGTGCCGTCGCAGTCGACACCGCGATAGCGGACGCGCGGGGCACGGGGCACGGCCGCGCGCAGGCCCGGAATCGACAAGCACCCTTCCCAGCGCAGGACCCGCTCATCGGTCAGCAGTTCAACCTCTGGGTTGATGACGACAGTGTTGCCAACAGGGACGTCGTCGGCGTCCTCCAGGCCGCGCGCCTCGGCAACCCGAAACACAAACAGACGCAGCGGCACGTACACCTGGGGAGCGGCGAGGCCGGCGCCGGAGGCGTCCTCCATGGTCTCCATCATGTCGGCGACCAGGCGGCGGATCTCGGGCGCTCCCGGGTCTGTCACTGGCTCGCAATTCTGCAACAGGATGGGATGACCCATGCGCGCTATCTTCAAAATCGCCATGTGGCCTCCAGATTCACTGCGTGATATAGGGCGCGTCCCCGATCGGCGGGGAATGACCACAGGAGAGAAGGAGAAGGCGGCCAAGTGCAAGTGCTCGTTCGCGACAACAACGTCGACCAGGCGCTGAAGGCGCTCAAGAAAAAGATGCAACGGGAGGGGATTTTCCGCGAGATGAAGCTTCGGCGGCACTACGAAAAGCCGTCAGAGCGGCGGGCCCGAGAGGCGGCCGAGGCAGTGCGGCGCGCACGCAAGCTTGAGCGCAAGCGCCTGGAACGCGAAGGTTTCTGATACCAATCGTCCAGCGGTAGACAAAGCGCCTGCAGGATCAAGGGGCGCTGGCGGTGTCCAGCTTTGCGCAGTCCGGCGCAATGCGAGAGCTGCCTGAGATGCGCGGGTCCGTCGGGGGGGTCGCGCCGGCCTCCGGACCCTAGGAGGACAGTCTGGTCAGAACTCGGCAATTGGACTAAGGTCCCTGACGAGTTCGCCATGTTCATTACAGACCAAACTCGCCAACAGGCAGTATTCGACCGGCTGCGCAAAGGCATCCTGGCTGGTGCCTTGCCGGCGGGTGCACGCTTGCCGCCGACACGTGCGCTCGCCAGCGAGCTGGGAGTGGCCAGACAGACGGTAGTGCTGGCCTATGAGCGGCTGGCAGCCGAGGGGTATGTGCGAGCCCGCACCGGCAGCGGCACGTTCGTCGCTCCGGACCTACCGGACGCGGCGCCCGGTCCGGCGGTGCCAGCACCCACCGCGGCAAGTCCACTATCGCGGCGCGGCCAACGGCTGGCGACGGTGCCAGCTTCCGCGGCGCCGCGTGACGCGGGGGTCGGGACCTTGCTGGCCGGAGGCCTCCCGGCAGCCGACCTGTTCCCCAAAGACGCGTGGACTCGTTGTGCGGCCCGGGTGCTGAAATCGCTGTCGAGCGACCTGACCGGCTACCCGCCACCGCAGGGGCTCGAGGAGCTGCGCGCGCAGATCGCTGCACATCTCGCCGCTACGCGCGGTCTGCTTGCCGATCCCGGCAACATCGTGGTTACCGCCGGCACCCAGCAGGCGCTGCGAATCGCCGCTGAACTGCTGTTGGACCCTGACGATACTGTGTGGGTGGAGGACCCCGGTTATATCGCCGGCCGGGGCGCGTTGCTCGCTGCCGGCGCAAAGCCGGTGCCGGTTCCAAGCGACGCGGAGGGCCTGGACGTCGCTGCCGGAATCGAGCGTGCACCGAATGCGCGTTTGGCGCTGGTCGCCCCGTCGCATGCCACGCCTCTCGGTGGCGCGCTGCCAGTGGCGCAACGGCTTGCTCTGTTGGACTGGGCCGGCAAGGCAAATGCCTGGATTCTCGAGGATGATTGCGATTCGGAATTCCGCTGGAGCGGGCATCCGCTGCCGCCGCTGGCCACACTCGATCGCGCGGGCCGCGTGATCTATTGCGGCACGTTCAGCAAGACATTGGCCCCGGCATTGCGGCTCGGCTTTGCGGTGGTGCCGGCTCCGCTGGTCGCGGCGTTTGTGCGGCTGGGCACGCTGATGGACCGCGGCATTGATGCGCTGAACCAGGCGGTCCTGGCCGAGTTCATGCGGCAGGGGTTGCTGGCGCCACACGTCCGCAGGATGCGGACCGAGTATGCCCGCCGCCGCGCTGCATTGCTTGCCGCGATCACACAACACGCGCCGTCGGTTGCGCCGATCCCGGCGCCAGGCGGGCTGCATATGGTCGGCCGCCTGCCAGACGGGATGGACGAAGCGGCCGCGGTTCGGGCTTGCCGTGCACGCGGTCTGGCCGTGTCGCCGTTGGCCGCCTATTTCGCCGGTCCGCCACGCATGGCCGGTCTGGTCATGGGTTTTGCCGGTACGCCGACCGCGCTCGCGGCGCATGCCGCGCGGCGGCTCGAAGCGGCGCTGCAGTCGGGCTAGTGTCCCGCTTCGGAAGTCCGTCACAGTGTGGTTCCGCCAGATACGGACTTCCGAATCGATGAGGACACTAGCAAACCATTGATTCTAGTGTGGTTCCTGGTTCCGAAGTCCGCTACGGCGGCTGATCCACAAAGGCGGCGGACTTCGGAACCGCCACACTAGAGCCGGACGAGCGCAGGCAGATGCGCCATCCGGCTCCAGCTCATTGTTCAGCGCGTGATCCAGATCTCCGGCGATTCCACTTCGATCGTCGCGCTTTAGTTGGCCTGTTCCAGCCGAAATGGTGCGGCAGGGTAGACCCCGAGCACCCGCACCTCTGAAGAAAAAAACGATAATTCCTCCAGCGCGCGCCGCAGGCCCGGCTGTTCGGGATGGCCGTCGGCGTCGCACAGGAACTGCGTCGCGACGAAATGGCCGCCCAGCATGTAGCTTTCCAATTTGGTCATGTTGACCCCGTTGGTCGCAAAGCCGCCCAGCGCCTTGTACAAGGCGGCCGGCACGTTCCTGACGCGGAACACGAACGTCGTCATCAGGTTGGGCTGCTCAGGGTCTGGGGTGCGTGCCTCGCGCGCCATCACGTAGAAGCGGGTCGTGTTGTGGGTGGCGTCCTCGACGTTTGCGGCCAGGATCTCGAGGCCATAGATCTCCGCGGCCAGGGCGGAGGCGATCGCCGCCTCTTCCTTGCGCTTCCATTCCGCTACCAGTTGGGCGGCACCGGCGGTGTCCGCCTGCACCACCGGCGTCAGCCCGAGGCGGCGGAGGCTGTGGCGCACCTGTCCGAGTGCCACGGTGTGCGAGTGCGCCCGCCGCAGGTCACGGAGTGCGGCGCCCTTCACGCCGAGGAGGCAGTGCTCGACGCGATGGAAGTGCTCGCCGATGACGAACAGGCCGGATTCGGGCAGCAGGTGGTGGATGTCCGGCACCCGGCCGGCGAGGCTGTTCTCGCACGGCAGCATGGCGAGGTTGGCGTTCCCTTCGCGTACCGCGTCCATCGCCGACTCGAACGATTCGCAGGGCACGGTCGCCATGTCGGGATAGGCGACGCGGCAGGCCAGGTCGGAATAGGCACCAGGCAAGCCCTGAAAGGCGATCTTTGCGACCATACCGTCCTCAACGTCCCAGCAGGCGGCGTGCCCGTTCCAGGTCCTCCGGCGTGTCGACGCCGAACAGCCCGTGGTCGATACGTGCACACGCGATCCGCATGCCCGCCTCCAGCGCCCGCAGTTGCTCGAGTTGTTCCCGGACCTCCAAGGGAGACGGCGGCAACGCAACGTAGCGTTCAAGGGCGATACGCCGGTAGGCGTAGATGCCGACATGGTGCCAACGCGGCCCATCGCCCCACGGGATCGGCTGCCGCGAAAAATACAGTGCCGGAGCCACCGACTGTCCTTCGGCGAACGCGCAGGCCGCTTTGACGAACGACTCGGTGTTCGCCTCTTGTTCGGAAGCGATCGGCAGCACCAGCGTCCCGATGTCGCAGGCGGGATCGTTCAACGGGGCCATCACCGGGCGCAATTGCGCCACAGTGATCGTCGGCACGTCACCTTGCAGGTTGACCACCACATCATGGCGTCCGTCTGGGTCCAGTTCCGCCAACGCTGCAAACACCCGGTCGGAGCCGGATGGCAGATCGGGATGGGTCAGCACCGCTCGTCCGCCGGCCGCGCGTACCGCATCTGCGATTACCATGTCGCCGCATGCGACAGCGACCGGACCGAGGTCAGCGTCCCAACCACGCTCCAGCACGTGCACGATCATCGGCTTGCCGTTTATGTCCGCCAGTGGCTTGCCGGGAAGTCGGGTGGAAGCCATGCGGGCAGGGATAATGACAATGGGGTTCACGGGGGGTTCACGGGTTGATGGGCTTAGGCCGAGTCCCTATGGTGCCGCGCACCTTATGGAGGCGAACGGCCGCGTGCAACGTGGTGCCGGTGCCTTCGTGCGCTTGCTTGGACGGAGAAGTCACGTCGTATGGACAGCATGGAAGTCAACAAGGGAATCGCCGCGATCCTGATCGCCGGCATCCTGTTCTTTCTCACTGGCCTGATCGGTGACTCCCTGGTGCGCGAGCGGCTGCCCGAGAAGCCAGCACTGGCGATTGCCGCCGCTCCCGCCGCGGGCGGTGGTGGAGAGGCCAAGCCGGCAGGACCAGGACCGATCGAGCCGTTGCTCGCAAGCGCCAATGTGCAGGACGGTGAACAGTACGCGAAAAAGGTCTGCGTCGCGTGCCACACCTTCAACAAGGGCGGCAAGCCTGGCGTGGGCCCGAACCTGTATGGCGTCGTTGGCGGACCCCATGACCACGAAGAGGGGTTCAACTATTCGCCGGCCATGCAGAAGTTCAAAGGTCAGCCTTGGACTTTCGATGCGCTGAACCAGTGGCTTTACAAGCCGAGTGCCTATGCTCAGGGTACTCGGATGTCGTTTGCCGGCATCACCAGCGACAAGCAGCGGGCCGATGTGATCGCCTACCTGCGCTCGTTGTCCGATAGCCCGGTGCCGTTGCCATCACCGCAGGAAGCGAAGGCGCCAGCGGCGGCGCCTGCTCCTGGTGCTGCGGCGGGGACGGGAGCTCCTCAGCCAAACGCACCCGAAGGATCGCCCAAACCAGCAGGTGCGCCGGGAAGTGGACCGCCAGCCGGCGGTTCGGCTTCCGCTCCGGCGGCACCGCCGGCGGCGCCGAAGCAATAGGCGAAGCGCGCATTTGGCAGGCCATCCGCCGGTCTTGCACGAACTGGATCGGTTCATTGCAGGCGCTGAAGCTGCGGCTGACGTAGCGGGCGCCGTGGTGCGCCCGTTTTTCCGCAGCAGCCTCGCGGTGGATACCAAGACCGACCGCTCGCCGGTCACTATCGCCGACCGTAGCGCCGAACAGGCCATGCGAGCGGTGTTGTCTGAACGGTTCCCCGACCATGGCGTGCTGGGTGAGGAGTTCGGGTTGGATCGCCCCCAGGCCACGCTGCGCTGGGTCTTGGATCCGATCGATGGGACCCGCGCTTTCGTCAGTGGCCGGCCGACATTCGGCACGTTGATCGCCCTACTCGATGACGCAACGCCCGTGATCGGCGTGATCGACCAACCTGTAACACGGGAGCGCTGGATTGGTGCTGTGGGTCGTCGCACGGTTTTTCGAGGTCCGTACGGCGGGCGTCCTGGCTGTCGACCCTGCGTCTCATTGAGCCAGGCGGAGCTGTCCTGCACCAGTCCGGAGATGCTCGGACAGGATGAGGTGCGCTGGAGGCGGCTGTGTGCTGCGGTGCGGCGAAACTATTGGGGCGGCGACTGCTATGCACACGGGCTGCTGGCGCTTGGCCAGATCGACGTGATTGCCGAGTGCACGATGAAATTGTGGGACTGGGCAGCGCTGGTGCCGGTGGTGGAAGGCGCCGGCGGCCGGGTGACAGATTGGAGCGGGCAGGCGCTGCGCCCGGATGGTGACGGACGCGTGCTCTCTATCGGTGACCCGTCGCTGCTGCCGGAGATCGTCGCGTTGCTTACCTAGTCTTCAGTTGTCAGGAACTGATTGTCGGCACATGTTCGTGCGCCATGCGCACCATAACAGCTCTATTCCTGCTCATTTGCACCGCCACTGCGGCTTGGGCAGATGATGGGCCGATCACCCGAAGCCACGCCATCGCCATCCTTGCGAAACCGGCGTTGCCGGAGAACTTCCCTCACTTCCCCTATGTGAACCCCGATGCGCCGAAGGGAGGCGAGGTCACGCTCGCATCGATCGGCACGTTCGACAGTTTCAATCCGTTCATCCTGCGCGGCACTTCGGCCGCCGGTCAGGTCAGCCCGTGGGTGATCCTGCCGGGAGGCTCTGGATCCGGTTCATCGATTGGTCATATCTGGGAGAGCCTGCTGGCGTCGTCCGCCGACGAGGTGTCTACGGGGTATGGGCACATCGCGCAAACGATTGAGATGCCGGCCAGCAAGTTATGGGTCGCGTTTGAGTTGCGGCCTGAAGCCAAATTCTCTGATGGCGTGCCGCTGACAGCGGAAGACGTTGCATGGACCTACAACACACTGCTGGCGCAGGGGCGTCCGAGTTTTCGTATCCAGATGGCCGACGTGAAGGACGTCGTTGTCGAGAACCCGCACCGCGTGGTGTTCCATTTCAAGTCGAACGAGAACCGGGAACTGCCGCTGATCCTAGGCGGCATCCCAATTCTGCCGAAGCACTTCTTCGAGGGTCGCGACTTCACGAAGCCGCTGGTGGATCCGCCGGTCGGCTCTGGCCCCTACCGGGTCGCCAGCTTCGAACTGGGGCGCAGCGTCGTGTTTGAGCGACGTCCCGACTGGTGGGCCGCCAATCTGCCGACCGCCAAGGGCACGAACAACTTTGATCGCGTGCGTATCGAATATTTCCGTGACACGACAGTCGCGATGGAGGCGTTCAAGGCAGGCCAGACCGACCTGCGCAGCGAGAACATTTCGAAGAACTGGGCCACCGCTTATGATTTCCCTGCGGTGCAGAAGGGGTTGGTGATCAAGGGCAACTTCAAGCATCACCTGCCGACCGGCATGCAAGGCTACATTATGAACACGCGCCGCCCGGTGTTCGCCAACCCGCTGGTACGCCAGGCGATGGACGAGGCGTTTGATTTCGAGTGGACGAACAAGAACCTTTTTTACAACAGCTACGTGCGCACGACGAGCTACTTCAGCAACAGCGACCTTGCGTCTTCCGGCATCCCGGAGGGCGACGAGCTGAAGCTGCTGGAGCCGTATCGCAAGGAGTTGCCGCCGGCGATGTTCACGGAGCCATTCAAGCTGCCGGTGACAGATGGATCGGGCAATAACCGGGAACAGCTGCGTCGCGCGCTCAAGCTGTTGGAAGAGGCTGGCCTGACGGTGAAGGACCGTAAGCTGGTCGACAAGAATGGCCAGCAGATGAGCTTCACCATTCTGCTGGACGACCCGTCACTGGAGCGCCCGGCGCTGCCGTATGTCCAGCAGCTGCAGAAGCTTGGCATCGATGCGCGCGTTCGCACCGTGGACCCGGCGCAGTATCAGCACCTGACCGACGACTTCGACTTCGATATGACGATGATCGTCTATCCGCAGAGCGATATTCCGGGCAATGAACTGCGCGACTACTTCACGTGCGCGGCAGCCAAGGCGCAGGGCAGCGGCAACTGGGGAGGCATTTGTGATCCGGCGGTCGATGCGCTGGTTGAGCGAGTGGTCACGGCGCAGGACCGTCAAACGCTGACGACTGCGGCACGTGCCTTGGACCGGGTGTTGCTATGGCGCTGGTATCTGGTTCCCAACTGGGACAGCAATGCGTTCCACGTTGCGTACTGGGACCGCTTTGGTCATCCCGACAAGCCGATCCGCCAGGGCTTCAACTTCGACACGTGGTGGGTGGATCCCGCCAAGTCTGCGGCGATCGAGGCTGCGAAGGGGCAGTGAGGCTTGGGATAGGGGAGGGGCATCTGCCCACCTGAATGACCGCGTATCTCATTCGCCGGCTATTGCTTGTCTTTCCTACGCTGTTCGGCATCATCGCGATCAACTTTGTCGTGGTGCAATTTGCGCCCGGCGGTCCGGTCGAACAGATGATGGCGGAGATGCGCGGCAAAGGAGACCTGTCGTCCCGCATGGGATCCGCCTCATCTGAATTTGGCAATACGGGGGCTTATCGCGGGGCTCGCGGCCTCGATCCTCACATTGTCGCTGACATCAAGAAGATGTTCGGCTTCGACAAGCCACCACTGACGCGCTTTCTCGATATGGTTGGTGGATATCTGCGTTTCGACTTCGGCCGGAGCTTCTTCCGTGACCAGTCGGTCGTGCAACTTATACTGCAGAAGATGCCGGTTTCCATCTCGCTCGGATTATGGTCTACGCTGCTGGTGTATTTCATTTCCATTCCTCTGGGCATTGCCAAGGCGGTGCGCAATGGCAGCCGCTTCGACCTTGCAAGCAGTGCCGTCGTATTGACCGGCTATGCGATTCCAAGTTTCCTGTTTGCGATTCTGCTGGTGGTACTGTTCGCCGGTGGCAGCTACTTCCACTGGTTCCCCTTGCGCGGTCTTACCAGCGATGGCGCCGCGCAATGGAGTCTGCCAGCGCGGATTGCCGATTACGGTTGGCATATGGTGCTGCCGACGATTGCGGTGGTGGCGGGCGGCTTCGCGAGCCTGACCATGTTGACCAAGAACTGCTTCCTGGAGGAGGTCGGTAAGCAATACACGGTTACGGCGCGCGCCAAGGGCGCCAACGAACGGCGTGTTCTCTATGGCCACGTATTCCGCAACGCCATGCTGCTGGTCGTAGCCGGCTTCCCCCAGGCGTTCATCGGCATCCTGTTCACCTCGGCGCTGTTGGTGGAGATCGTATTCTCGCTCGACGGGCTCGGGCTGCTTGGCTTCCAATCGGCCATCCAGCGTGACTACCCGGTGATGTTCGGCACGCTGTACATTTTCACGCTGCTTGGATTGCTGATGCAGATCATCGGCGACATGCTGTACACGATCGTAGACCCGCGCATCGACTTCGAGGCTCGACGGTGAGGCTGTCCCCGGCGACACGTCGGCGGCTGGCGATCTTTCGGCAGCATCGTCGGGGCTATGTCTCTTTCTGGATCTTCCTGCTGGTGTTCGGCCTCAGCCTGTTCGCCGAATTCATCGCCAATGACCGACCGCTGGTGATCTACTTCAACGGCCACTGGTACTTTCCGGTGCTAGCTGACTACAGCGAAGATACGTTCGGGTCGGGCTTCATGCCGACCGAGGCCGATTACAACGATCCCGAACTGCAGCGGACAATCAAGGCGGATGGCTGGATGATCTGGCCGGCAATTCCCTATGCCTATGCGACGAACGTGCGGGACCTGGCGACGCCCGCACCTTCGCCGCCTACCTGGCGGAACCTGCTGGGCACGGACGACGAGGCGCGCGACGTGCTGGCACGCGTGATCTATGGTGTTCGGTTGTCAGTGCTGTTCGGCTTCTCCCTCACCGCGATCACCTCGGTGATCGGAATCGTTGCAGGAGCGGTGCAGGGCTATTATGGCGGGCTGATGGATTTGTTGTGCCAGCGCTTCATCGAGATCTGGAACGGGATGCCGGAGCTTTACCTGCTGATCATCCTTGCCAGCATCATCACGCCAAGTTTTTGGGTGCTGCTGGTGTTCCTGTTGCTGTTCCGCTGGATGAACCTCACCGGCCTGGTGCGTGCCGAATTCTTGCGCGGGCGCAACCTGGAGTACGTAAGGGCCGCGAGGGCGCTGGGCGTTTCCGACATCACGGTGATGTGGCGTCACATCCTGCCAAATGCGATGGTGGCGACCCTTACCTACCTGCCGTTCATCCTGTCAGGTTCGGTCACCTTGCTGTCGACATTGGATTTCCTGGGTTTCGGGCTGCCGCCAGGATCGCCGTCACTTGGCGAGCTGGTGGCTCAGGCACGCGCCAACCTGAGCGCGCCGTGGCTGGGCTTTACTGCGTTCTTCGTGCTGGGCGGTCTGCTGACATTATTGATCTTCGTTGGCGAAGCGGTGCGCGATTCGTTCGATCCGCGGCGGCTGCCGGTGTGACGGCATGAGCCTCGTCGAAGTCGAAGACCTGTCCGTTGCCTTTGGCGCCAAGCGCGTTGTCCGCGACGTGTCGTTCACTTTGGAAAGGGGCGAAACTCTGGCCCTGGTCGGTGAGTCGGGATCTGGCAAGTCGGTGACCGCATTGTCGCTGTTGCAGCTCTTGCCTCATGGCGGCTGCAACCCGGCTGGCAGCATCCTCCTGAACGGTGAGCAGATGATCGGCGCGCCGCCTGCCACGCTGCACCGCGCCCGCGGCGTGCTTGCCGGCATGATCTTCCAGGAGCCGATGAACAGCCTGAACCCGCTGCACCGGATCGGCCGGCAGATTGCCGAGGCGATTACGCTGCACCGGCGTATCCCGGCACACAGCCTGCGACAGCGCGTGGTGGATGTGCTTTCCGAGGCCGGTTTTGCCGATGCCGAACGCCGTCTGGAGGCTTTCCCGCATCAGCTATCGGGAGGTCAGCGCCAGCGCGTGATGATCGCCATGGCGCTGGCCAATAATCCATCGCTGTTGATCGCTGATGAACCGACCACGGCGCTGGACGTCACGATCCAGGCACAGATCCTGAAACTGCTGACCCGGTTGCGGACCGAGCACCGGATGGCTTTGCTGCTGATCACGCATGATTTGCAGATCGTGCGTCGCTATGCCGACCGTGTCTGCGTGATGAAGGATGGCGCGATTGTGGAATCGGGCCGTGTGGCTGATGTGTTCGAGGCTCCCATCCATCCTTACACCTGCGCGTTGCTCGGCGCGGTGCCACAGGGTCGGCCGGCGACGCTGCCGAACGACGCGCGATGCTTGCTGAAGGCTGATGAAGTCAGGGTGCATTTTTCGATCCGCCGCGGCGTGCTGCGTCGGACGGTCGGGCATGTCCGCGCGGTGGACGGCGTTTCGATTGCGGTGCACGAGGGCGAGACCGTGGGCCTGGTCGGCGAATCGGGCTCTGGCAAAACCACCATGGCGCTGGCGTCGTTGCGTATGGAACGGGCGACGGGGCGCATCGTGTTCGGTGGCACCGATATCGAGACGCTCGGACGCAAAGAGATGCGCGGTCTGCGTTCCTGTATGCAGATCGTGTTCCAGGATCCCTACGGCAGCCTGTCGCCGCGGTTGCAAGTTGGCGACATCGTCGCCGAAGGGCTGCGTGTGCACGAGCGCCACCTCAGTCACGCGGAGTGTGAGCGCCGGGTGGCGGCAGAACTCGAGGAGGTTGGACTGCCATCCGACGCTGCGCATCGCTATCCGCACGAATTCAGCGGCGGTCAGCGACAGCGCATCGCCATTGCACGCGCCATGGTGCTAAAGCCGCGTTTCGTGGTGTTGGATGAGCCGACCAGTGCACTGGACATGTCCGTGCAGGCGCAGATCGTCGACCTTCTGCGGCGGCTGCAGCAAGTACATCGGTTGGCGTATCTCTTTATTAGCCACGACCTGAAGGTCGTGCGCGCACTGGCCCATCGGATCGTCGTGTTGCGGCATGGGCGCGTCGTCGAGGAAGGCGATGCCGACACCGTGTTTGCACATCCACGCGAAGAGTACACGCGGAAGCTGCTGACCGCGGCGTTCGTGCTGGATGCATGATCCACGCTTAGATTTGATCCGCGAGGTTCGTGCGGCTCGCTCCTGATCCCTGGCGTGGCGTGTGAAGGCGCAGGTGTGGGATGATTCCTGCGGGAAACGGCGCGCCGCCTGTCCTATTGCGGACATGACAATCGAGTGCTTGTCGTCTATTATGCTGGAGAACAGTGCCCGCCGTTGATGGGTTTTAGGAGGCACTGATGAGATCGAATGTTGAGTGCTGCCGGCATTTGCCGGAAGGCAGTGCTGCTCATTTGTCTTGCCGCATCGTCCTGACCCTCGCCACACTGGGTGTGTCCAGATTGGCTACACGCGCACCCTCCGCCGCGCGACCGCGGCAGATCGCCGTTGAGCCTGTTGTTTGTCGACAGCAAGAGCACGCCCGTCTCAGCGGCGCAGGCCCGCACGCCGGTCAGGCCAGATTGAGGCTCGCTCCACTTCGCCGATGCGATGCCGTACGCGGAACCGGCGCCGCTGCAAAGCACCTGACTCGCCAGCCGTAGCACGGAAGCCGCGCAACCGCGCCAGTAACTAGCAAGGAGACGACCGCCGACCCGGAACGAAACCCGACACGTTGAGCGACAGGAGGCGACTATGGGCGCAACGACACGCACACCTCGGACACGTGAAGAGGTCGTACACATGATGCCTTTGACTCGCCGACAAACGCTCTCACTTGCTGCGGTCGCCGCCGGGATGAGCGCGGTCAAGCCAGCCAGTGGCGCGAAGCCGCAGGGGCAAGTCACGATTGGGGTCCACATTTCACTTGCCCCCATCTGGATGGATCCAGCCCAGACTTCCGGCATCATCACGCCGTATATGTTACTGTATGCACTACACGACGCCATGGCCAAGGACATGCCTGACCAGCCGCAGGCACCCTGCCTGGCGAAGTCCTGGTCGGTCGCCGAAGACGGGCTCGCCTATGAGTTTTCCCTACGCGACGGCGTACCGTTCCACAACGGCGAACTGGTCACCGCAGAGGATGTGAAGTACTCTTTCGAACGCTATCGCGGGGCGTCGCATGCGCTGATGAAGGAGCGCATTGCCGCAGTCGAGGTCGTCGATCCGCTGCATATAGCCTTCAGACTAAAGCGGCCTTGGCCCGACTTCCTCACCTTCTACACCGGCGCCACAGGCGCGGGCTGGATTGTGCCCAGAAAATATGTGGAGAAGGTCGGCGACGATGAATTCCGCAAGGCACCAATCGGCGCCGGCCCGTACCGGTTCGTCTCGTTCAACCCCGGCGTGGAGCTGGTGCTGGAGGCGTTTGAGCAATACTGGCGCAAGCCCCCCTATGTGAAGCGAGTGGTGCTGAGGGTGGTGCCTGATGAAGCGACCCGCCTGGCAGCACTGAAAGCCGGCGAAGTGGACATTGCCTACTCGATCCGCGGCGAGCTCGCCGAACAGTTGCGACGAATTCCTGGTCTGACGTTGAAGCCCGTCGTGCTGCAGGGCACTCAATGGTTGTACTTCCCCGAGCAATGGGACCCGCAATCGCCATGGCACGACGTTCGGGTCCGCCGGGCAGCCAATCTCGCCCTGGACCGCCGGACCATCAACGAGGCGCTGACGCTGGGTCATTCACGCACCACCGGGAGCCTGTTCCCGGACATCTTCGAGTTCTATTGGGCACCGCCACCGCCGGTGTACGATCCGGCGCAATCTCGCCAACTGCTGCGCGATGCCGGATATCCGAGTGGCTTCGATGCCGGCTTCTATACGTGCGATGCATCTTACGCGAATCTCGGCGAGGCGGTTCTCGACAACCTGGCGCAGGTTGGCATTCGCGCGAAGCTGCGTCCGCTGGAGCGCGCTGCCTTCCTCCAGGGCTACGCGGAGAAGAAGTACCGAAACCTCATCCAGGGGGGCAGCGGCGCCTTCGGCAACGTGGCGACGCGCATGGAAGCCTTTGTGGTGAAGGGGGGGGCCTATGTCTATGGCAGCTACCAGGATATCGATGCGCTATACCCACTGCAGGCCTCGGAGGGCGATCATGCCAAACGTGCAGCAATCCTGGCTCAGATGCAGCAGATGGTGCACGACAAGGCGGTCTATGCGCCGATCTGGCAACTTGGATTTCTTAACGGCGTCGGTCCGCGGATAGCGGAATCGGGGCTCGGTCGCATACCCGGCTTCGCCTACACGGCGCCCTATGAGGAACTCGCGCTGAGAGCAGTGTGAGGGCGGCCCCGCTTTCAGTCGCGGGCGCAGTCGCATCGGGGACTAGTGACGCAGCAGCACTGGCAGGTCGGCGTGACCCATGACATGGCGGGTGACGCCGCCGAGTAACAGCTCGCGCAACGGCGAATGCTGATAGGCACCCATCACCAGCATATCCGCCCCAAGCTCGTGCGCCTTGCGCAGCAATGCGGCGCCGAACGGCGCCTCACGAATCTTGAGGACATGCAACTCCGCAGTAATCCCATGCTCCAGAAGGATTGCCGGTATTTGCGGTTTCGGCATGCCTTCGCGCGTGCCGGCGAGCACGTAAACCCGTTCGCAGTGAGCAAGACAGCGGACTGCGGCGAGCGCAGCCTTGGTAGCCCGCTCATCGTCGCGCCACGCGATGGCGATCTGGCGGCCGAAATCAGCGGTGCAATCCTGAGGGACAAGCAGGACGGGTCGATCGGTGGCGAACATGGCAGCCCGCAACGCCTGCCAGCTCGTGCCATAGTCGTACGGGCGTTCGATCACGATCCAGTCGGCGCGACGCCCGCGTTCTTCGACAATCAGTTCAGAGATCCCGTCGATGTCGATCCAGTCGGTCGCAACACCAGGAGGCAGAGCGGCGGCCCATGTGTCGAAAACTGCTCGCACGGCTGTGGCGCGCGTTGCCTCCATATCGCGCAGGGCGGCTTCGCGCTGCGCTGTCAGCACTTCTTCACTCAGCGCCAGCAGCGCTTCCGGTGGTGTACGAACCAATAGCGCGTTGATGCGCTTGGACTGGCACAGTCCTGCCAGACAGTGCGACGCACCAAGCAAGGCGCCGGCCGCTGAAGGCTGGTCGAGCACCGTCAGGATGACGCCAGCCACGTCACCACGCCTCGCGCCCCGCTTTCGGCCGCACCATGGCGCTCTCCTGTCGCGCACGCATCTCCGCCTCGTGCTTGTCGAACATGGCGCGCGCCGCGGCGGAGCGCTTCTCGGTAAGCTCGTCCCGATGCTGCGTGCACCAGTCGAATGAGTCGATGCGTGGCATGTTGTCGCCGGAGAAGTGCGGCATCACGTAGCGTGCATAAAGCTCGTAGGAGCGCTTGGTTGCTTCCCAATCCGCCCAGTTGTGTGCCTGGTGGAGAAACACGCCGAACTCGCCCTGCTTCGACCGCAAACGCTCTATCAGCGCGATCGCGTCGTCCGGTGTGCCGATGACGCCGTACTTGTTCTCGACAAACCACTCCGCCGCGTCCTGGCCAGGCGGGACGATGAAGCGCGGCTGGTTGTTGTTGAGGTAGCCAAGGTAGCGCTCGAAGCCGAAGCGGCAATTTTCGAATGCCTTGGCGCGGGTCTCGGCTATGTGCATCGGACCCACGAGGCGCAGGCGAGCCGGATCCATGGTGCGCCCCTGCTCGGCTGCAATATCGTTGGCGATCTGCCAGTTTGCGGCGAGCGCGTCGTAGCCGAATGGGTTGGTTGCTGCAACACAGATCATGCTGAGATTGTATTTACCGGCGAGCCGTCCGCCGGATGGCGTCACCGCGCTGACCACCGCCACCTCGGGATGCGGCCGTGTATACGGGCGTAGATGCGATCGCGCGTTGACGAAGGTGTACCAGTCGGTCTTCTCGGTGACGATCTCGCCGTTGAAGAAGCGCAGGATCACATCGAGGGCCTCGGCCATGCGGTCGCGCTGCGTGTTGGGATCGATGCCAAGCATCAGTGCATCGGATGCAAGCAGGCCGGGGCCGGCGCCGAACATGACGCGTCCTCGGGTGTGGTGGTCGAGCTGGATCATGCGGTTCGCCACCATCAGCGGGTTGTGGTACGGCAGCGAGATCACGCCCGTGCCGAAGCGGATCGATCGTGTGCGCTCTGCTGCGACAGCTATGAACAGTTCCGGCGAGCTGATCGTCTCCCAGCCGGCAGAATGATGCTCGCCGATCCACGCTTCATGGAAGCCGAGGCGGTCAAGCCATTGCATCAGTTCCAGATCCCGGTCCATGCACGCTGCCGGGTTTTCGTCCATCGGATGGAAAGGCGGCAGAAAGATGCCGTGGCGAAGGTGAAGCTGGCTCATGGCGGGCTCTCGGCTTACTTTGACCATTCTGGGCGCGATTGTCGGCCATCTGCAAGGATTCGCGGACAAGGCGCTGCCAGCCCAGCAGCTTGAAGCCAGTCACGCCAGCGCGCAGCTTCTCTCCCATGTCGATTGCGGTGAAGCTGCCGCCCCGCATGACCGTCGACCAGTTCCTGAAATGGGAGCCAGACGACAGATCTGGCGCACTCTGGCAGCTGCGAGACGGGGAGCCGGAGATGATGGCGCCCGCCTCTGATCGACATGGCGCGATCCAGGCTCGGCTTGCTTTTCTGCTCATTGCGCACCTTGACTCGCACGGCAATGCCTGCAGGGTTGTTGCCGCATCGGGCGTCGTCCCCGCCGAGCGATCCGAGGACAACTGCTCGTCCCCGACCTTGGCGTCACGTGCGCGCCGCCGACCGGCGAGCACCTGATGCACGAGCCGCTGGCGCTGGTCGAGATCCTGTCGCCAACCAACCTGTCGAAGACACGCGTCAATATGCGCGCCTCCAGGACGATAACCGGGGTGCAGGAGATTGTGGTGGTGCACTCTATGGCGAGTGTCGCGAAAATATTGAGACGTGGTGCAGATGGAATACGGCCCCAGCGGCCAGAGGTCATCGACGCAGGTGGCGAACTCCGCCTGGACAGCATCGGCTTCGTGGCGCCGTTACGCGACGTATACCGGACCAGCGGCCTGACATAGCCCGCATCGGCTTGACCGGCCGTCCCCACCGGTATCTCCTGCAGCACTAACGAATCCAGGAGAGAGAGCGGCCATGCACGACACGGTCATTCGCGGTGGGACCATCGTTGACGGCACTGGCAATGACCGGTTCGTGGGCGACGTTGCGATCGATGGTGACCGGATCGTCCAGGTCGGTGGCAAAGCCGGCCCGGGAAAGCGCGAGATCAGGGCTGACGGGTCGCTGGTAACACCTGGTTGGGTGGATGTGCACACCCATTACGACGGGCAGGCGACCTGGGACAGCGAGCTGGCGCCGTCATCCTGGCATGGCGTGACCACGATCCTGTTCGGCAACTGCGGTGTCGGCTTCGCCCCGGTCAAACGCGAACACCATGCGTCCCTGATCGGCCTGATGGAGGCGGTGGAGGAAATCCCCGGCATCACCCTGTCCGAAGGCCTGAGCTGGGACTGGGAGAGCTTCCCGCAATATCTCGACGCGCTCGAGCGGATGCCGCGCGCAATCGACGTCGCCGCCCAGGTGCCGCATCATCCGCTGCGCGTCTACGTGATGGGCGAGCGCGCCGTCAATCGCGAGAAGGCGACCGCCGAGGACATCGGAGCGATGCGTCGCCTGACACGCGAAGCGCTGGAGGCGGGCGCCTTCGGCTTTACCACCTCGCGCACCAACTCGCACAAGACCCCGACCGGGGAGATGGTGCCGGGGCGCTATTCCGAGGTGGAAGAGCTGCTTGGTATCGGTTCGGCTTTCCGCGGCCTGACCCACGGGGCATTCGGCGTCAACAGCGACTTCGATATCGAGGGCGAGGAGCTCGCCTGGATGACGCGGCTTGGTCAGGAGACTGGCCGACCGGTGTGGTTCCTGCTGACCGATCGCCCCACCGATCCGGTACGGTGGCAACGCCTGTTGGCTGGTGTCCGCGCCGCGCGTGCCCAGGGTGCACACGTGACCGCTCAGGTGGCAGGCCGGCCGGTCGGTGTCATGCTTGGTGTCGATACCGCGCTCAACCCGTTCTCTATCCGGCCGAGCTATCAGGAACTGCTGAAACTGCCGGCAAAGGAGCGCCTGGCACGATTGCAGGACGCCGCGGTGCGCGCTGCAATCCTGAACGATAAGCCGTCGGACGAACTGGTGCGCCGGTTGTCGCAGTTCCGTATGCAGATCACCACGCGCTGGGATCGCATGTTCGTCATGGGAGATCCGCCGGACTACGAGCCGGAAGCCTCCAGCAGCATCGCGGCGATGGCGCAGCGGTCGAACCATTCGCCTGATGAAGTGGCGTATGATTACCTGTCTGGCGGCCTCGACAAGTTCCTGTTCTTCCCGATCGTCGGCTACAACGAGGACAACCACGACATCATCCGCACCATGCTGACGTCGCCAGAAACGGTCCTGGGCCTGTCAGACGGCGGAGCGCACTGCTCGTCGATCAGCGATGCCTCACTGCCGAGTTGGATGCTTGCCCACTGGGGTCGCGATCGGAAGCGCGGGCCGGGACTGCCGTTGGAGCTGATCGTCAAACGTCAAACCAGCGAGACCGCGGACTTCTTTGGCTTTGGCGATCGGGGGCGACTGGCTGCCGGTAAGAAGGCCGACGTCAACGTCATCGACTTCGAACGGTTGCGCCTGCACGTGCCGGAAATCCGTTACGACCTGCCCGCCGGCGGACGACGGCTGGTGCAGCGCGTGGACGGCTACATCGCAACCCTCGTTGCAGGCATTCCGGTGTTCGAGAACGGCGGTTATACCGGCGCTACCCCCGGTAAGTTGGTGCGGGCCGGCTAGGCCCGCTTAACGCTCCCTGGCTCCGCTTTCAGCGCTGGCGATAGGTCCGGTGACATGCGGCGCAGGCATCGCCGACAACCTTGACCTGTGCCGCCACCCCTTCTGCATCGCCTGCCTTGGCAAGCTGGGTCAGCTTCTCGGCGGTCTCGACAAAGTCGCTGGCGGCTTTGCGAAAGCCGGTGGGATCAGACCATACTGCCGGCAGGGCCTTGGTTGGACCTTTGTCGCTTCCAGCCGGGAAGGTGGTCGGAAACTGCGTCATCCACCGCGCCATCGCCTTGGCAGGGTTCTCCAGCGTCTTCACGTCGCCCTTGGCGGCGACGACGGCGCGAATACCGCTGAAATTGCCACTGAGCAGATCCTGTCCCGCCTGCCGGGTCTCGATGATGTTGAACTCCTGCGCCTGGACCGCGCCTGCCGTGGCAATTGCCAATGTCGTTGCCAGCAAAAGCTTCCTCGTCATGCAGCCTCCTTCTGTCGTTACGTGGACGCGCAGGCACAATCAAAATTCCACACCGCGGCGCGAATCCGATGGCAGCGATGCGTCGCCTCCGCCACATGGATGATATGAACAGGGTTACTGCAGTCGCTGTCTACTGCGGCTCCCGGTCAGGGAACGATCCCGCCTACCGGGCTGCTGCGCAGACGCTCGGGGAAGGGCTGGCGCAGGCGCGCATCCGCTTGATCTATGGCGGCGGCGGCATCGGTCTGATGGGTGTGCTCGCAGACGCGGTTCTGGCCGTGGGAGGCGAAGTGGCCGGGGTCATTCCCGAATTCCTGACGCGGCGCGAGGTGGCGCATGGGGGCAACACCGAGCTGATCGTGACCGACTCCATGCACAGCCGAAAGCAGCGGATGTTCGAACTGGCCGATGCATTCGTCTCGTTGCCAGGAGGCCTTGGAACGCTGGACGAGACCATCGAGATCATCACCTGGCGCCAGCTCGGGCTGCACAACAAGCCGATCCTGATCTGCAACACCGCCGGCTCTGCGGCGCCCTTCCTGGCGGCGATCGAAGCCGCAATAGTGGCTGGTTTCGCCGGGCCAGAGGTGCGTCAGCTCTACGAGGTGTTCGAAGGGCCTGCCGCTGTTCTGCGGCGACTGAGGCGGCTTCGCCCAGGCCCCCACGCGGAAGCCCAACGGCTGTAATCGCGCCTTGCCGCCGAGTGTTGCCGGGGCTATATGCGCCGCCTTGGCCGGAGTGTAGCTCAGCCTGGTAGAGCACTGTGTTCGGGACGCAGGGGCCGGAGGTTCGAATCCTCTCACTCCGACCACTCTGGGCGAATGAGATCCGTAGCGTTTTCATCAGCAAGACGCTGGGCGCTACAGTGCGCGCTTGCATGCTGAACACGCTCCGCTGTGGAACGCCAACGCAGACGCGCATGGTGTCCTGCGCCACCAATTCCTCGATCACTCAAGAGAGAATTGTAGCTCGTAGTACTCGATCATCTCCTTGCGCTCTTCGACTGTCAGGTCATCTGGGTCGCGGATAGAATATACTCGGCCGCTGAGCGCCCGATGAAACTGATATTTCCCAGCACTCGCCCGACCGATCGGTGTTAGGCCGAGGCTCTTGATTCGAGTGCGGTACTGCTCAGCCGTCGTCACTCTACATCGACGCGCACGCGTCGCCCCGGCCGATCGATCGTCATCGTCACAACCTTATCACCCTGGATATCAAGAAGATCCCGCAGGACAGTATCAAGGTCCCGCCACAGCTCATCCCCCGATCGTCCCATGAGCATAAGGCTGCGCATCTGCTGACTGCGTGCGTGGATGAGGCCGGCGTTGCCACGCACGATTTGGATGTCGATCTCGATGCTACGCAGCAGCACCCGAATGTCCCTTGTTGCTCGCGCGAAGATTGGTTTGCCTTGCTCCCCCGTGACCCTTCAGTCAATTGGCAGTCCCCCCGCGCCATTGACCATCTACTCTTCCGCCCCGCACGTCAGGCTCCCGATCTCCACGATTCACGCATAGTTCCATTGCGGATTCGGAGGTAATCGGGTCAGAGCCTCTGCCCTATGTTTTGCTGCAGAGCAGCATGGCCTTGAGGGCCGCAGGAGTTACTTATGCGTACAATCGCCGCCGACTGGTCAGTCTCGAACACTGGCCCTGCCAAGATCCTGAATTGGCTGTCGGGAATGAGCACCAGGCTTCGTCGGATGGTCTCGGCGCAGCCTCGTCCAGCGATTAGCGGGGGCCGCGGATCCGATGACCTTTACCTGCAGGCCGACGTCGCGGCGTTCATCAGCAATTTTATGCGGATCGGCTGATCATAGCGGGCGGGGGAGCCAGAGTCTTGCTCCCCCAAAACCCAAGTTGTCAGCGCCTTCCTTCCACCGACGAATAATAAGCGTCGATGCCGCGACCATAAGCGGGATCCTCCCAGGTCACCTCTTCCGGGGCCGAGTAGGTCGGCGCCCCTTCGAGCTGCTCCTTGGTTACGTCGACGATGTAGCCCCCCTGGTTCCGATCGTAGTGCAGTTGATTCCACGGCAGGGGATGATAGCTCGATCCCATTCCGAGAAACCCACCGAAGGATAGAACCGCGTAGGCGACCTGTCCGGAGCGCTTGTCCAGCATGACATTGGAAACGCTGCCGAGCTTGTTGCCCCTTCTATCGTAAACTGACGTTCCTTCAACCTTGTCGGAAGAGATGAGTTCGCGCGATTCGTGGGTCTCGACACCTGACATTGGCTGCTCCTATTGCGAGGCTGGCAGCCAAACGCCGGGTCGTCAGCAAAGTTTCAGCACATCGCGCGACCGACGCGAGACGAGCATGATCCGACAGGTTTCGGCTCCTGGAACGCGGGACATTTTCCGTTCGTGCAACGCTTCAGCCCAGTATATTCGTTGGCCTTGTCGCTGCTGCTGCCAAGCCGCTTATCGTATTGGCGTGAGCGGCGAGACGTATCGAGGTCACGGCCGTTTTCGAGCCGTACGGCAAGGAACGACCTCATGTTCAAGACCATTCGATATGCCGCCCTGGCGGCAGCAGTGATTGCAGGCCCGGCATCGCTGGCATTTGCCCAGGGAGGTGGCGGTGGTGGAGGCTCGGCCGGTGGCGCAAATGGTGGGTCAGCAGGTGGTGGTGGTGCCGCTAGTTCTGTCGGTGGCGGAACTGGTCATGCATCCACATCGCCAACCGCCGTTGGCGGTAACGCTCCGAGCACAGCCGGTAGCCCATCCGGCACAACAGGGAGCGCCTCCGGGCCCGGCGGTAGCCTGTCCAGCAACTTCTCGGGCCAGCCGCCCTCCTCTGGCAGCCTTGGCGGGAACAGCGCGATGGGCGGTCAGAGCAGGCCTCGTTCCTATGCCGACCCGGCGGTTACCAACCCGAACACGCAGGGGTCTTCCAGCGAAAGTGTGAGCGGTCCCAATACTGGTCGATAAACAAGCGCCATCTCTTGAACATAGCGGAGCCAGGTCCCCCGCCATGTCGTTGTCACGTTTGCCTCGAGGAAGCCGGGCTAGTCGACTGGCTCCAGCAGGACGACAGGGATCTGGCGCTCCGTCTTCTTCGCGTAATCTGCGTACGGCGGCCAAAACTTCAGTGCCTTTTCCCAGAGCCTATCACGCTCGGCACCCGTAGCTGTCCTGGCCTTCGCTTTCAGCTTTTTCGTGCCGACCTGTACCTCGACCTCGGGGTTGGCCACGAGGTTTCGATACCAGTTGGGGTGCTGCGGCGCACCGCCCTTCGACGCGACGATGATGTAGTTCTTGCCGTCCTCGCCATAGAATAGCGGGAAGATGTACTTCTCACCCGATTTCCGACCTGTTGTCGTCAGCAGCAATGATGGGACGTGCATCTCCAAGTGGCCTGGCGGGGTGACAGTATAGATGTGCCCGTCTTTGCCGCCGCTGGCAATGTATCGGTTCGCATGGTCGACCATCCATTGAGGGAGGCTGGGAGCGAGTTTGGCGTCGGCCATTCCTGATCTCCTTATGAACCGTCAGTGTGACCATGGTACCCGCGACACCGCACGAGGGCCAGCCCAGGGCTAAACAGATCTATACCTGCCGTAACACGAGAACGTGGGATGTAGACAGGACCAATGATGCAACTCGGATCGATCTGATGCGCTTGCGACCTCACGGTAATCCGTTGAGGTTCGGCCATGAAACATTCGCTCATTCTTTTGTCCGCCGCCGCATTCGCGGCTGCTCTGTTATCCGGATCGGCTGATGCGCAACTGAATCCGCAGACAGTGACCCTGATGAGAGTAGATCCTCAAACTCTGGCCACTGGCTACCGCTCATCGAAAATGGTCGGAAGCTCGGTCAGCAACGAGAACAACGAAACGGTCGGAACCGTCGATGATCTGATCATAACAGCGGGCGGTCAGGCACCGTATGCTATCTTATCGGTCGGAGGCTTTTTGGGCCTTGGCACGAAATACGTCGCATTGCCTTTCACCGCCCTGAAGATAGTCGACAAAAGAATCGTCCTTCCCGGAGGCACAAAGGACGCTCTGCAGAGCCTTCCCGACTTCAAATACAATACCGGTGGCTGAGACCGCCGCAGCGGGAATATCCAGATCATTCCAATTCCGGTCGGCCATGGCACTATGAGGCGCGCTGACCATTGGCCTTACCAATTGCTTAATCGCTTTGCAGTGCTCCGGTCTGGTCTGAGCGAGGAAACG
>JAMXLO010000078.1 GCA_024280945.1 Acetobacteraceae bacterium
CCGTGCGGCGGTAAGCGAGGGGTGTCCCTGCCATGGTCGGTGCATGTGATGGTAAATCTAGCCACGCGATCGGTCGCAAAAACACGGAGAGGGCAATGCCGGCCTCGCATCTGCAGTCACTGCGCGCTATGGCCCACAACAACGCATGGGCGAACCACCGTCTGCTTGGCGCCTGCGCAAAGTTGACGCAGGCCGAATTCGAAGCGGAGCGAATGGGCTTTTTCCCATCGCTGCAAGCAACGCTGAACCACATCCTTATCATCGACCGGTTCTACGTCGATGCCCTGGAAGGTGGCACCCTCGGCCCGGACGCGTGGTCCAACCGCATCCCTTGTCCGACCGTCTCGGACCTACGGCCTGCGCAGTCGGCGGTTGACGGCCGACTGATCAGTTGGTGCGAAGCGCTTGACGAGGCTCGTGTCAATCAGACCATCCACGTACATCGCGGCACACGTGTGCAATTGGAACGTGCCGATCGTCTTCTGTTGCACCTGTTCCAGCATCAAATCCATCATCGCGGCCAGGCGCATGCGATGCTCAGCGGCACCTCTGTGCCACCGCCACAGCTCGACGAGTTCTTCTCGGCTGAAGAGGCGCCATTGCGCGCGGCAGAGTTCGCAGAGCTTGGATGGACAGAGGCAAAGGTCTGAGGCGAGGATCCATAGTGGCTCAGATTGCAATCCGCGCATTCGGCAATGACGACGCGTCTCAGGTGAGAGACCTGTTCATCGCGGTCAACCGGCTGCTTAGTCCACCCGATCTCCGTGACGCCTTCGAGACGTACATCGAGCGTGCCCTGGCTGACGAGATCGATCGCATCTCAGCCTATTACGGCGAGAGGGAGGGCGGGTTCTGGGTCGCTGTTGCGGGTAATGAGGTCGTCGGCACCTTTGGTCTGGAACCCGCTTCGAACGAGGCGATGGAACTGCGGCGCATGTACGTCAAGCCGTCTGCCCGACGTAGGGGCATCGCGAGACAGATGCTGCAATTTGCCGAAGACGAGTGCCGCCGCCGCAACGTTGCGCGTCTTGAGCTCAGTACAGCGGAAATCCAGACAGCTGCGCTCGCCCTCTACCGGACTGCCGGCTACGAGCTGGTGCGAGAGGAAACCGTCGACACGTTGAGCAACAAGACGGTGGGTTCGGGGCTGCGTCGCTATTTCTTCGCGAAGAACCTGGGTTAAGCGTCATTATCAAGGACGTTGTCCCACCTGCGATCCGCGATCGTGCTTGCGACCGGGCAGCCGGCGTCAAGGCCAAGCGGCTGCGGCGTCGCTGCGCGAGCCTTGACCCCGGCCGCCCAGTCGAAGCAAGGGCTTGAGATCGAAGTGTGGCAGGCGATGTCCGCCATCTTCGGTGCCGAGAGGGACAACGTCCGCAGCAACGACAGGTAGAACGACGCCGGCGCCGGCCGCTATCCCCGCGGCAGCTCGACTGCCGTCAGCCATCCGCCGTACAGCACGGGCCCGGTCGGCTGTCCTGTCGGCGACCCGCCCTTGGGTTCCAGGCTGACCAGCAACTGCGTGTTCGGCGTGAGTTGCGCTGTCAGCTGCCGTCCTGATGGCGGCAGCACGCCAAGCGAGCGTGGCCTCGTCTCGCCCTGCGGCAGCGCCCACAGCTCGAGATCCTTGTCGGTCGGGACGGCAATCGCCGTCGTCGGCCGCACCAGCAGTCTGCCACCTGTCTCCGCTTCCGCCATCAGCACTGGCGCGCCGCCCGCCAGCGGCGACAGCACGGCAATGCGCGCTGGCGTCGGTTGGCGCAGCACGATGAAGGCGGCCAGCGACGCGGCGATCGCCAGCGCCCCTGCTGTCGTCGCCTGCCAGAACCGTATGCGGCGGCGGAGCGGCAGAATGTCGGCGGCGGCCGCAGGCGCGATCCTCGCTTCGATGCGCTGCCACAGGTCGTCGGGCGGCGACGTCGGCGGGGCGTAGGAGGCGAGCGGCGTCAGCCGTTGCTGCCACGCGGCGACCGAGCGAGCGAACACCGGATCACTCGCGAGCCGACGCTCCGCCTCGCGCCGCTCATCGCCTTCGAGCGCGCCGAGTACGTATTCGGCAGCCAGCAGGTCGTGGTCGTGTCCGTCGCTCATGATGCGAGGCACTCCCGCAACGACATCAGGCTGCGCCGGATCCACGATTTCACCGTGCCTAGCGGCACGTTCAGCCGCTGGGCCAGTTCGCTGTGCGACAGCCCGTCGACGAATGCCATCACCACGAGCCGGCGCCGGTCCTCCTCCAACTGATCCATGCAGCGGTGCAGCGCAGCACCTTCCGCGGTACTGACCAGCCGCGTCAGCGCGTCGGGCGCATCGTCCGCGCGGTCTGCGGGCTCGTAGCCGGGCACCTCGCGCGCCTGGCGGCGGACGATGTCCAGCGCGCGATAGCGCACGATGCCGATCAGCCAAGCCTCGGCGCTGCCGCGGTCGGGATCGAAGCGATGCGCCTGCTGCCAGATCTGCACGAAGGCCTCCTGCGTCGCATCCGCCGCCAGCACGGCCTGACGCGTGATCCTCAGTGCAATGCCGTACAGCCGGCTGCCCCAACGATCGTACAAAAGCCGGAATGCCGCCTGGTCACCGCCGGCACAGCGATGCACCAACGCCTGTGTATCGTCGGCTATGGAAATCTGCGCTGTTGCTGACACCGGCCTGGCACTCTTTGTGGTGACATTAGCCGATACGGCGCAGCGAGCGAACCGGATGCATCGCGTTCAGCCGAAGAAGCCAGGACGTTCCCATACCTCGATCAGCTCCTGCCGGATCCCACAGCGCGGGTTTCGATGACGCTGACCGCGCTGTCCCAGGGCTTGACTGCGCCCCTGCCTCCGGATGCGCTGCATCACGCGCTCGACGTTCGTCGGATCCTGACCGAGCAACGCGTCGCGCAGTTGCCGAATGTGAGCAATGCACATTTCAGGTCGGTGATCTTCACCGATGGTGTCCTGTCGTCGGGCGGCTGTGCTTCACCAGCCACCCCTCGGTCAGCACCATCGCCAACCCCACCATCACGCAGGTCACCACGGCAAGTCCGGCGAAGCCCGCGGCGTCGAAGATGACGCCGGCCAATGCTGACCCGACCGCGGCTGCCAGCGACGTGGCGGCGTTGAACAGGCCGACACTTTCACCGCGCGCCGTCGGCGCGAAGCGTACCGCCAGCGAATTGGCGGCGACGGCGAGCAACGGCCAGACGAACTGGATCAGTGCAAACCCGATCAGCACCAGCCAGCCGATCCAGCCGCGATGCAGGGAACCGGCGATGACCAGCAAACCCAGCATCAGCAGGCGAGCGCCCATCCCCAGCGCCAGCATGCGCCCTCCACCGACGCGATGCGTCGCGGCACCGATCGGCGCATACAGCAGCAAGCTCGCAGCGACCCCCACGGCATAGGCGCTCGATGGCAGAACCGCATCCATGCCGAACTCGCGGGTCATCGCGACCGGAAACAGTGTCGCGAACCCGTTCATTGCGGGGTAGGCGATCAGCCAGACGATGAGGAAGCGCCGCAGCGGCGGCGTGATCACAACGAGGAAGCTGCGAAGCTCCTGCCAGGACAAGTGGTGACCGCGATGGTGCGGTCCCGTGACGCCGGCATCGCCGCCTACCATTGGTCTCGGCGGTGGCTTGTGGGTCGGCTCGCGCGGCAGACAGGCAGGCGCCGTGGCGATCGCCATTGCACCGGCAGCCAGCAAAGCGACGCCGGCAACCACGAATCCCAGGCTGGCGAAGCGCTGTGCCAACACACCTGCACCGACGAGCCCGATCACCTGACCTGCACTGACGTAGCGCTGCAGCAGCGCCACGCGCGCGTCCCAGTCGGCTTCCGGCACACCCTGGATCGCGAGCACATTGCCGGCCGTGGTCGTTGCCATCACCCCGAGCCCGGCTCCGGCCGCAAGCAGGATGCGCAGCGGACCATGCGCTGCCTCGAACGGCAGCAGGAGGCAGCCTGCTCCCAGTGTGCCCCATATCAGTAGGTCGCGATGCCGCCCGGTGCGATCAGCCCAGGCTCCCAGCACCGGCGCAAACAGGCCAAGAAACGAGAATGCCGCGTAGGTGAGCCCCGCAGCGGCGCTGTTCGCCGCAACCAGCGGCATCAGCACGGGGACCAGCCCGTTCTGGGTCAGTCCAAGCAAGCCGTAGGCGAAAAACCAGGCATCGCGGGGCAAGTAAGTGAGCTCCTTGGCGGTCCGTTGCCCGCAGGCTGTCGGATCTTGTCGATCCGATGAGGAGCAACGTGGCGCTCTGCGGATGGCTGACGCAATCCCTCACGCGGCAAAGCGCGGGATCACCTTGTCGCCGACGATCTCGATTGCGCGGATGATCTGGTCGTGCGTGGTGCGGCCGATCTGGAACATGAAGATCATCTGATCGATGCCAATCGCGGCCCAACGCTCCACCTGTCGACAGACACTATCGGCGTTGCCACCGATCGCCATCCCGCTCGTCAGCAGATCGTCGTTGGAGAGGCCCGCCATGCGCGTCCGGATGCGGGCCACGCCCTCGGACGAGCCGAAGCGCACATGGTTGAGCTCGGCATCGTTGTCGCCGTAGTAGAAGCGCGCCGCCGCACAGCCTATGTCGCGGCCGATGCGATCGTCATCGTGCACGCAACCGACCGCGAACACGCCGACATGGTTGTTGATGAAACGACCGATCGGCGTCGCCGTGCGGAGTGCGGCGCGATATGCGGCGACGTGCGGCTTGACCTCTTCGGGCGTGTAACGCGTGACGCCGAGTACGCCCACGCCGGCTGCCCCGGCGCGTTCAAACGTCTCCAGGTTGGAGGCGGCGAACCATAGCGGCGGGTGTGGGCGCTGGATCGGCCGCGGTATCACCTGCCGTGGCGGCAGATTGAAATGCTCGCCCTTGTGGCCGGGGAAGTGCTCCGCCTCCAGCATCCGTACCACGGCTTCGAGCGCCTCTCGGCCGACTTCGCGGCCATACTCGGCATCGGCATTGAACCCGAGGCCTTCCACCACATAGGCCGCGGTGCCGCGGCCGGCGCCGAACTCGCAGCGGCCGTTGGACAAGACGTCCAGCGTCGCCACGCGTTCGGCAACCATGAACGGGTTGTGGCATGGGAGCAGGATCACGGCGAAACCAAGCCTGATGGACTGCGTCCGCTGCGACGCAGCCGCGAGGAACATTTCAGGACACGGGCAATGGCCGATCTCGGCGAAAAAGTGCTGTTCAGTGAGCCAGAAGTGGCTGAACCCGGCCTGCTCGGCTGCCACCACGTGGTCCAGGTTCTGCCAATAGACGTTGCGCTCGGTGTCCGTGGCCCATGGCCTCGGCACTTGAATCTGACTGAGCAGGCCGAACTTCATCGTCGTTGAGCACGATTTGACGCGGCCGATCCGGATGCGTGATCGCCGGCCACAATGCTACGACGTGCTGCGCGCCGGCCATTCCGGTCTGTTGTAGCCGAGTGGTACTGACGGCCGCGCCCAGTGGGGCTGCGTCTCCGACATCTGCACGACAGGCGAGAGATGCCGCAGGCTCCCTGATGGGGTTTCGCTGACCATCGACCATCGCGTCAGTTCATCGGGCGAAAACTCCGCCGGTGCATCGCGCGCCGCACTTTCCGCCACCTCGCCCAGATCGACGATCCATTTGCCCACCTGGGCCAGCGAAATGCGGACCAGCCAACTGCCGCCCTCGCGCGCGCGACGCGTCAGCGCCACCATGGCGCCGAATGCCATGAGATAGCCGGTGCAGTAATCGATGGCCGACACGGGATAGAACTGCGGTCCTGGCGTCTTGGCGGGCACGACCTCCGCCTGGCGTGACGTGATGCCGCTCACGGTCTGCACCACCGTGTCGAATCCGCGGCGTGACGCCCAGGGACCGGCGTGACTGAACGCACACAGCGACACGTACACGAGGCCAGGGCGCAATGTGGCCAGTTCCTCCGGCGACAGGCCACGGGAGCCCAGCGTGCCGGGCCGATAGCCCTGGGAGAACACATCCGCCTCGCGCACGAGTCCGCGCAGTACTTCGACGTCGCGCGCCTCGCGCAGATCGAGATGCGCCGACCATTTGCCGTGTCCGGTGTCGAACTCCTGGTAGCCGAGATTGGGCAGATGCGGTGCGGTGATCTTCAGCACGTCAGCGCCGTGTTCCGCCAAGGTCCGCGCACAGGTCGGGCCCGCGAGAACGCGCGTCAGGTCAAGAACGCGGATCCCTGATAGCGGTCGGTTACCGGGCGGCAGCGGCTCGGGCGGTGAGTCGCCGATGCGGATGATCTCCATCAGCGGCAGCGACGCTATCGCTGCTGCCTGCGGATGCTGCGCCCATTCGGCGTGCGTTCGCGCCATCCCGCCAGCGCCTTTGGCGGCGATGATCGCCTCCTCGAGATCCTGCGCGTTCCAGTTCAGCACCGCCCTGGCCACGGCATCACGATCTTCGGGCACGCCCAATACGGTGAGTGCCGCGGCGCGATGGTTCGGGAAGTTGCAGTGCAGGTAGCTCCAACGACCGTCCTTGGTTGGATAGACGCCCATGATCGAGTTGCGGCGCGCGGACACCTCGCCATCGCCGAGCTTCATGTAATGGCCGCTGCGCAATGACGCGGTGGCGCGTCGCACATCGACGCCGACCGATTGTCGGCGTCCCGTCCGCATCTCCCACAGATCGGCCGAGGCGAGACCAGTCGCCGCCAGCGTGGCCGAGCCAGCCACGCCGATGCGGAATGGCGTTGGCAGAATTGGATCGGTGCCGCCGGTGAACGCCACAGTGCTGGCACGATCGGCGGACAGGCCGGCCGCAGGCAGGATCGAACGAAGGGCGTCTGTCGGCATGGCCATCACCTCCCCAATCGATTGCGATCGGGAGAGAATGGCGCGGCTGGTCGATGTGATGCAATCTCGCGCCTCTCGACGCTTCGACAGGCAGGTGAACATGCGCATCGGCACGATGATCCGATTCACGCCCAGCGATGACCCGCAAGACCGATTGTTGGACCGGACCGCCGATTATGCGCGCCGTATCGAGGCCGCCGGCTTTCCCGGTATCTGGGTGGGCGACTCACTCGGCCGTGGCAGGCCGACGCTGGATCCGCTTGTCGAGTTGGCGGTGCTGTCCGCGGTCACCAGCAAGGTGGAGTTAGGGATCGGGGTGCTTCAACTGCCGTTGCGTCACCCGATCGAACTAGCGCATCGCGTGCAATCGGTGCAGGCACTGTCAGGCAACCGCCTGGTGCTCGGTGTCGGCAGCGGCTCGACCAAGGACGACTTCGACCTGCTGGGCTACGATTACGACAAGCGGTTCGGCATGCTGCGATCACATCTGCGCAGCATGCAGGCGACGTGGCGCGGCGAGTCGGCGCTGTCCACCTGGCCGGGCTGCGCGGGCGGTCCACCGATCCTGATCGGCGCGTGGCGCAGCCATCGCTGGATCACCCTGGCGGCGAAGGAATACCAAGGCTGGACGCCCTCCGGTCGCTACAGCAGCTGGGAGGACCTGGAAGCCGGCATGCGGGTGTTCCGCGAAGCCGGCGGCACCAAGGCGGTGCTCGCCAACTGCGCGGTCGATCTCGGCAACCGGCCCGGTTCCGCTGAACTGGCGAAGGTCGCGGAACCGGCGCTGATCGGCTCGCTGGACGAAGTGCGCAGCAAGCTCAGGCGCATGCAGCAGATCGGTTTCGAGGAGGTGCTGCTGGTGTCGCCGCACGCCGTGCTGGAGGATATCGAGCGGGTGCGCGACCTGCTCTGATCAGCGCGGCGTGCCGGTGTCGTTGTTCGTCTGGTTGGGGGCGTTTGGCGGCGGCGGATTGTAGTTCGGCTGCGTGTTGGTGTTCGCTGGCGGGTTGTAATTGCTGCCGTAGCGCTGGCTTGCCGGCTGCCCGTTGGTATCGTTGTTCTGGTTGTAACTCTGATTGGTGTTGGTCCCAAGGTTCATGGCGCTCAGCGTCGGCTGATCGAGCTGACCGGTGGCGTTCAGATTGTGCTGCTGCTGATAGTCGCGAAGAGCGGCTTCAGTCTGCGGGCCCCAGACCCCGTCGGCACGACCCTTGTAGACCCCTGCCTGCGTCAGATTCTGCTGCACCTGGCGGACCAAGTCGGGCGACAACTGGCCGTTCTGCCAGCCGGATGTGGACTGCGCCGAGGCGTTGTAGTTTGGCGCGGCGGCATAGTTTCTGCTGGCCGTGCCCGAGTTGCCGGCCTGCCTGTTGCCGCCGAACATCGAGCAGGCGGGAAGTACGGCGACGCTGGAGAGCGCCAGAAACACGGCGAGATTGCGTGCCTTCATCGGAGGAGTCTCCTGCGGAGGTATGATGCGAATGAACCAGGGCCCAGGTCGCCGGTTGCGAGCAGGAACCGTTATTTGATGCCGGAGCTATGCCGCTCGCACTGATGCAGGCTGGGACCGTGGGAGGCTGCGCACCAGCGAGAGCCATGCTGCGCGCCGCTGTTCCGCCTGGGCCGCCAACGTGCCGGTACGGGCGGCGTCGCGGGCCCGGGCGGCCAACCGCCGTCGCATCGTGGCGTCGCGTATCAGTTGTGCGAGGGCGACGAACCACGCATCCGCATCGTCCGGCAGCAGCCATCCGGCCTGCCCGTCGGCCAGGCTGCCGCGGTAAACGGCGCTGTCCGACGCCAGGATAGGCAGCCCCATCGCGGCGTAGTCCAATGCCTTCAGCGCCGACTTGCAGCGGTTGAACGGCGTGTCAGCGAGCGGCGCGATGCCGATATCCCAGTGCTGCTGGGTGATCCAATTGACGAAGCCGGGATAGCTGGCCGTCGCGTGCACCGGCAGGCCGACACGGTTCACCCATGCGGGCATATCGCGCTTGCTGCTGATGCCCAGGACATCGATCGAGACGAAGTCGCCGAAGACGGCCTTCAGACGTGTGAGGGCGGGCTCGACGAGGGCGAAGTCAGCGTCGTGGGTCATCGTACCCATGAACAGCACGCGGACGGGGCCCTCACGCGGCGCTACCGGCGGCGTTCCGGCAAGCCAGAGCCTTTCGTCTATGCCGTTCGCCATAACCAGCAAGTCCTCACGGACGTTGCCCAATGCGCTCGCCAGAGCTGGGGTCGAAACCCAGACCACATCTGCTTCACGCAGCAGGCGAGACACCAGTTTCGTTCGCGGCCGTATCAATTCGGCGTCCGGGTGATCGCGCGGGATGCGCCGCAGGTCGTCGTCGAGATCGTAGAGCAGGGGAATGCCGTGTTCACGGCAATGCGCGATCAGCGGCTGGACTGCCTCCAGCCGGCCCACGGCAAAACGCTGCGTCACGACGACATCGGCTCGGTATTTCAACGCCTCTTCGGCGTCCGCGAGCACGACATCGAAATCGCCACCGATCTCGGGATGCGAGAGCGGCTGCAACAGGCGGATATACGCACAGGGTGTCAACCCGCCGCTGTCGAACCGCTCGGGGATCACGACCACGCTGAACCGTGCACGGCGCCGCAGGTCCACCAAGTGGCGCGAGGCACGTATCGAGGGCGCGCGCACGTAGTGTTCTGCGTAGTAGTCCGCTATCGGCTTACGCGGCTTGGCCATCATCCTGCGCGGCCGGTCCAACGCTTCGCGCACCTTTTCGAATACGCCGATCCACTCCTCGGCTGACGCCTGTGGATCGACCAGCCACGTCATCGGCCGTTCCGCCAAACGTTCGCGCAGCGCGCCGATATTGGACGCAACGATCGGCAGGCCGCTGTCGATCGCAGCACTCAGCGTATAGCTGTAGGTCTCGGGCCACTGCGCCGGCAGCCAAAGCACATGCGGCTTCATGCTTGCAATGAGCGCGGGCAGCTCGCCTTCCCGGTATGCACCGGTGAACGTGACGGCTGCCGGCGGCAGTGCCCGTTCGGGCCGGCCGATAACGTGGATCGACAGCCTGGCAGGATTGCAGACTGAGGCCACCGACAACACGCTGACGGCGCCCTTGTGGTAGGCGAGCACGCCGATCACCGCCACCCGCAGCTGTCCTCTGGCGAGCGCGCGCGGTGACAGCTTCCATGGCCCGACGACCGGCTCGTGCGGTGCAACGATCGCCTGGCGATCGAGGCCATAGCGGCTCAGTCGTTTCCGCACGTCCTCGCTTGCGCAGAAGACCCTTTCAGCTTCCAGGAACTGCCACGCGTGGCTCATGCGCCATGACACGATGTCGCGCGCGCCGTTACTCGGCCGATTGGCGATGCAGGCGTTGCACGCCGATATGTCCGGTTCACCGCAATAGCTGCCTTGCAGCAGGGGCAGCAGATTCACCTGCGGACAGATCGCGAAGTAGTCGTGCACCGTCACGTCGAATGGCACACCGAGCCGATGCAGCAGCGCACGAGCGTCGATGTCCATGCTGATCAGGTGATGGATGTGAGCGCGGGTCACGTTCGCCGATTGCAGCACCATCACCAGATCGGACAGTCGGTCGGCCGGCAGTACAAGTTCGGAATGGCCAGGCAGCGCCGGAACCGACAGCGCTGCGCCGCGTGCAGTCGACGCCAACAACAGGCAGTTGACCTGTCCGTCGATGCGCCTGATCAGATCGTCTATGTGGCGTCGCACGCCGCCGCCGAGATCATGCGCCAACATCAGGATCGTCGGCCGCGTCGAGCGGCGCAACAGCTCAAGGCTGACCGCAAAACGGTATGGCCCTACGGCGTCACGCCGGACATGCTCGGCGACGATGCGTCTGTAGTTCGGATACCGGCGATCAAGTACCGCCATTCCTGCGTCCGCGGCCGCCGCGGAGCCGGCAGCAAAGCTGACCGATCCCTGGTGATATACAAAGGTATCGCAGGCGAGCAGGTGCCTCCAGCCACGTGCTGTCGCGCGCAGGCAGAAGTCGTTCTCCTCGCCATAGCCGTGGCCGAACGCCTTGGCGTCGAACAGCCCAGTCTCATCCAGCGCGGCACGGCGGATATACATGCAGAAGCCGACGCTGGTCGGCAGGGGCACACTGCGTCCTGCATTCGCCGTGCGACACGCGGCGTCCAGTTCAGCAACTCCGAGGCCGAACGCCGGTGCATTGGGGTCATTGCCCGGATAGCCGCAAATCGTTGCGTTGTTGGAGAAGGGGGATACCGAGGCCACGCGCGAGGTTGCATAGGCATGGCCGGCGAGGCGCGCCAGCCACCCGTTCGGTACTTCAGTGTCGTTGTTCAGCAGTGCGACGTCGTTCGTCCCTGCTGCCTCGATGCCCCGGTTGACCGAGCCGACAAAGCCAACGTTTCGCCGGTTGCGCAGCAAAACTATCCGACCCTTCGCGGCCTGCGCATCCAGCCAGGACGATAACCTCCGCTCGGGAGAACGATCATCGATCACGATGATACGGCCGGACGGACGGTGCGCATCGCGCAGGACCGACTCGATGCAACGCCGGGTCTGCGCCAGGCCCCGATAGACCGGAATGATCACATCGACGACGATGCCGTGCGGCGCGGCGGGCGACGCAGCGCCACTCGGCAGGTAATCGCGAATGGTGACCGGCTTTTCGGTGAGCCAGCCGCGCGCAAGGCCGTAGCGCAGGTGATACAGCAGAGGATTGCCGGCGGCCTCGGGATGCTGGTCCACGTAATAGGTGGCGTCGAAGCGGGGATGAGGATTGCGCAGTTCCGCAGCGCCCGTCTGCAGGTAGTGCACCAGCGGGTGCTGTCCCGCATTGGCAACGTCCGGGTAGTGTGCCAGGTACCAGGCGCAGTTGAAGAAGCGGTTGGGGTCGCGACACTCGGCCGCGCCAAAATGGATAAAGTGCACCAGGGGATCGGTGCCTGACCGGACGACGTCCGGATAGCGCGCCACGTACCAGTCGGGATCGAAGAATCCGGACAGTGCGTCGCCGAATTCAGCGAGCGCCGATCGTCTCGACGGATCCTGGTCCGGCAGCATGCTCTTGGTTTCTCCCCGGTCTGCCGTGCGGGGTCAATGTTATTCTTGCTGAATCGGCCCCGGTCGCGCCCTCTGGCGCTTGCATGCACGGAGCAGAAATCCGCATCTGCCCAATATCGGCGACGGGTCTCTGATTTAAGAACATCGACCTTGATGAAGGTCCGCGGCCTTTGGTCGCGCGCCAACGCCGCGAACTGCGCTGCTTGACGAGAACCAAGAGACCCGCAAGGTTGCGCCGATTCATTTCGACTGTGACAATGCGACCAGAAGGCCACAGACGCGCGCAAGTTCCTGATCCTGTCCGCCTTGGTCGTGCTGTCTGCGGGCGTTTGGCGGAAGCCGAACGACGCGAATGGTGGATCGCCAATGGCCGAGGGAGCTACGCGGCCGGAACTGTCGGGGGCATGCTCACGCGGCGTTACCACGGCCTGCTGATTGCGACCGTGGATCCGCCGCTGGGCCGTCGCCTCGTGCTCGCCAAGGCGGATGCCACGCTCAGCGACGGCACACACGAATATCCGCTGTTCGCCAATCGATGGTCGGACGGCCAGATCGCGCCGCCGGGCCACCTGGGCATCGAGAGCTTCCATCTCGATCATACCGTACCAGTCTGGATGTTCGCGGTCGGAGGCCGGCGGGTCGAGGCAAGGATCTGGATGGAACCGGGCGAGGATACGACCTATCTCGCCTGGCTGTTGCATCCGAGTGCCGGCGAGAGTGACAAGCTAGCTTTGCGCGTCACATTGCTGGCGAACAACCGCGACCATCATGGCGACACCTGGGAGGAGGGCTTTCAGCCGACATTGTCGCTTGTCGGGGACACGCTTCGCGTTGCCGATGGCACGCGTTTCACGTTGTCGCTGCGCGCGCCGGGCGGCAGGATGACGCAGCAGCGTGCGTGGTATCGCAACTTCGATCTGCCGATCGAAGCCGAGCGCGGTCTAGGGTCGACGGACTCGCATCTTTGCGTCGGGTGCGCCGAGATCGAGCTTCGGTCAGGCGAGTGGTGCGGGATCAGCGCCAGCCTGAGGTCAGATCCGTCGGATGATCTCATGTCGGCGCTACAGCGGCGGCTGGTGCACGATCGGCAAGTGCTGGATGAGGCACCAGCAACGGATCGTGAATGGATCAGCCGTCTGATCCTTGCCGCAGACAGTTTCGTGTTCGCCCGGCCGCTGCCGCAGGTGCCGGACGGTCAATCGGTGATCGCAGGCTATCCCTGGTTCGGCGACTGGGGCCGTGACACGATGATCAGCCTGCCGGGGTTGACGCTTGCGACTGGCCGGCCGGCGGTCGCCCTGCGCATCCTGCGGACCTTTGCCAGGTTCGTCAGTCAGGGCATGCTGCCGAATGTGTTCCCGGGCGCCGGCGAGACGCCCGAATACAATACCGCCGATGCCTCGCTGTGGTTCTTCGAGGCCTGGCGCGCGTACCTTGCGACGACGCAGGATTTGGCCTCGCTGCGCGAAGCCTTCCCGGTACTCGTCGATATGATCGACTGGCATCAGCGTGGAACGCGCTACGGTATCGGTGTCGATGCCACCGACGGCCTTCTGCGGGCCGGCCAGGCTGGCGTGCAACTCACCTGGATGGACGCCAAGGTTGGCGACTGGGTCGTGACGCCGCGTATCGGCAAGCCGGTAGAGATCAATGCGCTGTGGTACAATGCGCTCTGTATCATGTCCGAGTTCGCCACGCGCTTGGGCGGAGCGGACCCATACGCAGCGCAGGCTGCCACAACGCGCGCCGGCTTCGGACGGTTTGTGCGTGCCGACGGGCAAGGGCTGTACGACGTGATCGATGGACCGACCGGCGGCGATGCGAGCATCCGGCCCAACCAGATATTCGCGGTCAGCCTGCCGCACACGCCGCTCTCCTCCGCGGCTCAGGCCGAGGTCGTGGACGTGTGTCGCCGGCATCTGCTGACCTCGTATGGATTGCGGTCGCTTGCGCCGGGTGCTGCTGACTACCACGCCCGCTATGGAGGCGATGTGAGGCAACGCGACGGCGGCTATCATCAGGGTGCTGTGTGGGGCTGGCTGCTTGGGCACTTCGCATTGGCGGCATTCCGCGTGACCGGTGACGCGGCGACGGCGCTGGCGCTGCTGGAACCGATGCGCGATGCACTCGCAGACCAGGGCCTGGGTACGCTCGGCGAAATCTATGACGGGGATGCACCGCATGATCCACGCGGTGCACCGGCGCAGGCGTGGTCGGTGGCCTGTACGCTGCAGGCATGGTTTGAGCTAGAGGCAGCGCAAAGCGGCGAAAGAACGAGGTCCTGATGCCGGCGATCAAAGATCCGGAACGGTGCCGGCTGCAGGCGATGCGCGATCAAAGCGAGGACTGGCGGCGGTGGGGACCCTATGTCAGCGAGCGGCAGTGGGGGACGGTGCGCGAGGACTACAGCGAAGGCGGCACCGCGTGGGACTACTTCACGCATGACCATGCGCGGAGTCGTGCGTATCGCTGGGGAGAGGATGGCCTGGCGGGGTTCTGCGACAACCGTCAACTGTTGTGCTTGTCGCTGGCCTTGTGGAATGGGTGTGATCCAATCCTCAAGGAGCGTCTGTTCGGACTGACCAATCAACAAGGCAACCACGGCGAGGACGTCAAGGAGCTATATTATTATCTCGATGCATTGCCGAGCCATGCCTATAACCGAATGCTGTATAAGCTGCTGCAGGCAGCATATCCGTACCAATGGCTGATCGATGAGAATGCCAATCGCAAGGCCACGCCCGCCGCGCGCGAATTCGAACTGATCGACACGGGGCTGTTCGACGACGACCGGTATTTCGATGTCGAGGTCGAATACGCCAAAGCCTCGCCGGACGATGTCCTGATGCGGATCACCGCGCATAACCGCGGCCCGGACGCGGCGCCCATCTGCATCCTGCCACAAGCGTGGTTTCGCAATACCTGGAGCTGGTCAGACGAATCGGCGCGGCCGGCGATGAGCGAAGAGAGTCCTGGCGAGGTGTGGGGCAATCACGAGGAACTCGGCCGCTTCTCACTTGGCTTCGATCAGCCCGACCGGCTCGTCTTCTGCGATAACGATACCAACTTCCCAAAGGTGTTCGGGTCGGCGGGACCGCCAGGTTATTGCAAGGACGGTGTGAACGATTTCATCGTGCACGGCCGCGAGGATGCCATCTGTCCCGAGGGTCGCGGTACAAAGGTTGCCGGCGTGTATCGCCGAATCGTGCCGGCCGGCGGCAAAGCCGTGGTGCGCGTCCGGCTGTCCGCCGGTGCCACGCAAGCCACCGGCTTCGGCGAATTCGACCGGGTGATGACGCAGCGTCGGCAAGAGGCGGACGAATTCTATGCAGTCCTGCAGGCTGGGATCACGGATCAGGACATGCGTCTCGTGCATCGCCAGGCACTGGCCGGAATGTTGTGGAGCAAGCAGTTCTACTACTTCGATGTCGGTCAGTGGCTGGATGGCGACCCGCGGCAGCCAGCGCCACCGGGCTGCCGCAGGGATGGGCGCAATGCCGACTGGCGGCATCTTACTGCAGCCGACGTGATTTCGATGCCGGATAAGTGGGAATACCCCTGGTTTGCCGCATGGGATCTAGCATTTCATTGCGTCAGCATGTCGCTGATCGATGCCGATTTCGCCAAGAAGCAGCTCTTGCTGCTGTGTCAAGTGTGGATGATGCATCCCAATGGCCAGTTGCCCGCCTATGAATGGGCGTTCGGCGATGTCAATCCGCCGGTGCAGGCCTGGGCGGCGTTGCATGTGTTCGAAAATGATCGCCGGCTTAATGACGGCGTCGGCGATATCCATTTCCTGGAGCGGATTTTCCAGAAACTGCTGCTGAATTTCACCTGGTGGGTCAACCGAAAGGACTCACAGGGACAGAACATTTTCGAAGGCGGCTTTCTTGGCCTGGACAATATTGGCCTGTTCGACCGTTCCGCGCCGCTACCGACCGGCGGTTACATCCAGCAGTCCGATGGCACCGGCTGGATGGCGATGTTCTGCCTGAACATGCTCCACATCGCGCTCGAACTCGGCCAGCATGACGTCGTCTACGACGACATGGCCACCAAGTTCTTCGAACATTTCATCTATATCGCTCGAGCCATGACGGGCGTCGATGGCGGCGGAGGAGGGCTGTGGGACGATTCGGACAACTTCTACTACGACAAGCTCAACATGCCTGACGGCTCGACGTTTCCTATGCGAATCAGATCCATGGTGGGCCTCATTCCGTTATATGCCGTTGCCGTCGTCGATAATGCCACGCTGCAGAAACTTCCCGGCCTTCTGGAGCGCATGCGGTATTTCCATGAGGAGCGCAGTGACCTGGCGACGCTGATCTCGCGCTGGTATGATCCCGGCGCAGATGGCCGCCGCCTGCTTTCGCTGGCGCGCGTCTACCGGATGACCAAGCTGCTGGAGCGCATGCTGGACGAACAGGAATTCCTGTCACCGCATGGGGTTCGCGCACTGTCGCGCCAGTATATGGATCAACCCTACGATTTCAGCTATCGGGGCAACCACTACCGGGTGAAGTATCAGCCGGCCGAATCGGGCTCCGGTTTATTTGGCGGCAATTCCAACTGGCGCGGCCCGATCTGGATGCCGGTGAATTTTCTGCTGATCGAGAGCCTGCGCCGCTTTCACGCCTATTATGGTGACGAATTGACCATCGAATGCCCGGCCGGTTCGAGCAATGGCGCGACGCTGGACGAAGTGGCTGATCATCTATGCCAGCGACTCGTTGGGCTGTTCCTGCGCGATGCGGACGGTCGCCGCCCGGTGTTCGGTGACTGCGAGAAGTTTCAGTCAGATCCATACTTTTGCGATCTGGTCCCATTTCACGAATATTTCGATGGTGACACAGGGCGGGGGATTGGCGCGTCGCATCAGACCGGCTGGACCGGCCTGGTGGCGAACTTGATATGGCAATTGGCGACGAAGTCTTACGCGCGCGATACGGTCGTCGTGGCATAGCGGTCAGCCAGACGCAGAGGGCAGAATGAGGCATGTCGCGGCATGGCAAGATGGCCATCGTCACCGGCGAAAACCGCGGGCTCGGCAAGGCGAACGTGCTCGCGCCGGCGAAGGCAACACCGCCTATTGCCTCGCCGAGAGCGGCATGCGGATGCTGATCCGCAGTGCCGGTGTGGACCTGGCACCGCACGGCATCGTGGTGGGCGTCGGCCCGGGCAGGGGTGCTGCGCCGCCATTCGCGTTATGGCCCGATGCCAAGTATAGTGCGCCTGGGAGAATGCTGACTGGAGACGACGGACTTGCCGCCAACGGACGAACCGGCATTTGAGAACCTGATCCGGTACATCCAGGAGAGCCGGGGTGTCGATTTTCGCGGCTACAAGCGCACCAGCCTGCGGCGCCGCATCTCGCTGCGGATGGAACAGTTAAAGATCGACACGTTCCCTCTATACCATTCCTTCCTCGAGGCGCATCCCCAGGAATTCATCGACCTGCTGAATACCGTGCTGATCAATGTCACGTCGTTCTTTCGCGATCCAGACGCGTGGGAGGCGTTGAAAGTCTCGGTGCTCCCGCAACTCGTCGATCCAGGTCGCGGTCGGGAGCAATTACGGATCTGGAGCGTGGGCTGCGCAACCGGCGAAGAACCCTACTCGTTGGCAATGCTGTTGTGCGAAGTCCTTGGCGCCGCGGAGTTTGGCCGCAGGGTGAAAATCTACGCGACGGACCTCGACGAGGCCGCGCTGAACGCGGCGCGCCATGCCTCGTACCTGCCGCGCGATGTTGAAGGCGTGGCGGAGCCGTTGCTGCACAAGTATTTCGAGCGGACCAACAACCATTATCTTGTCAGCCGCGATCTGCGAAAGGCAGTGATCTTCGGCCGCCATAATATCGTGCATGATGCACCGATCTCGCGGATCGATCTGTTGGTCTGTCGCAACCTTCTTATATATCTCGAGACGGAAACACAGAACCTCGTGCTGCCACGACTCCACTACGCGTTGGTGGACGACGGCTGCCTGTTCCTGGGCAAGGCTGAGACGCAGCTTGCGCGGTCCAAGCTGTACGCGCCAATCGACATGAAGCACCGGTTGTTCCGCAAGGTGCCTCAGGAGTGGCGGCGCATCGCCACGGGCGGGGTACTCATGAACAACGATCCGCCGCGCGATCCTGCTCTCTCGCTGCATACCAGGCTGCTGGACGCTATCGTGGACAATGCATCGTCGGCATATCTTGCGATCGACGATGATGATGTCCTGATTTTTGCCAGCGCCGGCGCACGACGGATGCTGGAGGTGGGGGACAGCGATGTTGGCCGGCCATTTCAGGACCTTTCGGTTTCATATCGGCCGGTCGAGCTGCGCAGCCAGATCGAGGAGGTGCGACGGCTGGCGCGGCCGATCCGGATCGAGCATCAGGACTACCATCGGCCGCCGGCCGAACCGATCCGACTGACAATCGATATTGCGCCGCTGATCTCGCGCGACAGCAGGCAATTTGCCGTATTGCTGACCTTCACGGACACGACGCGCACGTTCACGCTGCAACAGGAACTAGAAGCCGCGCAGGAAAGCCTGGAGACAACGATCGAAGAATTGCAGTCGGCCAACGAGGAACTGGAGACGACCAACGAAGAACTGCAGTCCACCAACGAAGAGCTGGAGACGACCAACGAGGAGCTGCAGTCAACCAATGAGGAACTGGAGACCACAAACGAGGAACTACGGTCCGCCAACGAGGAGCTGGAATCGACCAACGAGGAATTGCGGCGCCACTCGGACGAGTTCGGCAGCTACCGGCATCATGTCGATGCCATCATGCGAGGACTGGATGCCGGCGTGGTGGTGGTCGGTGCGGATCTGAAGGTGCGTTCATGGAATCGCTGGAGCGAGAACGCCTGGGGGTTCCGCGAAGAAGAAGTGGTTGGACAGCCGTTCACCGCATTGGAAATTGGTTTGCCAGTGCGAAAGCTTGACGAGTCACTGCGCCAGGCTGTCAATCAGGGCAAGGCAAGCGAGGCGATACTGGAAGCGGTCGACCGTCGGGGCCGCATACTGCGGTGTCGTGTGAGGGTCTCGCCGCTGGTTTACGAGGACCGCAGTACGCAAGGAGCCGTGATCCTGACGGAAGACCACGCGGACCTCGCGAACGAGTAGCACCTGCTGTCGGGATCGCGCATGGGTCATTGCGACTGTCGCGGAGGCGAGGGGAAGCAATCTCGCTCGACGTGCGCTCCTGGCCGGAGATTGCTTCGTCCCGCCACGCTCCGCTCGCGGTCCTCGCAATGACAGCGCGTCAGTTTCACTCCGACGCGTCAGATCGTCATCTCCAGCACATACAGTCCACCGGCAAACCGATCCACGGCGTAGACCAGACGGTTCTCGTCGACATACACGTCGTTGATCATCGCCGCCTTCATCGGGGAACCTTCCGGTGGGTCGGGAATGTATGACGCGACCTCTTTCGGTTGCAGCGGATCGGTGATGTCATGCACGCGCAATCCGCCGCCGAAATATGTGCCGAACACCAGCGTGCTGGACTGGAACGCCGGCCCCGTGCGGTTCTCCCACAGGTTATGCGCGCCGTAGCGGCCGCCGATCGCGTAGTCCTCCATCGGCGGCAGCGGCAGGGTGGACACGGAAATCAGGTTGTCCTCTCGCCGCGCGTCCAGCAGCCATACCAGCTTCGGCCAGTCGGCGCCTTCGGTGCGCACACACTCGTCGCTGACCACCAGCAGGTCACGGTCGAACAGCGGCATCACCGTATGGGTGAAGCCCGGGAAAGGCGGATGTGGGTTCCAGTGTCCCACCAGCTTCGGCTTGCCGATATCCGATATGTCCAGCACACAGGCGCCGCCGTCGATGTAGCCGACATAGGCGCGGTCCGGGCGTTCTGGATATATATTTGTATTGTGGGCGCGCCAGCCGGTGTCGAACTTCGGATGCCGCGGCACCGGAGGGGCCTCGTCGCGTTCCTCGGTCCCCGGATACCACCAGCGCCCCAGCTCGCGCGGCTTCGTCGGATCGCTGACGTCGAACGCCGCGTAGCACTGGTCGTCCTTGAGGTTGCGCGGCATGAAATCCGCCGCACCGCTGGAACAGTGGATCGTCTTGCCGTCAATGAACCAGAGCTGGTGCACGCCGCGCGACCGCGGACCCGATCGGTCGATGAAGCTGATGCTGCGTGGCTCTTCCGGCTTCGAGATGTCGAACAGCTCGATCCCCGCCGGGGTCGCGCCGTGGGTGCCGGTCTGGTAGGCAACGGCCATTACATTGTCGCAGATCTCCAGTGAGTTGGAGCGCACGTTGCGATGCGGCAGGTCGGTCTGCGCGATCACGCGCGGCTTCGTCGGGTCGGTGACGTCTACCGCGGTAAAGTTCTTCGGCGCGCATTCGTGCGCCATCCACATGATGCGCCGCCCGCCAGGCGCCAGTTGCAGGCTGATGCCCTCGCCGACATTGCCGAAGCCGCGCATGGTGTCGTGTGAGATCAGGCGGAAATTGTGGGCTTCCGGTTGCGCCATGTCGGTTCCTCCCCGATGCTGCGCCTGATGAACGACGCAGCGAACACTGTGCCGGTGACGATACTCACCGGGTTCCTGGGCAGCGGCAAGACCACTGTGCTGAACCATCTGCTGCGCCAGCCATCGCTCGCCGACACCGTGGTGATCGTCAACGAGTTCGGCGCCGTCGGTCTGGATCACCTGCTGATCGAGCAGGCGATCGAGGATGCGGTGCTGCTGAAGAACGGCTGCATCTGCTGCACCGTGCGCGGCGACATTGCCGATACGCTGGATGTGCTGTGGCAGCGTCGCGAAGCGGGCGAAATCCCGCCGTTCCGTCGCATCGCGATCGAGACGACGGGTCTCGCCGATCCGGCGCCGGTGGCGCATGCGTTACTGGCCGAGCCAGGTGCGCGCTATGCCTGCCGCCTGGACGGCATTGTCACGACGGTGGACGCATTGCATGGCCCGATGCAACTCGAGCGTCAGCCAGAGGCACGGCGGCAGGTGGCGATGGCGGATCGCATCCTGCTGACCAAGACCGACCTCGCCAGCACTGAACAGATCACAGACGCGGAGAAGCGCGTCGCTTCCCTGAACGCGACGGCGCCGCTGCGACATGTCGTCACCGGCGCGGTCGATGCGGCGGACGTGTTCGACCTGGGACCGGACAGCGATCGGCTGGAGCCGTGGCTGCGACCGCTCGACAGCCACGGCCATCAGCACCTGCCGTTTCGGCATGGCGAGCAGATCGGCTCGGTCGTGCTGCGTCACGATGCACCGGTGGCCTGGCCGTCACTGCGGCACTGGCTGGAATCCGTGCTGTCGCTGCGCGGAGATGCGGTGCTGCGGCTGAAGGGCATCGTCTGGCTCGAAGGGCACGAGCAGCCCATCGTGCTGCAAGGGGTGCATCACGTTCTGCACCCGCTCGTGTACTTTGATCGCGCGATGCCGGATGAGCGTGCCACCCGGATCGTGCTGATCACCCGAGGGCTGTCGGCCGCGGGTCTGCGGGCCAGCTTTGCGTTAGCCCTCTCCCATGTCCCGTCCTCCGATCGAGGAGCGACGCGGATTGAGGCTTGAAGTCCTCGATACCCCGGACCGAAGTTGACGCAACTGCCGCCCTCAGATCCGCTGCTGTTGTCGATGACAGGGGCCGGGGTCACGCGTCATTCCACCACCTCGGTTGTCGTCGCTGCGGTACTGAGGCTGCTGATACTGAGGCGCCTGCGTGCACACGACGCGGCGAAGACTATCCTGAGCATGACGCACCGCCTCCTTTGGTGGCTGAGGCGGTAGCACCACTCTTCCGATCACAATGATCGTGGACACAGGAAGGGCGCAGATTCTCAAGAGGGCAAATCGAACGATGGAGTACGAAGGGCCAGGCTGAGCTGGCCCATATGCGTCAACCAGGAGAGTCGGCTTCGCGTCTATCCTCTGCTTCACGCTTCAGCCGATGGAAGCTGCGTACACTGAACGGCAGCATACCGAGATAGATCAGGCCCGCCGCGGCGAGCGCCGCCCATGGCTCCGCGACCAGGACGGCGGCAAAGGTGACTGCGCCGAGCAACATCGGCAGGACGTACTCGTGCGGCACTTTGAAGTTCTTGAAGCTCCAGACCGGGAGGGTGGAAACAAGCAGGAAGGCGGTGCCCACCAGCACAAGCGCCGAGAACAGCGGGAACTGGGCGAAGCTCAGCAGCCAGTCCCAACCGAGCTGGCGTGCCTCCAGCCCGAGGAACAATGGAAACAGCACCACACCGGCACCTGCCGGAGCGGGGACGCCGGTGAAGAAGTTGTAGGTGTAGGCTGGGCCTGGTGCTCCATCGAGTGCCGCATTGAACCGCGCCAGGCGCAGCGCCATGCACACGGCGAAGATCAGGCACGGCACGTAACCGATGCCGCCGGCCCATTGCAGTGACCAGCAGAACAGAATGAATGCCGGCGCGACGCCGAAGCAGAGGAAATCGGCGAGGCTGTCCAACTCGGCCCCGAACCGCGAGGTGGCCTTCAGCAACCGCGCCAGCCGACCGTCGAGCCCGTCGATGGCGCCGGCGACCACGATCGCCACGGCGGCGGGCCCGAACCTGCCCTCGTAGGCGAAGCGAAGGGCGGTCAGACCGGCGCATAACCCGATCAGCGTCAGCAGGTTGGGAACGATGCGGTTGAACGACTGTCCCTTGAACCGCGGCCGGGCACGCGGCCGCAGCCGGCGGATCCGTGTGATCGGAGATACGCGCGGACCGTGCCAGTCGGGTCGGGGTGCGTCGCTCACGGCGGCAGCTCCGCGATCACCGTTTCGCCGCCGATCATCGTCTGGCCCACAGCGACCAAGGGCCGGACCCTTTCGGGCAGATAGAGGTCCGCGCGGCTGCCGAAGCGGATGATGCCGAAGCGCTGGCCGGCGTGCACTGTGTCGCCCTCGCGCAGATCACAAACAATTCGGCGGGCGATCAGGCCGGCGATCTGGACGAAGGCGATCTCGCTGCCGTCGGCGAGGCGGAGTGCGACTGCATTGCGCTCGTTGGCATCGCTTGCCTTGTCGAGGCTGGCGTTGACGAAGCTGCCGTGCCGGTAGGCGATCCGGGTGATGATGCCGTCGGCCGGTACACGGTTCACATGCACATTGATCAGCGACAGGAAGATCGACACGCGCCACCGTGGAATGGTGCCGAGACCGAGTTCGGCCGGAGGGACCGCTGGCGTGACCGAGACCACGCGCCCATCGGCGGGTGCGAGCAAGGCTCCAGCACGGCCCGGCGCTACACGGTCTGGGTCGCGAAAGAAGAACAGGCAGAGCAGGGTGAACAGCAGGCCGAGCCAGGAGAGCCATGCACCGAGGACCAGGCCGATCATCACCACGATGAGGCCGGCGAGCACGAACGGGCGCCCGGCGGGATGCGGTGGCGCGAGCACGTGGCCAATGTCGTCTGTCAGGGACATAACCGGCGCGGTTTATGGAAGGTTCACCTTGGGGGAGCAAGACTACCCGAACCGGGAGCAACCGAGATGCCATTCGACGCGCCGTTCAGATTGGGCCCGTTTTCAGTGGATGCCGAGGGTCGGCTGTCCCCTGTCGATCCGGCCACAGGTCCCAGTTTTGGGTTCCGCTGGCACGGGCGCACGGTTCACGTGAGGTTCGAACCCGCGGCTTCCGGCGAGGGGCGGCTGACCCTCGAGGTCGAACTGGCGCGCGTGCAGAGCACAGCCTGCAGCAGGGATGAGACCGTCCGTCCACGCTGCTTCGCAGTAATGCACTGGTTGAAGCGGATCGTGCCGCCAACATGGCAGGTGGCATTGCTCGCCGATCATCGCATCTGGCTGGAAGCCGAGAGGCACATCGGCTTGCCGATCACCGCGACCGGGCTGGTCACCGAGTTGACCCACTTCGCGCTGGAACTGGCGCCTTACCTCGAACTGATGGATGAGGTCGGTTTAACGGTAGCGGACACTCGCCGCAGGTGACGGCACGGCGCCACTGCGGCAAGCTGTCCCGACGCTTGCGAGAGTTACCTGTGGCTGAACCGACCCTGCCGATCCGTGTCTGGGATGCGCCGACGCGCCTGTTCCACTGGGCGATTGTTCTTCTGCTCGGAGCGAGCTGGCTGTCGGAAAGTCAGGGGTGGATGACAATTCACTTCGCCAGTGGCTACCTGATCATTGCCCTGCTGTTGTTTCGGCTGGCATGGGGTTTCATCGGCAGCGAGACGTCGCGCTTTTCGCATTTTTTGAAGAGCCCAATAGCGGCGCTGCGACATCTTGCTCATCTGCACCGGCGCGAGCCGGATACCGAGATCGGCCACAACGCTGCTGGCGGCTGGATGGTGCTGCTGATGCTGGTGCTGCTTGCGGTGCAGGCAGGCACGGGCCTGTGTGCCAACGATGATGGCGCGACCGAGGGCCCGCTGTTCAGCTATGTCGGCAAGAACTGGAGCGACTGGCTGTCGCGCATCCATGGTGTGAACTTCACACTGATCCAGATCGCCGTGTTGCTCCATATCCTGGCGGTTCTGGGCTATGCAGTACTGAAGCGGCACGACCTCGTCCGCCCGATGGTCACCGGGCAAAAGTATCTGCCGGTCGGCAGCCAAAGGCCGGTGCTTGCCAGGCCATGGCTGGCGCTGGTCGTGTTCGCCATCGCCCTTGCGGTCGTAGGCACGGCGCTCGAGGTTCTCTAGACCGGATGAGCGCAGGAAGATGCGCTCATCCGGCTCTAGCTCATTGTTCCAGCGCGTGATTCAGATCTCCGGCGATTCCGCCTCCGATCATCACGCTCTGGGTCACGACGTTCACGCCGCCGGTTCGAGACAAAGGGCCGCATCCGTTCGTGGATGTGGCCCTTTGCCTTGACGGACCGGCCCAATCCCCTTTATTTAAGCAACAACTTAAATAAGCCGGTGCGAAAAGGTGCAGGCTTCTCAACCTCTTACCCGGACGTTCGCGGCGCTTGGCGATCCGACCCGGCTGGCCATCCTGAGCCGCCTGGCGGCTCAGGATGGCTTGACGGTGCAGGAGATTGCCGCACCCTTCGCGATGAGCCTGCCGGCCGTATCGCAGCATCTGAAGGTGCTGGAGCGCGCCGGCCTCATCACGCGCGGATGCGATGGGCAGAAGCGTCCGTGTCGGCTGAATGTCGAGCGTCTCGCCGAGACCGCCCGCTGGTTCGACCACACCCGCGCCGCCTGGGAGGCGCGCTTCGACCGTCTGGCACGATTCCTCGCAACGACAGAGACGGAAGGTAACAGCCATGAACGCTGACCCCCGCAGAACCTGGGCGCTCGATCGCGAGATCGTGCTGAGCCGTGTGATCGCCGCAGCGCGCGAGCGCGTCTTCCAGGCATGGACCGACCCGACGCAGATCGTGCAGTGGTTCGGGCCCGACGGATTCGAGGTTGAATCGCTGGAGTGCAACGTTCGCACCGGCGGGCGCTGGCGCTTCGTCTACACGGGGCCTGACGGCACGCGTTACGACAACCGCATGGTGTTCCTGCGGGTGGAAGCGCCGCGGCTGATCGAGATCGAGCACGGCTCCGACAAGGACGAAGACCCCGCCCGCTTCCATGTCACTGTGACGTTCGACGCGCAGAGCGACGGAAAGACCGTACTGACCATGCGCCAACTCCATCCGACCAAGAAGCAGCGCGATGCGACGATCGGCTTCGGCGCTGTGGAGCTCGGCTATCAGACCCTGGGCAAGCTGGCGCGTCATCTCGGCGAGACCTGACATGCGCGATTGCCAGTGACGCGACGCGCAGGCGCTGATCCTCGAGCCTGCGCGGGGGGCGCGCGCCCCCCTGGCTGCGCTGCGCCATGACCGGATCGACGCGCCCTGCGTCATCGACGACCGATCAATGACGATCGTCTAGCCGGCGAGCCGAGCGGCGAACCGCTGTCGGCGCCATTGGATCAACCACCACGCCGCTTTGGCGGACAGGTCTGACAGTCGCCCGCGCGGAGGAAGGCCAACTGCCTTGAAGATCATTCCCATCCCACGTTGCACGTGGCGGAAGCGATAGAACGCCATGGCACGCGCCATGTAGGCGGCGGTGCACCGGCGGCGCTCGAACTCCTGTTGTCCCGACTCATTGCCGCAATACCAGGCATAGGCCAGCTCGTCGTCCTCGCTTTCGCCGATTCGGCCGGCAGCAATGCGCAATCGCCGTAGCAGGCCGATATTCTCGCGACGCAGATAACGGCGCATGTGATCGTAGAACAGCTTGTAGTGGCGGAACTCGTCGGCAGCGATGTGCCGACAGATCTGCTGCAGTACCGGCTCCTGCGTCGCCTCGCCCAGCGCGGTGTAGTAGCTCGAGGTACCGGTTTCCACCATGCAGCGCGCAATCAGCTCCCCAGTGCGCGACCCACGTATCGAGGCCTCGGCATTCAGCGGCAGCTTGAACCCTGCCTTGTAGCGAGCAAACGCAGTCTCATAATTCCACGCAGGGTCGGCAAGCATCGCCCATTTGCCGAGGGCATCGCCATGCTGCACTTCTTCCGCAGCCCAGTAGTCCGCCGCCTGGCGAAAATCCGGATCGTCGCCGAACACGCGATTGAGGTAGATCGCGTAGTCGGTGCCGTTCCGCTCCACCATGGCAGCGGCTTTCACCAGGGGGATCAGCTCGGGGTCCGCGAGCGTGGGTGTGAAGCGATCCCAGGCCACGTCCTCGATGCGCCAATGCTTCATCGTGGGGTCCGCTGTACCGAAGCCTAGCCTTTAGGCTGCCATCATCCGGTGGGATTCGGAAGGGAGGGGCTCTGCGTACCGCTTTCGAATGTGCTGCGATGCACAATTCAAAGGTGTGTGGCCTGACTGGATCATTGCACAGTTTCACTCTTATGATCGGTGACTTATCCTGCTGCCAAGATGCGAACCCAGGGAGGTAAACCGTTGCCGCTTGCTGCCGACAACGCACATCCGAGGCATAAGAGTGCGAGGATTCTCGCTGCGGAAGCACTGGGCGGAACGGGAGTTCATGCATCGCGGTCCGTGCATGCAAATCTGACGGCACCCGCGCTGGTGGCCGAGGCGGTGCGCCGGAGCGAAGGTCAGTTGTCGGTCGATGGGGCGCTGGTTGTCCAAACCGGCCAGCACACCGGTCGATCTGCACAGGATAAGTTCGTCGTCGACGAGCCATCCGTCACTGGCGAGGTCTGGTGGAGTAGGGTCAACAATCGGCTTGCGCCGGAGAAGTTTGCAATCCTGAAGGCTCGGGTGCAGGCCTACCTGCAAGGACAGGAGCTGTTCACCCAGGATCTGTATGCTGGCGCCGATCCGGCACACCGGGTACGGGTACGTCTGGTCACCACCGGGGCGTGGCAGGCGTTGTTCGCACGCAACATCTTCATCAGGCCGCGGCCTGAGGAGCTGGCGGATTTCCGACCGGATTACGTCATTTTGCATGCACCGCAGTTCCAGACCGACCCGGCTATCGATGGGGTGCGCACCAGTACCTCGATCGCACTGTCGTTCGAACAGCGGACCATCATCATCGCCGGGACGGAGTATGCGGGAGAGGTGAAGAAGTCGATCTTCACCGTGATGAACTGGTTGCTGCCTGCCAAGGGTGTGCTGCCGATGCATTGCAGCGCCAACGTCGGCAGTGAGGGCGATGTCGCATTGTTCTTCGGTCTGTCGGGCACGGGAAAGACGACGCTGTCGTCGGATCCGCATCGCAAGCTGATCGGCGATGATGAGCATGGCTGGAGTGAGAGCGGCATCTTCAACTTCGAAGGCGGCTGCTACGCCAAGGTGATCAACCTGTCGGCGGAGGCCGAACCGGAAATCTGGGCGGCCAGCCATCGGTTCGGTACGGTGCTGGAAAATGTCGTCGCCGATCGCTATGGGAGGCTCGACCTGACGGATCAGTCGCTGACCGAGAACACGCGGTCGGCCTACCCGGTCGAATACATTCCAAACATCGAAATGGCGTTGCGCGGCGGCCATCCTCGCAACGTGGTCATGCTGACCTGCGATGCGTTCGGCGTGATGCCGCCGATCGCCAGGCTGACACCGGCGCAGGCCATGTATCACTTCCTGTCCGGATACACGGCGCTGGTGGCGGGTACCGAGAAGGGTCTTGGCGCCGAACCGCAGGCCACGTTCAGCACCTGCTTCGGTGCGCCGTTCCTGCCTCGACGGCCAGAAGTGTATGGCAGGATGCTCTCCGAGTTGATTGCGCGGCACGAGGCCGATTGCTGGCTGGTCAACACCGGCTGGAGCGGTGGGCAGTACGGTGTGGGCCAGCGCATGAGCATTCGCCACACGCGCGCCCTGTTGCGCGCGGCGCTCGATGGGTCGCTGGCGCGCGCACGCTTCCGCAAGGAGCGCTTCTTCGGATTGGCGATCCCCGAGCACGTGCCGGGCGTGCCGGCCGAGGTGCTGGACCCGTGCGAATCTTGGCCGGACAAGGCGGGATATGACCGGACGGCGCGCGAGCTGATTGCCCGGTTCGAAAAGAATTTTGCCGCGTTCGAGGCTGGTGTCGGCGACGAAGTGCGCGCCGCGGCAATTCGCGCGGCTGCCTGAACCGCCAATTGGTCTGACCGCGGCTTAGCCGCCGGCTCTTTCAGCCAGACCGGTCGGCTGCCATCTCCTGTGGCCAGGAGAATTCGGCATGTACAACCCACCGCTGTTCAAGGAAGATCGCATCGACGTGCTGCACGATGCGATTCGCCGCACGGGCCTCGCCACGTTCGTCACGCAGACTGCCGATGGACTGATCGCCAGTCATGTGCCGATGCTGCTGGACCGTGATCCGGCTCCGTACGGCACGCTGATCGGGCATCTGGCGCGGCCGAACCCGCAGGCGCGCGGCGCGATCGGCGAAGGGCTCGCGATCTTCCAGGGCTCGGACGCCTATATCACCCCCTCCTGGTACGAGACGAAGCGGCAGAACGGCAAGGTGGTGCCGACCTGGAACTATGTCGCCATCCACGCTTACGGCGCCGTCGAGTTTTTCAGTGATCCGGAACGCCTCCGCGATGTCGTGACCCGCCTGACCGAGCGGCATGAGGCGGGGCGGGCGCAGCCCTGGGCGGTGAGCGATGCTCCGCCGGACTTCATCGATGGCATGCTGAAGGGCATCGTGGGCTTTGCCATGCCGATCGCGCGGCTGGAGGGGAAGTGGAAGATGAGCCAAAACCGTCCGGCTGAGGACCGTGCCGGAGTGATTTCCGGACTGCAGGCCGAGCAGCGACCGGAGGTCGCCGACCTGATCTTGCGGTAGAATCTGTGGGCCGGCAGCAGCGGGATGTCACGGGTTGTGGGAGTGGGCAGAGCGAGCGATCTGTAATCGGCACCCCGGCTGCCCTGCTGCGCCATCGCGCAGCCGGCGAGTTGGTGAATGACGACGAGATCGACTAAATCGAACCAGAGGCCGAGGACGTGTGTTGCAGTCAGCTGACGCGATCGCGAATCACTGCTTGCCCGGGCACCGCGCATCACTCGATCAGTCGATTCCTACGTTGACTTAATACTGAGATGACGAGTGCAACGGAGCTACAAAGTTTCACGAGCCTCTGCTGTTCCCGAAAGCGGCTGATGGCCACCTGCCCGATGAGCGATTGAAAGCGCGCTTGCGGAATCCAGCGCCGTAGGTCAGGAACACGCCATGAGCGCGCTCCAGGCTATCGTCATCGCCATACTGCAAGGTGCCACCGAGCTGTTTCCGGTCAGCAGTCTTGGACACGCCGTCGTGCTGCCGGCACTGCTGCACTGGCCGATCGATCAACACTCGCCGGAATTCCTGCCGTTCCTGGTGCTGCTGCACCTTGGCACCGCCACCGCGCTGCTGCTGTTCTTCTGGCGCGATTGGTGGTCACTGGCGATCGGCATACTCGGGCTCGCCTCGCCACATCAGATCCGCGAAAGTCGCCGCGTCTTCATGTTGATCGTCGTCGCCACCATTCCGGCTGTCATCGTCGGCTTCCTGCTGGAGAAGTTCGTCCGCGGACTGTTCGGCACCCCGATCGTCGCGGCATTCTTCCTGATGGTGAATGCGCTGATCTTGCTCGGCGGCGAGAAGCTGCGCGCCCGTGGTCATCGACCGCTGTCAAGTCTGACTGTGATGGATGCACTCACGATCGGGGCGTGGCAGTGCACCGCGCTGATCCCAGGCATATCGCGTTCAGGTGCCACCATCGTGGGCGGTCTGCTGCGCGGCATCGACCATGAGGGCTCTGCGCATTTCTCTTTTCTGATCGCCACGCCCATCATCGTGGGTGCCACCGTGCTGGAGGTACCGAAGCTGCTGCACGAAAGCGTTCCGGTCGGCACCTTCGAGTTGGCCGCGATGGCAGCGGTGGTTGCGGGCATCACCGCGTACGCCAGCACCTGGTTCCTGATGCGCTACTTTCGTCAGCACGATGCCTGGGCCCTGAACCCCTTCGCTTACTACTGCCTGGCGATCGGCGGGTTCAGTCTGCTGGCGCTTGTCGCCTGACACCGCTGCGCTAGCATCGCCGCAGAAGCAGGAGTTTGTCGCAATGTCCCTCGCGATGGAAAAGCTCGATGTGCGGCCGCTGTCGCCGGTGCTCGGCGCCGAGGTGGTCGGGATCGACCTGACGCAGCCACTGGAACCAACTATCCGGCGCGACGTGTACGACGCGTTCTGCCGCTTCCAGGTGCTGTGTTTCAGGGACCAGCGCCTGAGCAAGGACCAACAGATCGCTTTCACCGAGCAGTTCGGCACGCTGGAGCGTCACATCGCCCGTAATCGCGGTACCGATAACCCACTCGTGCATACGGTGTCCAATCTCGGGGCGGATGGCAAACCGAGTGGCAAGGTTGGCTCGCAGGAGTGGCATACCGACAAGTCCTTCCGACCGGAACCGTCGCTGGCGACGATCCTGCATGCCGTCACCATGCCGCCCGAAGGTGGCGACACCTGCTTCGCCAACATGTACGCTGCCTACGATGCGCTGAGCGACGCCGAGAAAGCGGAGTTGGACAGGGTCCGCGTGATCCATAGCTGGGAGCTGTCGCAGCAGAAGCACGGTCGCACCGCGACGCCGGAGGAGATTGCCGATGCGCCGCCGATGAGCCATCCGCTTGTGCGCGTACATCCGGACACTGGACGCAAGTGCCTGTTCATGGGCGTACATGCGTCACACTTCGAAGGGCGGCCGATGGCAGAAGGTCGTGCACGGCTGGCAGCGCTGGAAGAACATGCCACGCAGCCGCACTTTGTTTATCGGCACAAGTGGCGCGCCGGCGATCTGTTGATGTGGGACAATCGGTGCCTGCTGCACCGCGCCGACTCGAATTTCGATGCGGCACGCTATCCACGCGTGCTGCATCGGACGTGCCTCAGAGGCACCGCGCCGGCGTAGCGGTCACACGTAGACCCCTTTCATGCCGCCGGCCGGGTAACGCGTACCAGCCGCGGCACCCTTGGGGATCGCGGCCGATATGCGAGCCACGTCATCCGGCGTCAGCTTCACCCGCAGCGCGCCGATATTCTCGTCCAGCCTTCGCGGATAGCGGGTGCCCGGGATCGCCACCACATCTGGTCCTTGCGCCAACACCCAGGCCAATGTGAGCTGGGCCGGTGTGCAGGCCTTTTCCTTGGCAATTGCCTCGATCTTGGCAACCAGGGCGCGGTTCTGCTCGAAATTCTCCTGCTGGAAGCGAGGATGCGCTGCGCGCCGGCCGTCGACGTCGGCAAAGGTCTGGATCGCGCCAGTGAGAAAGCCACGACCCAGCGGCGCGTAGGCAACGAAGCTGATGCCGAGTGCCCGCGTCGTCTCGCGCGTTTCCTCGGCTTCGGTGCGGTACAGCAGCGAATACTCGGTCTGCACCGCCGCGATCGGATGCACGGCATGTGCGAGCTTTATCGTAGCAGGCGAGGCTTCCGACAGCCCGAGGTGGCGCACCTTGCCCTGCTGCACCAGCTTTGCCATCGCACCAACGGTGTCCTCGATCGGCACAGATGGATCGACACGGTGCTGGTAGTAGAGATCGATCACTTCGACGCCCAGCCGCTTCAGGCTCGCCTCGCACGCCTGCATCACATATTCGGGCCGACCGTTCACGCCATTCGGTCCACCGGGATTCTGCGTCTGGCCGAATTTGGTCGCCAGGACCACCCGGTCGCGCCGCCCCTGCAGGGCGCGGCCAATTACCTGCTCGTTGTGCCCCCAGCCGTACATGTCGGATGAATCGAGGTGATCGACACCGTGGTCGATCGCGTAGCGAATAAGTTCCTCAGACGCGGCGTCACTGGCCTCACCGTAAATACCGGACAGCGACATGCAGCCGAGGCCGATTGCCGAGACCGAAAGTCCGCCGCGCCCCAACGGGCGATGTTCGAGCTTATCCGCCATGCCTTCCTCTCGTCGCGCTTGGTTAGGGTGTCTCGTACGACAGCCGCAGGCTGAGATGACCGTACCGCCGCAGAACCCGCTTGCGATCGGCCGACATGCTCTTCAGGAAGTCGCGCAGACCGACATAGACCGCCGTCTCCTCATTGACAAATTCGTCCAGCTCTGGCGGCACGTCGCGATGCCGATGATGTAAATTGCACGGGTACCGGCCGGCCGTGTGAGGATGAGTTGCATGCCGCTCGCGATCAGGAAGCAAGCAGTGAACATCATGATCGAGCCGGCGACCTCCGGTGGGATAAGCAGATAGCGGGCGGCAACGAAGGCAATCACCCGACTGGTGGCGCCCGTTGCGGCGGAAATGCCGACCATACTCGGCCCGATGCTGATGCCCGCAGTCCCAAGCAGGCCGCCGGCCATATTGCCGAGGCTGTCGGCGAGCACACCGGTGCGGATATTGATCATGTCCGGCTGTATTGCAGTCCTAGCGGGGGCAGCCGCACAATCGGTGGCGTTTCGTCGACGTATAAGCCAGATTGCTGGGCCGTTGGTACTGTACTGGCGTCCCTTCGCGCATGTGGCAGTCTATGCATCGGCCCATGCAATCAGCAATCGTCAACGGAGGAGGATCGAGTGGCCAGCGAAGCTCGCGTCGCCCTGATCACCGGCTGCGGCAAGCCGGTCGGCATCGGCAACTCCACAGCCCATGCGCTGGCCGCCGCCGGCGTGACCGTCGTGGTATCCGATGTCGCGCCAACGGGGGTGGCCAACGAACACAACGTGCAGGGAGACATGGACCCCAACTGGCGTGGCGTTGATAGCCTTGTCGCGGCGCTTGTCGATGCTGGTGGCGTTGCGTCGGCGACGCTGGGCGATGTGAGTGTGGAGGCCGATGCCGCACGCATGGTGGAGGAAGTGCTGCGGCGTCACGGCAGGCTGGACATCCTGGTCAACAACGCCGGCGCGCCGCAAGGCGCCGATCGCAACGAGATCGAGGATGTGCCGCTCGCCGCCTGGGATCTGACGATGGGGGTGAACGCGCGCGGCTGCTTCCTGATGTCGCGCGCTGCGGTGCCGGTGATGCGCAAGGCCGGCTGGGGTCGTATTGTCAGCGTGTCATCACGCGCGGCATTCCGACCGGGCCCGAAGCGCGTCGCCTATGCGGCGTCGAAGGCAGCCATCGTGGGCTTCACCAAATCGCTCGCGTTCGACCTGGCGTCATCCGGCATTACGGTCAATGCGGTGCTGCCGGGACCAATTCGTACCTCGCGTGCGATCAGCACCAATCGACGGGAGTATGGCGACAACCTGGAAGTGGGGTTTCGCGAGCGTGCGAAGGCCATTCCCGTGGGACGCTTTGGCACGCCGGAGGAAGTGGCATCGATGATCGCCTATCTTGCTTCGGACCAGGCGGCGTTCGTCACCGGCCAGGCAATCGGCGTCGATGGTGGCTGGTGAGCCTGGGACGTGGTCGTACAATCCGATGCTCCAACCGCTGACACGTCGCTAGGGTCCCTGCGCGGCATTTGGAGCGATGGGGTCGCGTTATTCCGCAATGTACCGTATGCGGCAGCAGCGATCGGTGACCGCCGGTTCGCGCCACCCGAGCCGCCTGCCCGCTGGGTGGAGATGCGGGATGCCAGCCGACATGGTCCCATCGCGCCACAGCCACCGTCGCGTCTGCGGATCGCAATGGGCAACTTCGACCGATCGCAGGACGAGGACTGCCTGTCACTGACGATCTGCACGCCGGCGCCCGACGGAAAGTCGAGACCGGTGCTGGTCTGGCTGCATGGCGGGGCATGGATCTCCGGGGCCGGCTCGCTCGACTGGTATGACGGCGCGCACCTCGCCCGCGAGGGCGATATCGTGTTCGTCGGCGTGAATTACCGTCTTGGCGCGCTCGGCTGGTTGCATCGTCCCGGGATCGTCGATGACGAAGCCGGCACGCTCGACATGATCGCGGCGCTGTCCTGGGTGCGTGACCAGATCGCGGCATTCGGTGGCGATCCTGGCTGCGTGACGGTGATGGGCCAATCGGCGGGGGCAACCTCGATCGGCCGGCTTGCCCTGTTGCCCGAGGCGCGATGCCTGTTCCACCGCGCCATCATGCAAAGCGGCGGCTTCGGCCGCGGTGCCTACACCGCTGCCATGGCAACCCAGCGCGCCGATCGGTACATGCGGCTGCTGGATATCGATCCTCAGTCAGGCGATGCACTGCGGCGGTTGCGTGCGGTGGAAGTGCCGCGGCTCATCGCTGCTCAGGGGGAACTGGCGCGTGCCAATGCGCGCTTCGCGCAGACCATGCCGATGTTCATGCCAGTGCTGCCAACGGCGATGACCCAGCCCGAGATGCTCAGCGCGATCGCCGATGGCCTGGAGGGCAAACCGGTGCTGATCGGTGCTACCGCCGATGAAGTCCACGCATTCTACGCCGCCGATCCATCGATGCAGCATCCTCCTGATGACGCGGTGGTGGAGCGGTTCGGGGGCGCTGCGCAACTCGCTCGCTATCGCGCCCGACGACCCGGTGCCAGTGCAATGGACCTGTTGGCCGATCTTGGCACGGACGAGACATTCCTGCTGCCGGCCATGCGCCTTGCCGAGGCGATAGCGCGACGTGGCGGTCACGCCTTCGCCTACCTGTTCGACTGGGCTCCCCCTGCGTCGCGGTTTCGTTCCTGTCATTGCATCGAGCTACCCTTCGTATTCGGCACGTTCCTTGCGTGGCGCGATGCTGAGATGCTGGCTGGAGGTGAGATGATGCAAATGCAGGCACTTTCGACGTCCATGCGGGCTGCCTGGATCGCATTCGCGCGCAGCGGCGATCCTGGGCACGAGGCGATGCCGACATGGCCGCAGCACGACGTGGAGCGGCGTCCAACGATGCGCCTTGGAAGCCGAATGGGCATCGTGGGCGATCCGGCCGGCCTCGTGGAAAGGAGCAATCCATGATGATGAACTGGTTCAGCGCGCCGGATGGTATCGTTCAGCGAGTCCTCGCGCGTACCGGCGTGGAACATCCGCACACCGACCTTGACCCGAAACGCACGGCCCTGGTCGTGGTGGATCTGCAGAATGCGTTCATGGATGACGAGGTGGGTCACGCTGTCTGTCCGATGGCACGCGAGATCGTGCCGAACGTGAACCGCCTCGCCTCCGTCGTTCGCGGCGTCGGTGGTGGCGTGTTCTGGATCAAGAACACCTTCGACGATCGCAGTGCTTTGGAATGGAGCAACGCGCAGGAATTGTTCACGCCCGCTGCCCGGAAGCGTCGGATCGAAGCGATGAGCGAGGGCAGCAAGGGCCAGGAGCTTTGGCCGGAGCTTGACGTGCGACCCGAGGACGAGATCGTTCGCAAGTATCGGTTCAGCGCGTTCCTGCCGGGCACCTGCGAACTGCCCTATCGTCTGCGTAGCCGCGGGTTCGATACCGTGCTGATCACCGGCACGGTTACCAACGTCTGCTGCGAGTCATCGGCGCGCGACGCGATGATGACCAACTTCAAGACGATCATGGTCAGCGATGCCAACGCGGCGATGACGATGGAGGAACACAACGCCTCGCTTGCCGCGTTCTATGCAATCTTCGGCGACGTGATGGATACCGCCTTTGTCATCCAGCGGCTGACTCGAAACGAGCGGACGGGGGCAACGAGGTAAACGCCGCCTTTAATCCTATGAGATAGATCACAGCCATTCAAGCATAGCGCGGCTAGCTGTAGTGGCGGGAACAACCGATGTCCGGTTCCCATCATGAAAGCAGGAGTCCGAGATGCCGGCAGTGCAGAATACGTTCAAGGCGGAGCTCATCAAGCACCATTACCACAAGCTCGAGCTACGCGTTACCGGAGATGTCACCGAGCCGACGACTGGATGGAAAGTGAGCCTCGAGCGAGCCGTCCCTCAGGGCATCAACCCCAAAATCCTTCTTCTCAAGCTGGTCGAGGTCAAACCTACCGGCATCGCAGGCGATGTCGTGACAACCCATCACGTGAAATACGACGAAAACCCGGCGCAGGTCGAATACACGCAGGTAACTATCGAGGGCATGTTCACGATCGACGTGCACCACGTAGCACACGCCTGACGTCAGCCAGAGAGCTGCGGCGGATCACGCTAGTGTCTCGACTCGGACGTCCGTCACAATGTGGATCCGCCAGATACGGACTTCCGAACGATAAGGACACTGGCAAATTACTGGTTCAAGTGTGGTTTCTGGTTCCCGAAGTCCGCTGCGGCGGCCGATCTACGAAGCGGTGGACTTCGGAACCACCACACTAGTGCCGACTTTCAGTGAAGTCGGCACGTCGCGGCGGATCGTGTGTCGCAGGCGACTCACGCTCCTCTGCGATCGGATACTAGCCTGCCGTAGGTGAGTTCGAGTGGCGCGCCGAGCTGCCGGGCGCTCGGCGCCCTACTCCTGCACCCGATGCACGATGCGTGACGGCGAGGCGTGGATGCCGAGTAATCGCAACTGCCGGTCTCCCGCATTGCGAAACACGTGCGGCACGCAGGCGGGCAGCGCAATCATGTCTCCCTCACCCAGGCGCGCCGGCCGGTCCTCCTGACCTTCCAGCCAGGCCTCCATTTCGCCCTCGATGATGAACAGGCACTCGACGTAGGGATGCCAGTGCAACGGCGTCTGATAGCCTGGTTTGCAGGTCTGCACGCCGGTGAAGACCGGCAGCCCATCGTCGCCGGTGAGCCTGTTGTAGTCCGCCAGCGGCCCGAACGAGATCGTCTCGGATTCGGAAAGCCGCGCAATCTTCGCTTCTGCCTGCGGTCGCACTGAGTATCTCCCACTCGCGGTGCCAGAGCCATGGCGGTTGCCTGGCAGTGTCCAAGACTAGCAATCTGCAGCCTGCGTGGCCAAGTGTGGCCGCCGTTGCTACGCTGGGCCAGCATACAACAGGAGGAAACGATGTCGGTCTTCGTCATTGGCGGCACGGGCTTCATTGGTACGCGCGTCATTCGGCTGCTCGCTGCGCGAGGCGAGGAGATCGTCTGCATGGACATCAACCCAGGGGCGGCGTCGTTCGACGACCTGGGCAAGCAGGTCCGGCTGATCCGTGGCGACGTGACGCAGTTCGATGACGTCATGGCAGCAACGGCCAGTGCCAAGCCGGACCGCATCATCAATCTCTCGTATTTCCTCGGCAGCGAACACGCGCCGCATGTCGCGATGAAGCTGAACATACTCGGCATGGACAACTGCTTCGAGGCGGCTCGTCTGGCTGGCGTGAACCGCGTGGTGTTCGCCAGTTCGCTCGCGGTGAACGGGATGCAGAAGCACTATGGCGACCGCATGATCACCGAAGACGACTACCGCCACGGCGAAGTGCAGTACGCCATGCACAAGATCTTCAACGAGTGGCAGGCGCAGGACTACAACGAGAAATACGGCATGACGATCACCGCGGTCCGCCCGGCAAACGTGACAGGGCCGGACAAGGTGCGTGGCTCGGTGGACCACGTGAACATCATCACCCAGCCGGCGCAGAGCAAGCCGATCTCCTTCCCCTACCGGGACGCGATGCGCTGCCCGATCCACGTGGATGACATCGCAGAGGTGTTCACCCGCGTGCTGCTGACCGACAAACCCAAGCACGCTGTGTACAACTCCGGTGGCGTAGCGATCAGTTTGGGCGAAATTGCTGACATCGTGCGCGAATTCCTGCCCGATGCGCAGATCAGCTTCGAGCATGAAACCGGCGGCAAGGCCAACTCGGGCAACTACCTGATCGACAACAGTCGGCTGGTGCAGGAGTTTGGCGTGCAGTATCTGCCGTATCGTCAACGCGTGCTGCAAATCATCAACGACATCCGCCGCGAGGTCGGTCTGCCCCTTGTCACCGGCTGACGATGAAGCGGCTGATCGCGGCGCTCGCGCTGCTGATACCGGAAGCGCGAGCGCAGCCGGATGTCGATTGGTCGCAGGCGCAGCAAGTCCACATGCTGATGGTGGATGACCGCTTCGTGCCGGATCAACTGACGTTCCAACACGGCGTACCTTATCGACTGTTGCTGGAGAATGACGGCAAGGACCTGCACGAATTCACTGCACCGGAGTTCTTTGCCAATGCCGTCCTGCGTGACCCAGGTTTCTTGTCGCAGGACGGCAAAGATATCGTGGTTCAGCCCGGCGGTGCGGTAGAGATCGAGTTGATGCCTATTCATCCTGGAACATTTCGACTGATCTGTGTCGACCATGATTGGGACGGCATGGTGGGCCAGATTACGGTCGATTAGTCGCGCCATCTTGCTGCGTTGCACAATTGCCGGCACAATCGAGCGGTGCCAGATGCACCATTCGTCCGCGCCGGACCCCTCACCCAGGAACTCCTGGATCTGACGGCGCGCATCACGGCGCGCGCCGACGAAGACCCGTTTGGCAATCCCGTCCTGCTGGTGTCGCTGGCAATCAGCCGCCGAATAGGGGCCGGCACCCTGAACGATGGTGACATCGGCGAGCTGATCCGGCATCTGCGGGACGCGGCTTTTGTCGACCGCGCCCGCCGCATCTCGGACTACGTCGGCGGCACCGATAGTGCGGTGCATGACGCTGTTCTGCACGAGCTGGCCCGTCGGCTGCTGCGGCCTGATCCGAATGACAGCCCGGTGCGCTGGGCCGAATATCGAGCGCTGGTAGAGCGTACGCGGTTCGCGGCGGTCTTCACTGCGCATCCCACGTTCGCGCTTCCCCCCGCTGTCGCTCACGCTCTGGCGGAAACCGCCAGCGGCCGGCCAACCGCGAGCGAGGGTTCACATCGGTCGCCACCAATCACATTGCAGGATGAGTTCGAGCAAGCCGCGGCGGTGATCGTGAACGGCCGCGATGCCGTCGACCGGTTCAACGCGGTGCTGCTGTCGGTCGCGCGCGCCGCGTGGCCGGATCGATGGACAGGGCTCGATCCGCGGCCGGTGATCCTGTCGAGCTGGGTCGGCTATGACACCGACGGCCGCACCGACATCGGCTGGTGGGATACGCTTCGGCTGCGACTGGAGATGAAGCGCCGGCAGCTCGCCCGACTGCACGCTCAGTTAGCTGGTCTACCAGGCACCGAACCGTTGACTGCGCGGGTCGCAGCGGCGCTCGAAGCTACGGGCGAGCAGTTGCTTCTCTGCCCGGACGCGCCCGAGCCAGCGCGCGTCGCGCGCTTCGCCCGCGCGCTGGTAGGCGGGCGCGACAGAGCGCTCACGTCACCCGACCCCCTTCTGCCGTTGTTCGAGCAGGCACTTGCAACAGCGCCGGATGACGATGTGCGGCAGGCGCTATGTGTGGCGCGCGCAGGGCTGGTGTCGCATGGGCTGGCACTTGCTCACAGCCACGTCCGGCTCAACGCCGCGCAGATCCACAACGCAATTCGTCAGCGCCTGGGCATCGCCGATGCACCCGAGGATCCGGCGCATCGTCGTGTGCTGTTCGGGGCAATGAACGCTGCGCTTGACGCGGTGAAGCCGGTGAGCGTCGATTTTGGTGCCCTGCTGGCCGAGCAGGCGTCGGCGATACGGCTGATGATGACCATCGCGCAGATCATCAAGCACGTCGATGGCTCGGTGCCGGTGCGCTTCCTGATCGCGGAGACCGAGACGGGCTACACGCTGCTCGCCGCGCTGTGGCTGGCGAGACTGTTCGCTATGGAGCGTCATATCGAAATCAGTCCGCTGTTCGAGACAGCAAGCGCGCTTGAACATGGCGCCACGGTGCTGGAGGAGGCGCTGCGCAGCCCGCACTATCGCGCCTACCTCAAACAGACCGGGCGGCTGGCGCTTCAGTTCGGCTATTCGGATTCGGGCCGCTATGTCGGGCAGCTCGCTGCAAGCTATCTGATCGAACGGCTGCGCCTGAAGATCGGCCAGACGCTGGCCGCACACGGCATTTCCGGCGTTGAAGTGATCCTGTTCGACACGCATGGCGAGAGTGTCGGCCGCGGGGCGCATCCGGGGTCGCTGACGGATCGGCTGAAATACCTGTCGCCGACAGCGTCGCGGCAGGCGTTCAACAAGGCAGGGCTGAGTGTGCGCGAGGAAGCCGCCTTTCAAGGCGGCGATGGCTATCTGCTGTTCGGCACACCCGAGCTGGCGCTTGCCACCATCACCGGCATCGCGCAACAGACCTACCATCCGGCGGCGGGCCCCATCGAAGACCCGGTCTACGCCAACCCCGACTTCGCCGCCGACTTCTTCGCCACCGTCCGCTCCGGCATGGAGGCACTGGTCGATGACCAGGGCTATGCTGCTCTACTCGGCACATTCGGCCCTTCGCTGATCGACGTGACCGGCTCACGGCCAACCGCGCGTCAGGCGGACGGCATGGTGGGAGCTGCGCGCATCCGTCATCCGCGCGAGCTGCGGGCAATTCCCAACAACGCCATCCTGCAGCAGCTCGGGTGGTGTGCGAATACATTGCAGGGCATTGGCGCCGCGGCGGCGCGGCATCCCGAGCTGTTCGTCGATCTGCAACAGAATAGCCGGCGGTTCCATCGTGCGATGGACCTGGCATCGCATGCCCTGGCGCATTCCGATATCGACGTGCTGCGCGCGGTGATCGCGACACTCGATCCTGGCACCTGGCTCGATCGTGCCGAGCATACCGAAATGCGTGCAACCCGCGAGGCGCTGGTCAGCGTGGCGCGTGCGCTGGAGCGGCTCGACATATGGGCAGCGGCGCAGTCGATGTTCCGTCGCGTGCACGCCGATCACCTGGCACTGCGCCAGATCTGGCCCGATGCGCCACGCATGGCCACGCGCGAGGTGCTGCTGCACGCTTTGCGGCTTGCGCTGATCCACCGCATCTGGTTGCTGGCCACCGAGATCTCGGATTTTTCCCCACGTCATGGCGTGACGCGCCTGGTGCTGGAGAGCGCAATCCTGCGCCTGGAGATCGAGCCGGCACTGGACGTGCTGGCGCAGATCTTTCCCGCTGCGCCCGATCAATCCGAAGAGCTTGACTATGCCGAGCCTGCCGCACCGCGCGGCACGACTGCGTATGCTCGCGAGCATGAGGAGATCTTTGCGCCGATGCGCTCGCTGTTCGGGCTCGTTCGGGAAATCGCCACCATCATCACGCACGAGGTGGGCGCGTTCGGATAGCGATTATAGGGCAAGAAAGATGCCCACTGTGGACCGGCGAGCAGCTTACCGATATTGGCTCCACTTGGGCCACACAGCTTTGCCTTGCTCTGCGGCACGCGCCAATTCTCGGCCATAAGTTGTCAAACAATACGGCTCCTCTGCGCTCCTGTGCGACTTGCCGCCCAAACCGGCATGCAACCCACAATGCGTGAAGTATGCCGTGACCCAATCGACATAGTTGTCGAAGGCGAGCTGGCCATTCTTGGCAAATCTCAACGTCCGCTGGGCCGGAGTGACGCTGAACGACTGTGCCAGAAACTCCTTCAAGTCCTTGGCGCAATAGCTTTCCCGCTCAGCCGCCCACCGGAGCGCCCTGGGGCGCATCGCAACTGTCGAGGGGAGTTCTGGAAATTTCCTTGCCATCCTTCGATTCCTGGGTCGTCTTGCGATCTGTTGGTATTGGGAACGGTCGCTGATCGCTTTGATCCAGATCAAGGTCGTGCATCCTCCTCCACTTTGTAATTAGGTGAGGACGGACTAAACGCAGGGATGACGCAATATTGGGGACGGTCAATGCAAGCTGATTACGTCATTGTCGGTGCCGGTTCGGCCGGCTGCTGTCTGGCCAATCGACTGACCGAGGATTCCAACAGCCGCGTTGTACTGATCGAGGCGGGCGGACGTGATTGGAATCCATTGATCCATATCCCCGCCGGCTACATGAAGCTGCTGGAGCACCCGACGCTGACCTGGGGCTTCAAAGCCGAGCCTGATCCCGGCACCAACGGCCGCGCGATCAACTACCCCCGCGGTCGCGTCCTGGGCGGATCGAGTTCGATCAACGGCATGATCTACGTCCGAGGCCAGCCAGAGGACTTCGACCATTGGGCGCAGCAGGGCAATCGTGGCTGGTCGTGGGACGACGTGCTGCCGTATTTCCGCAGGGCGGAGAACTGGGCGGGCACGGCGGATGCAGTACATGCGAAGGGTGGGCCGCTTTTTACCTCGCATGGCCGCGACAAGCCGCTGTTATGCCGTGCCGCGGTGGAGGCGGCGAAGCAGCTTGGCTGCGAATACCGTGAAGATGTCAACGATCTGGCGGAAGGTCACGGCGACGGCGTCGGGTGGGTACAGCAGACGCGCGGTGGCCGGTTGCGCGCAAGCGCGGCGCGCAGCTATCTGCGCCCGGCGCTGAAGCGGCCGAACCTGCGCGTCGTCACGGGTGCGCTCGTGCATCGCGTTCTGTTCGACGGCACGCGCGCAGTTGGCGTGGAGTATTCGCGCAATGGCGTCACCGAGCGGATCGATGCGGCAGGCGAGGTGATCCTGTCCGCCGGCGCGATCGGCTCGCCGCATATTCTGCAACTGTCCGGCGTGGGTGATCCCGAGCATCTCGAGCGCATCGGCGTCGGCGTGCACCATGCGCTGCGCGGCGTCGGGAAGAACCTGCAGGACCACTACCTCGCGCGCGTGTCCTGCCGAATACAGGGAGCACCCAGCCTGAACCAGCAGTCGCGGGGACTTGGGCTGGCGGCACAGGTGCTGCGCTATGTTGCCGTCGGCAACGGCATCCTGACCTATGCCGCGTCGTTGGTCGCCGCGTCGGTAAAGGTGCTGCCGGAATCCGCGACGCCCGACGTGCAGGCGCTGTTCGCCCACGGCAGCTACGCGCCTGGCGTATCGCGCCAGCTCGATACGGTGCCCGGCATGACCTGCGGCATGTGGCAGATGCGCCCGCTCAGCCATGGCTATGTCGAGGCCCGCACGCCGCGGGCACAAGATGCGCCGAACATCAATCCGCGCTACTTCAGCGATCCGACGGATTGCCGCGCCGCGATCGGCGGGATGCGCTGGATCCGCCGGCTGTTCGCGGCGCCGGCGCTGGCCAAGTACATCGTCGCCGAGAACCAACCTGGCAACGACGTCCAGAGCGACGACGAGCTGCTGCACTATGTGAAGCAGACGGGCGGCACCGTGTTCCATGCCACCTGCACCTGCAAGATGGGTCGGGACCTGCTCGCGGTGGTGGACGATCGGCTGCGCGTGCATGGCTTGCAGGCGCTGCGCGTGATCGACGCGTCGGTTATGCCGGCGGTGACATCGACAAACACCAATGCGCCCACCATCATGATCGCCGAGAAGGGTGCCGCCATGGTGCGTGAGGATGCGCGCATGGCGCTGGCAGCCTGACGAGAGGTGAACGATGACCTTGTCCATTCGCGCGATTGATCCTGTGTCCCGTCCGTTCTTTGCCGGCGAAGTGTCCGGAATCGACGTCACGCAGCCTCTGTCGCCCAGCGACGTGGCGGCGATTTCCGCCGGCATGGATCGCTACGGCGTGCTGGTGTTCCGTGACCAGCGCTTCACCGACGAGACGCAGCTTGCCTTCAGCCGCAACTTCGGCGCGCTGGAGCAGGCGACTGGAGACATCGCGCAAGGCCACGAGCGCCGGCTGTCGATGGATGTCAACGACATCTCCAACCTCGATAAGAACAACCAGGTGCTGGCACGCGATGACCGGCGTCGCCTGTTCGGTCTCGGCAATCGGCTATGGCACTCGGACAGCTCTTTCAAGGCGGTGCCGGCGAAGTATTCGTTGCTGTCGGCACGGCGTATCCCTTCGGCCGGTGGCAATACGGAATTCGCCGACATGCGCGCGGCCTATGATGCGTTGGACGAAGACACCAAGGCACTCTGCGAGAACGTGATCTGCGAGCACAGCCAGCTGTTTTCCCGGGCGGTACTTGGGTTTACCGAATTCACTGATGACGAGCGGCGTAAGTTCGCGCCAGTGCAGCAGCGGCTGGTCCGCCGTCATCCGGTGACGGGACGGAAATCGCTGTTCCTTGCCTCGCACGCCGGCGCGATCCTGGGCTGGCCAGTGCCAGAGGCGCGCGCGTTTCTGCGCGACTTGACCGAGCACGCGACGCAGCGGCCGTTCGTCTATGCGCATGTCTGGACACAGTCGGATCTGGTGATGTGGGACAACCGCGTGACCATGCATCGGGCGCGGCCATTCGACAATTCCGAGGTGCGCGATATGCATCGCACCACGGTGGCGTGCGAGCAGTCCACGATGGAGCAGGCCGCATGATCAAGGTCGTTGGGCTGCTGACTCGCAAGCCGGAGCTGACGCACGAGCAGTTCGTCAAGCACTGGCTGGAGATCCACGGCCCACTGGCGCACGCGGTACCGGGCGTCCGGCGCTACGTGCAGTCACACATCATGGGCACACGGACGCGCCCGGATATTCCGGAAACCGACGTCGAGATCGATGGGATTGCGGAGCTGTGGTATGATGACGAGGCAGCACTCGCACGGGCAGCCGCCACGCCGGAGATGAAGCGACTGACCGATGACGGCGCGTTGTTCATCGGTCGCATCAAGAGCTACGTGATTGAGGAGAAGCAGATCATTCCTGCGCCCTCCCCCTGACCCCCTCCCGCGAGGGGAGGGGGGTGCTTTCACTTCTACTCTGCAGCCGGGCTGAGCGTATCCACCGCTTCGTATGGGTAGCGCTTCACCTTCTCCATGTTGATGCCCTCGATGCGCAGCAGGCGGGTGGAACCCTCGCGACGCGGGGAGTGCAGCACGCCTGGATCATACAGGTATGCATCGCCAGGCTTCATCGTGTAGTCGCGGATGTGCTTCGCCTTGCCGGGCACGGTCTCGGTCGGGCGCGACAGGCATTCCCAGTCGGTCATGATCGTCTCGCCGGCGGCCTGGCCATAGATCGCCCAGGAAGGGCCATGGTCATGCGGCTTGCTGTTCTTCGCCCCGACATAGGCGTGGGCCAGGATGGCGAAGCCCAGTTCGGGATCCTCGTAGAGCACTTTGCGCTCCGGCGTGCCTTCGGGGATGTAGTTGGCAACGAACTCCGGCTCCTTCAGCACGTCTTGCACCAGTCCGCACACGGCCTTGCGCCCTGCCGTCCCGGGCTGACTCTTCAGCGCGTCCTTACACTTGGCGGCGAACTGTTCGAGTGTGGTGCTCATTCGCGGCTACCTCCTCTGTGGATTCATTCGCGGCGATAGGGATAGCAGTGCGCCCGATCGAGTGACAAATCGAAATGTTCAGCCAAAGCCTCGATCGCATCTGCATGCTGCTTGTACGGATCGCTGTTGCCAGGACCGACAATGATGCAGCCGAATGACCGGTCACGGCGTCCGCCCGGCGGCAGCATGGCGGTGACCAGCGGCGCGCCCTCGTTATCGCGCAAAGTCAGGAACAACGGCATCTCGCGCTTGATGTGCGAGGCCTTGCCGATGTCCTGCTCGATATAGACCGAGGTCAACGGCTTGAAGCTCTCGGCTGCCTTGTCCCATTCGCGCCGAAAATATTTTTCTACGGCGTGGCGCATCTGCTCGGACTCGGCCGCGGCCTCGCCCTCGCTGACCAGCCGAAACCAGGTCCTGTCACCAGGAGCATCGCAGACATACTCCATGTGTTCCTCCCACCCGGCTTGGATTGACGTACGGCGGCAGCTTAGGATGACGCGAGAGGACAATCAAACGCCCAGGGGCGATCATTTGGGGAGACGCATGGCTGACGGCGACTTGTTCGACTATGTCATCGTCGGCAGCGGCGCCGCGGGTTCGGTGCTGGCAAACCGGCTGACCGAGGCGCCCGGAGCCACAGTCTGCGTGCTGGAGGCGGGGCCGCCGGACCGGCATCCGTATATCCACGTGCCGGCCGGGTTCATCAAGATGCTGTTCAACCCGGACTTCACCTGGCAGTTCAAGACTGAACCATCCGAGGGCAGCGGCGGCCGCGCCATCCCCACCACGCAGGGCCGCACCTTGGGCGGGTCCAGCTCGATCAACGGCATGATCTACAATCGCGGCCAGCGTGCCGATCTCGATAGCTGGGCGCAGCGGGGCAATCGCGGCTGGGGCTATGTCGACATGCTGCCCTACTACAAGCGCACCGAGCGGCGCATCGGCATCGCCGACGACCGCATCCACGGCCGCGAGGGCAACCTGCCGGTCACCGACATCGACTGGTTCCATCCGATCTGCGAGGCGTTCATCGACGGCGCGACCGGCCTGGGGCTGCCGCGCTGCGTCGATTACAACAGCGGCGACAGGCAGGAAGGCGTTGGCTACTTCCAGCGGGCGATCTATCGCGGATGGCGCCATTCGGCCGCACGCGTCTTCCTGCATCCGGCAAAGACGACCGGGCGGCTGGAGGTGCGAACCGATGCACGCGCCGCGGCGGTGCTGTTCGAGGGCAAGCGTGCGGTGGGCGTGCGCTATGTCAACGACCGCGACCGCAGCGAACAGCAGGTGGTGCGGGCGCGGCGCGAGGTGATCCTGTGCTGCGGCACGGCCAACACCGCCAAGCTGCTGCAGATCTCCGGCGTCGGCCCTGCTCCGTTGCTGCAATCGATCGGCGTGCCCGTGGTGCATGAACTGGCTGGGGTGGGGGAGAATTTCCGCGACCACTACGCCGTGCGGCTGGTGGCGCGGGTAAAGGACAGCGTGACGATCAACGAGCTGTCCCGGGGCTTAGGGCTGGCGAAGCAGATCGCCCGCTGGGCCATGGGCAAGCCGTCGATCCTGGCGCTGAGCCCTTCACTGGTGCACTGGTTCTGGAAATCGAACGACGCACTGGATCAGCCCGATTTGCAAGGCGTGTTCAGCCCGGCGAGCTACAAGGAGGGCTTCGTCGGTATGCTGGACGACTATCCGGGCATGACGTGCGGGGTGTGGCAGCACCGACCGGAGAGCACCGGCTATGTCCGCGCGCGGTCGGCCGATCCGTTGGTGGACCCGATCATCCAGCCGAACTACCTGGCCGACCCGACTGATCGGCGGGTGCTGCTGGCCGGCATGCGTCTGGCACAGGCGCTGCTGCATGCGCCGCAGCTCGCCCGATATTTTGCCGGTGATCAACTGCCGGGGCCGGATGTCCGCAGCGATGACGAGCTGATGGACTATGCGCGGCGCTATGGCTCAACCGCCTATCACCTGATCGGCACGGCACGGATGGGACCGGCGACCGATCCGACGGCGGTGGTGGACGATCAGCTGCGCGTGCATGGCATGGGCGCGCTGCGGATTGCCGACGCCTCGATCATGCCAAGCATGCCATCGGCGAATACCTATGCCACCACGATGATGATCGCCGAGAAGGCGGCCGACATGATCCGCGGCCGGCCGCCCTTGGCGCCGGTGGAGGGGATCGCTGCCTGATGGCCATGGAGATCGCGACGCGCAGGGTCTACGACGTTCTGGTTGTCGACATGGGTGGCAGGCTCGACAGCCATTCTTCGGGCGATGCGGGCGACCGGTTTGTCGACATCGTCCAGGGCGACGAGAAGCGAATCGTCCTCAATCTGTCGAAGCTCGACTACGTGAGCAGTGCTGGGCTCCGGGCCATCCTGCGTGGGGCAAAGCTGCTGCAGGAAAAACTTGGCGAGCTGAAGATCTGCAACGCCAATCAGAGGGTGGGCACCGCGCTCGTGACCGCCGGCTTCGACAGCCTGATCAAGCTGTACGCCACCGAACAGGAGGCATTCGCGGCGTTTCGGGGGTAGGTTCTGAACCGCTGGCGCCTGGTTCCCCCCGAAAGCCACCCCGTCGCTTGCAGCTTCGCCACAATCGCCTGACACTCTTTTCTGACGTTGGCAGGAAGGAGCCAGGGGTGAGCGCCGCATTCAAGAGCACCGAACGTTACATTGCCAGCCGCGATCTGGAAGTGGCGGTGAATGCCGCCGTGACATTGCAGCGCCCGTTGCTGGTGAAGGGCGAGCCAGGCACCGGCAAGACCATCCTGGCGCATGAAGTTGCGCAGTCCCTCGGCCTGGAGCTGATCGAATGGCACATCAAGTCGACCACCAAGGCGCAACAGGGCCTCTACGAGTATGACGCGGTGTCGCGCCTGCGCGATGGACAATTGGGCGACCCACGCGTTCACGACATCGCCAACTACATCGTCCGCGGCAAGCTTTGGGACGCATTCGAATCCGAACAGCCGGTGGTGGTGCTGATCGACGAGGTAGACAAGGCGGATATCGAGTTTCCCAACGACCTGCTGCTGGAACTCGATCGCATGCGGTTTTTCGTCTACGAGACGCGCCAAACCGTCAGCGCCAGGCATCGGCCAATCGTCATCATCACGTCGAACAACGAGAAGGAGCTGCCGGATGCCTTCCTGCGCCGCTGCTTCTTCCACTACATCCGCTTCCCGGATCGGGCGACGATGGGGCGCATCGTTCAGGCGCACTATCCTGATCTGCGCCACGACCTCGCCCGCGAGGCGCTGAATGTGTTCTTCCAGATCCGCGAGGTTCCTGGCCTGAAGAAGAAGCCGAGTACCGCCGAGCTGCTGGACTGGCTGAAGCTGTTGATGGTGGAGGACCTGCCGGTCGAGGCCTTGCGCACCAACGAGAAGCACCTGGTGATCCCCCCGTTGTACGGTGCGCTGTTGAAGAACGAGCAGGATGTGCACCTGTTCGAGCGCCTGGCGTTCCTGGCGCGGCGCGGGGCCTGATGTTCGCGCATCTGATCGAGGGACTGCGCCAGGCCGGGCTGCCCACATCGATCACCGAGTACCTCACGCTGCTCGGGGCGATGAAGGCGGGAGTGGCAGGGTGGAGCGTCGATGACTTCTACTATCTGAGCCGCGCTACCCTGGTGAAGGACGA
>JAMXLO010000079.1 GCA_024280945.1 Acetobacteraceae bacterium
TGCTTGCCAATGCAACGGCTACAAAGAGACGTTCCAACAACCTTTCCGCACCGTCAGCTCGCATCCTGCTGGGTGCGGCATTACTTGCCTTGCAAAAGGTCCATGAACGGCGGAAAGGTGAGCAGGAGGCCGACAGCCAGACCGGCGAATGCCGGCACATTGACCATGGTCAGGGAAATGGTCCGATCGCGCCACAGGCGGTTCAGCACAAACCAGGCGAGCAGCCAGATAACGATCCCAACCGTGGTAACTCCTGAAAGAGTTCCAGTCGGATTGTAGAAGTTCAGCAGTTTTGCGAAGGAATGCCCCGAATGCACCAGCCACACCCGTTGCGACAAATGCGGCGACGGCGAAAACAAGCACGGCAGTACGCATACGCCGTGGTCTGGTCATGGCCCAGCGATATTTCATCGCAACATAGGCCACCATCGTGATGGCGATTGGAGCCAACCAGGATACGTGTTCCTTCCACTCCATGCCGACGCTCTGTCGTTGGTTCATTATGATCCCAAATGGGTGTGCCCCCCGCGCCGCAAGCAAGAGCGCGGACCAAGCTCACGCCGAGGCAAAGTCGCGCAGTACTAATATCACCTGTACCGCTCCCGGTCCCCTGGACGCGCTGATCGCAAAGCGCGAGTCTGACTCGACATCGGGAGGAGGCAAGCGCCATGCAGATCGGCATCCATCTGCCGCATATCGGTCGCAAGGCAGGACCTGACGCGTTCCGCCGCGCCGCGATCCAGGCGGAGGAGCTGGGCTTTGCCGATGTCTGGGTGAGCGAGCACATCATCATCCCGAAGGACGCGAACTACCCGCCGTCGCCCAACTTCTGGGACCCGGTGCTGACGCTGACCTGGGCCGCCGCCTGCACCAAACGCGTACAGCTGGGCACCAGCGTGCTGGTACTGCCGATGCGTCATCCGCTGCCGCTCGCCAAGGAACTCGCGACGCTGCAGAACCTGTCGCAGGGCCGGCTGATCCTGGGCGCCGGCGTCGGCTGGATGGAGGCGGAATTTGACGCTCTCGGTGTGCCGTTCCGCGAGCGCGGCAGGCGTATGGACGAAGGCATCGCGATGATGAAGGCGGTGTGGAACGACGATCCCGTGACGTTCCCGACGCGCTGGATTCCGGCGAAGATCGAGACGATGCGCATGCAGCCGAAGCCGTGCGCGCCGATCCCGATCTGGATCGGCGGATCGTCCGATGCGGCCATCAGTCGCGCCTTGCGTCTGGACGGGTGGCACGGCAGCCGGGTGACGCCCGAGCAGGCGCCGGCTGTGGTGCAACGGCTACGCGCGCAACGACCTGGTGCGGATTTTACCGTATCGGTGCGCGCACCCTATGAGCGCGACATGGGCGCGGTGCGCTCTCGGCTGGAGGCATACAAGGCGGCGGGCGTCCAGCACGTGCTGATCGCGCCGGAAGAGCGCGAACTCGGCGAATACCTCGCTGCCGTGGAACGTGTGGCACGCTGTGTCGGGGGATTATAACTGCACCGATTTGCCGAACGTCGATCCGGTATAGCGCCGGCAGTTGCAGCGGTGACAAAGGCCAGAGACCCTGGTTCTGACCCCGGCAGCAAAAGCCGGTGCGTTGGGCACCTCGCAGGGAGCGGCAGCGGTTCAGCGCGATGCCTGGCGTACCCCGCTTCCCTGGACATGCCGGTCGTGAGGCGCAAGCCTCCCCCCTGAACGGGAGGAGCTCGCACGCATGGTCAATCCAGCCACTGATCGGGTCCTGATCACCGGCGCAGCCGGCGCGATCGGTACCGCGCTGCGCAACGGTCTGCGAAGCGATTATCGCCGCCTGCGGCTGACCGACGTGAGGCCCGTCGCCAACCCGACGCCGAACGAAGAGTGCATCGTTGCCGACATTTCCGACCGCGCCGCGATCGAACGCATGATGGACGGCGCGGCGGCAGTGGTGCATCTCGCCGGCGTCGGCGGCGACTACACGCTGGAGGATCTGTGGCGGGTCAATGCGCGCGGCATGTTCGACGTGTTCGAGGCGGCGCGGCTCGCCGGCGTGCAGCGTATCGTGTTCGCCTCCAGCAACCACGCGTTCGGCTGCTATCCGATCGACGAGCGCGTCTCACCTGCGCTGCCGCCGCGACCCGACAGCCTATACGGCACATTCAAGGCGTGGGGCGAGACCATGCTGCGCTGCTACTTCGATCGGCATGGCATCCGGTCGGTGTCGCTGCGTATCGGCACGTATCGGCCACTGCCGATCGACCAGCGCTCGCTCGCCACCTGGCTATCGCCGGGCGACGTTGCACGCCTGGTGGACGCGGCGCTGCGTCATGCCGACCCAGGCTGCCTGGTGGTGAATGGGTATTCCGCCAACACGCGGATCAAGACGCAGGATCCGAACTGGGAGTTTCTCGGCTACCGACCGCAGGACAATGCGGAAACGCATGTTGAAATGCTGCGCGGGATGGGTGTCGATGTGGACGGACCATGGGAATGGCCCGAGCATGGCGGCTCGCATGCGCGCGCACCTGAGCGCGTCGCGCGGCGATAGGCACGATGGTTGGTTGCATCTGGCGGCAGGCAGGCACGACTGGTACCAATAGGGGCACTACCAGGCATATCAGCGGGCAGGAGATCGTCCATGACGGCGCATGACGCGCATGATCACCACGGGCACGACCACGAGGAGGCGTCTGAACTGTCGGAGACCGAACTGCGGGTTCGCGCCATTCAGACCATCCTCGTTGAGAAGGGCTATACCGACGCCGCGGCCGTGGACGCGATCGTCGAAGCCTACGAAACCAAGATTGGCCCGCATATCGGTGCGCGGATCGTGGCGCGCGCGTGGACCGATCCCGAGTTCCGCCAGGCGCTGCTGACCGATGCCAGCAAGGCCGCCGCACCGTTCGGCTATCAGGGCAAGATCGGCGATCATCTCGTCGTGGTCGAGAATACGCCGAAGCGGCACAACATGGTCGTATGCACGCTGTGCTCCTGCTATCCGTGGGATGTGCTGGGGTTGCCGCCGGTCTGGTACAAGTCCTTCGCCTATCGCTCGCGTGCGGTGAAGGAGCCGCGCGCCGTGCTCGCCGAATTCGGGGTGACAGTGCCCAGTGACACGGCAATCCATGTCTGGGATTCGACCGCCGAGGTCCGCTACATGGTTCTGCCTGAGCGGCCCAGTGGGACAGAGGGCTGGACCGAGGAACAGCTGGCCGCGCTCGTGACGCGGGATTCGATGGTCGGCACCGATGTGCTGCGTGTCCGGGGGAACATTCCGGCATGAACGGCATTCATGACATGGGGGGGATGGACGGCTTCGGCCCGGTCGATCCGGTCGAAACCGGCGGCGTCTTCCACGCGGAATGGGAAGGCAAGGTCATGGCGGTCAGCCGTGTCATGGGCGCCATCGGAGCGTGGAACATCGATCAAGCCCGATACGGCATCGAGAAGCTGCCGCCGCAGCTCTACCTCAAATCGTATTATCGCCGCTGGCTGGAGCGGTTCGAACGTGCGCTGGTCGATTACGGCTACGCCGAGGCCGATGAGATCGCCGCCGGCCACTCGCTGCGCCCTGGCAGGACGCCGCCTCGAGGTAAATTCACCCTCGCCGATGTCGAGCGCACCAGTCACCGCGGCACCTACACGCGACCGGAGGTTGCGCCCGCCAAGTTTGCGGAGGGCGATCGGGTGCTTGCGAGGAACATGCATCCGAAAACCCATACGCGACTGCCGCGCTACGTCCGCGGCCATGTGGGCGTCGTCGAACGCGTTCATGGTTGTCATGTACTGCCGGACACCGCCGCGATCGGGCAGGGCGAGAACCCACAGTGGCTCTACACCGTGCAGTTCGACGGGCGCGACCTGTGGGGGCAGGACGCCGATCCAACGGTGAAGGTTTCGGTCGAGGCGTTCGAGCCTTATCTGGAACGCGCCTGACATGACGGCGATCGATCCTGCCCGGCGTGCGCTTCGAGCCAATCCCGGCCTTCCCGCCGACAGCGATGGCCCGGTGTTTGCCGCCCCGTGGGAGGCGCAGGCCTTCGCCATGGCGTTGGCGCTGCACGAGAAAGGCGTGTTCGATTGGGCTGAGTGGGCCAGCATGCTGGGGGAAACGATCAAGGCCGCGCAGGCCGCCGGCGACCCGGATACCGGCGATACCTACTACCGTCACTGGCTGACGACGCTGGAACGGATGCTGACGGAAAAGGAGGTCAGCACCCCGGCCGATCTGACGGCTTGCCGCAATGCCTGGGAGCGAGCCGCGGCCCGCACACCGCATGGTCAACCGATCGAACTGCGGACGGAGGATTTCAAGGCGTGATCGGGAATGGTCGTTGCTAACGCAACGCGCCTGATCGGGCGCGCAATTCAGGGGAGATGTCATGAGTACCAGCACCACGTTTGCACCGACAATTGCCGAGCCGATTGCCATTCCGGTTCGCGACATCTTGCCTTGGGCGATCTTCGTCGGGTTGTTGGCGCTGCTTGCGATCTATTTCGTTGGCGCCGAACAGGGAGCGATATCGATCATACCGGGCATGTACATCCATGAATTCGTGCATGACGGCCGGCATTTTCTCGCGTTCCCCTGTCACTGACGGCGTGCGGTGGTTCGAACCCTGTTGGTTCGCGGCATGCTGGCGGGCCTGCTCGCCGGACTGATTGCCTTCGTTTACGCGCAGTATTTCGCCGAGCCGCTGATTGACCAGGCCATTGTGTTCGAGGATCACGGGCATGAATCGCTGGGCGGCCATCCCGCGCCGGAGTTGGTGAGCCGCGCTGTGCAAAGCACCTTGGGTCTGCTGACCGGTGTGGTGGTCTACAGCACGGCGATCGGCGGCATCTTTGCGTTGGTATTTGCCTTCGCGCAGGGCCGACTGGGCAGGATGCGGCCGCGCAGCACGACCGTTTTGCTGGCAGCGGCTGCGTTCATTGTGTTGTTCCTTGTGCCCCAGATCAAATACCCAGCCAATCCACCAGCTATTGGTGATCCGGAGACGATCAGGGTGCGCACAGCGCTGTATTTCGCGATGATCGCCTGGTCGGCGGCCGCTGCGGTTGGCGCCATGCTGTTGGCGAAACACCTCATGCGCCATCTGGACATGTGGAATGCCGCTCTGTGCGGCGCGGGCGTCTATATCCTGGCGGCGGCCCTCGCGATGTTCGTCTTGCCAACGGTCAACGAGGTGCCCGATGATTTTCCCGCGACGTTGTTGTGGCAATTCCGCATGGTATCGCTTGGCGGCCATGCTGTGCTGCTGGCCATTCTTGGCTTAGCATTTGGTATTCTGGCTGAGCGGAAGATGCTGGCTGCTGGACACTCGGCCGTTCGTCTGCCGCGCATCGTCTGATTGCGTACATCAGTGCAGAATCAAGGGAGGCTGCGGTGTCGAAGATTCTGCTGTTGCAGGGAGCCAATCTTACGTTCCTGGGGCGACGCGAGCCGGCGATCTACGGCTCGACAACGCCGGCAGAGCTTGACGTCATGCTGCAGCGGCACGCACAGCAGCACGGTTACCAGCTGGAGATCTTCTATACCAACATCGAAGGCGAAGCGATCAACCGCATCTATCGTGCCGTCGATGAGGGCTTCGATGGCCTGGTTATGAATCCGGCCGGCTTTACCTATGCGGGGTTTGCCCTGAAGGACTGCATCAAGGGGGCCGCATTGCCTTATGTAGAAGTACACATCAGCAGCATTGCGAAGCGCAATATCCACTGCGTTCTCTCCGATGTGGCAGAAGGAATGATCACTGGATTCGGAATGCACTCCTACATACTGGGCCTCGATGCGATGCTGGAGATCCTGAGGAAGCGGGCGGTCGGACGCTGACGACCAGCTGTGGGCCGGCTCGCGCGGACATCGATTTTCTTCCCTTGCGGTGGGTCGTGGTTGCGCAACGTCAGCTCGGGGTTTGGGCGTGCCCCACCCCGATCTGCCGTCGGTATAACAGTATATGCTCGCGGATAGCTTGGCGGCTGTCGCTATCCCTGAACGAGGCGGCCGTTCTTGTCGACGGTCACGCTCTGCTTGACACCGTTGCGCATGGCTGTGCCGCTCCAGCCCCCGATGTAGGTTTGCGATGGAACCAACGCGGGAGATGTGTAGCCATCCGCGGTCAGAACCTGTTCTGCCGCGGTCTTACTCATCATAGCCGGCGGTTGTTGAGCAGTTGGTCGGGATGGCGGCGGAGCCGGTTGCATCATTGAGCATGACACAACGAAACCTGCTGCAATTAGCGTGAGCCAACGCATTGGGGACCTCCCTGATTTCTTTTTGTATTCTTATGCCACACTTCGTCACAGGCTGTAAGATTGTCAAGCGAACAGCGCATGCTTGCTGTGCAACGCTTGGTGAACGCAGCAATCCTCACCCAGGCCATACGGTGGCAAAGCATGTGCTCACGCAGGTTGTTCGGTCTGCACGGTGACGATTAGCAGTCCAAGTAGTGCCGCCTGCGATCGGCGCGAGGCTTCTTCCGCTCGAGAACGTCCTGGCAATTGCTATGAGTGAAGCGTGGGGCCAGCCTCACGTGTCATGGCGACACGTGCGCTTCTGGCCCGAGATCGCTCGTCCGCCACGCTCGCTCGCGGTCGATGCGCCGCAGCGATGATCCGCGTCAGCCAATCGGTGGCCGCATCCTATGCCATTCCGTGCCACGCTCGTACGCAGCTGCGACGCGCAGCACGGTCGCATCTTCGAAGTAGCGGCCGACGAACTGAACCGACAGCGGCAATCCATTGCTCGACAGGCCCGTCATCATCGCGACTGCGGGATGTCCGGTCACATTGAACGGTGTGCGCGCCTGCCGCGGATAGGTGCGTGACGTCTCCGCCGCATCCTCGATCCGACTCGCCGGGTCCATTGAACTGGCACAGATCAGCACGTCGAAGTCGCGCAGTGCCTCCTCGACTGCGGCGATCATCTGCAGTCGGCGACGCTGAGCCCCGACATAGTCGCCTGCATTCATGAACGCGCCTGGCAACAGCCGCTGGCGGGCGAGCTGCCCGTAATCGCCGGGACGCGAACGCAGCCATGGCGCGTGGATCGACCACGCTTCGCTGCACAGGATGACCCGGTTGACCGCGGCGAACTCGTTGAGCGACGGCAGCGTGACGCTGCGCACCTGCGCACCTTCGGTCTGCAGCACCCGCACCGCATCTTCGATCGCCGCCGTCACCTCGGGATGCGCCGGCTTGTCGACCTCGTGGAAGTGCCGCACGAAGCCGATGCGCATATCGCGCACGCCGCGGTCCAGCATGCGCCCGAAATAGCGCGCACTGCTCGCGGCGCTGCCGGGATCGGCCGGGTCGTGGCCGGCGATCGCATCCAGCAGCAGTGCGTTGTCTGCCACAGTGCGCGTCATCGGCCCGACGTGGTCCAACGTGAACGACAGCGGGAAGACACCACGCCGCGACACCAGGCCATAGGTCGGCTTCAGCCCGACGATGCCGCAACAGGACGCGGGATTACGTACTGATCCGCCAGTGTCTGAACCGAGCGCCAGCGGAAACAGACCGGCGCAGACACCGGCCCCTGAGCCGGATGAGGACCCGCCCGGATGATGGTCGGGGTTCCACGGGTTGCGGGCCGGCGGGAATGGCAAGTCGAAGCTCGGGCCGCCGATGGCGAACTCATGTGTCGACAGCTTGCCTAAGATGATCGCGCCCGCCTGGCGCAGCTTTGCGATCACCGCCGCATCGGCGGTGGCGATCTTGTCGACGAGTATCTTCGAATGGCAGGAGGTCGGCAGGCCGGCGACGTCGATGATGTCCTTGATGCCAATAGGGATGCCATGCAGTGGCCCGCGAACCCGGCCTGCCGAGAGCTCTTTCTCGGCCGCTCGCGCAGCGCCCATCGCAGTATCGGCGTCGAGCCGGATGAAGGCGTGCAGCTTCGGATCCAGCCGCTCGATCCGCGCCAGCAGTGCCGTCAGCAGTTCGACCGGCGAGAGGCGGTGCGCGCCGAACTCGCGCTGTGCCTCGGAAGCGGTCAGCCAGTGCAGCGCGCTCACAGCCCGTTTCCCGCCCGCATCGGCGGCCAGGGTTCGGCTGCCGGGTCCTCGGGGAAGCTTATGCCTCCCTTATTGCCGAGGGCCTGCTCCGCCGCCGATGCCACATCATCGGGAAACTCTGCCCATGCCTTGTCCAGCCCTGCCGCATGCGCCAGCCTGGCGATCAACTCCTTGTCCATGGCTCTCTCCCCGCCTGAGAAACCGATCATGCGATCGACCAGGCCAGAACGGAAGCAGGCGCGAAAAAAAGCGGTGCAGCAGGGGCTGCACCGCCAAAGGGGGCCGCGCCAATGCGGCGCGACATCGGGGAGGAAACAGGACGCCGGCAATGCCGGCTCCATGCCGCCAATATGCCACCGGAAATCTTATGAATTAGTAACGCGGCGTGTGACAAACGCGAATTCGACCGCCGAGATCATCATAAAATTACGAAAGGAGCGTATCGCATGGCGATTCCGCCACCACGCACCGGGCCACTCGCCGGCCTGAAGGTGCTCGAGATCGGCCACTACATTGCCGCTCCCTTCTGCACCCGCATTCTCGCTGACCTGGGCGCCGAGGTGATCAAGATCGAGCCACCTGGCGGCGACCCCTTCCGCGGCTGGGGCGCCTCGATAGGGGGGAATTCGGTTTGGTTCAGCGTGCACGGCCGCAACAAGCTCTCGGTCGTGCTGGACCTGAAGCGCGATCGTGAGACGCTGCTGAAGCTGGCCGCGCGCGCCGATGTGCTGGTGGAGAACCTGCGTGCCGGCGGGCTGGAACGGCTGAACCTAGGGCCGGCGGCGTTGCACGGCGTCAACCCGCGCCTGGTGATTGCGCGGATCTCCGGTTACGGCCAGGACGGACCATACCGCGACAAGCCCGCCTTCGGCGCGATAGGTGAGGCGATGGGCGGTATCCGCCACCTGACCGCGCATCCGGCTGGCGCCTCGGAGCTGCCGCCGCCTCGCTGCGGCATTTCGATCAGCGACGATCTGGCGGGGCTTTACGCGGCCATCGGACTGCTGTCGGCCTTGTGGCAGCGCGATGTGGCAGGCCTGGGACGCGGGCGGGTGGTGGATGTCAATCTCGTCGACAGCGTGTTCAGCCTGATGGAAGGCATGCTGCCGGAATATGCGATGGACGGTCGCATTCGGCAGCCGGTGGGCGCGGCAATCGAGACCGCTGCACCGACCAATACCTATCCCTGTGCCGATGGTAAGTGGCTGTGCATCGCCGGTAACTCAGACCTGATCTTTCGCCGGCTGATGCAGGCGATCGGTCGGCCGGACATGGCTGACGATCCAGCGTATGCCACCAATGGCGACCGCTGTGCGCAGCGGGCGGTGCTGGATACCGCGATCGCCACCTGGACTCGAACACTGCCGGCAAAGGCGGCGGAGGCGCGGCTGATGGCAGCCGACGTCCCGTGTTCCCGGCTGTACGATATTGCGGACTGCGCCAATGATCCGCACTTCCTGGCGCGCGGTTCTGTGCAGGAGGTGACCGATCCGCTGATCGGGCGGACATTGCACCCCGGGCCGGCAATTCGTCTCGACGGCGATGCGCCTGATGGCGTCGTGGCCTGGCCGGGGCCAGCGGTGGGCGAGCACACCGATTACGTGCTCGACATGCTCCGGAAGGAGTCGGTGTGACCCTCGGGACGGGGTGCTTCGACTGACGCCGGAGTGGCAGGTGGCTGGCTGAAAAGCGGCTCAGCCGGGCATTAGAGCAAGATCGGATCAGGTTGACCCGATCATGCTCTGCGATTCATTGACGTAGAGTGCGATTCACGCTTTCTAACGATTCCGCTTCAAGCGATCGCGCTCTAGGCGGCAACCGTCTCGGCGACGCTCACGTCGGTCTGCGCGGCCGGCTCGCGGATCATGTAGCCACGGCCCCATACCGTGCCGATCAGGTTGTCTGCGCCCGCCAGCGCCAGCTTCTTTCGCAATTTGCAGATGAACACGTCGATGATCTTCATCTCGGGTTCATCCATGCCGCCGTACAGGTGATTGAGGAATGCCTCCTTCGTCAGCACCATCCCCTTGCGCAGGACCAGCAGTTCCAGAATGGCGTACTCCTTGCCGGTCAGGTGCACCGGCTGGCCGTCCACCGTCACCTCATGACTGTCCAGATTGAGCAGCAGCGACCCTACGCGCAGCGTCGGCTGGCTGAACCCTTTGCTGCGACGAACGATCGCCTGCATGCGCGCCAGCAGTTCAGCCTTGTCGAATGGCTTGGTGATGAAGTCGTCGGCTCCCAGGCCCAACCCCTTCACCTTTACCTGTGGTCGCGACAATCCGGACAGGATGAGCACCGGGGTGTCGTTGCGCGAAACGCGCATACGGCGCACGACCTCGAAGCCTTCGATATCCGGCAGCATCAAGTCGAGAATTACGATATCGTAATCATAATGCCGGGCCAGTTCGAGGCCTTCCTCGCCGGTATCCGCATGGTCGACTACGGCGCCTGTCGACTTGAGCATCAGCGAAACGCCGCGCGCCGCGACAAGATCGTCTTCAATGAGCAGAATTCGCATCCTCTGCTTACTCCATCACCTCGGCGTAATATTTACCACTATCACGTGCATGTAGCCAAGGAATTTTCACCAATTGCGTGTAGTTTAACTGAACTCCTACACCGAATGGTGACATCGCCGCTATTTTTCCGCTCGAAGTCCAAATCTGATACAATGATGTGCCTCAATGAGATACATGGGGTTCCTGGAACGTAGCGTCGCTTGTGGAGCGAAGCTGCGCGAGATCACACCGGTAGTGCTTGAGGGTCGTGTGACAGGCCTGTCCGGCCTCATCGCCGACGTGGATGGGCTAGGCGCACATGTCTCGGTCGGCGACCGTCTGATCTTGTCGGCGCGCGACGGGCATCGGGTTCCCGCCGAGGTCGTTGGGTTCCGCCGCGGGCTGGCACAGACAATGCCATTCGGGGCATTGGACGGGCTCGGTCCGGGCAGTTCTGCATTTTTTGAGCTGCACGGAAGAGGCGCGAACGGCAGCGGCGGACTCGCGGTATCCGATGGCTGGCTTGGCCGGGTGATGGACCCGTTGGGGAGGCCGCTCGACAACCGTGGGCCTCTTCCTGCTGGCGACCGCCCGAGGCCCGTACTTGCCGCGCCGCCTGGCGCGACAGCGCGGGCGCGTCTGGGAGCGCGGCTTGATCTTGGGGTGCGGGCGCTGAACTGCTTCGCCACCTGTCGGCAGGGTCAGCGCCTGGGGCTGTTTGCGGGTTCCGGGGTGGGGAAATCCAGCCTGCTTGCGATGCTCGCGCGATATACCGCCTGTGACGTAGCGGTGCTGGCCTTGGTCGGCGAGCGTGGACGCGAAGTGCGCGAATTCTTGGAGGACGATCTGGGGGAGGGCGGCCTTGCGCGCTCCGTAGTGGTCGTCGCCACTTCCGACGCTCCGCCCCTGCTGCGACGGCAGGCAGCATACACCGCAATGACCGTCGCGGAGCATTTCCGTGACCAGGGCAAGTCGGTGCTGCTGCTGATGGACAGCGTCACCCGGTATTGCCTGGCGTTGCGGGAGATCGGCCTCTCCGCAGGCGAGCCGCCGGCAACGCGCGGCTATCCGCCCAGCGTCTTTGCCGAGCTGCCGCGCTTGCTCGAGCGGGCTGGCCCCGGCCTCGAGCGCGACGACGGCCCAGCGGGGCACATAACCGCATTGTTCAGCGTGCTGGTCGAAGGCGACGACCAGAACGAGCCAGTCGCTGACGCAGTCCGCGGCATCCTCGACGGGCATGTGGTGCTGGATCGCCGGATTGCCGAAGGCGGGCGTTACCCGGCAATCGACGTGTTGCGCTCGCTCTCGCGCGCTGTCCCGGGCTGCAATGCACCTCAGGAGAACGCGCTTGCACAGCGCGCTCGCTCACTGCTCGCACTCTATGCCGACATGGCTGATATGATCCGTCTCGGCGCCTATCGTCCGGGCAGCGATCCGTCGATAGACGAAGCCGTGGCGCTGGCGCCGCGGATCGAGGCGATGCTTCGCCAGTTGCGCGACGAGCGAACCGGTATCGAGGACAGCTTTGCGGCGCTGGCCGGGGCAATGGAGGCGCCATGAAGCATGACCCTCTCGAATCGTTGCTGCGGCTGCGCGAGGTGGCCGCGGACGAGGCACGCCGTCATCTCGCCGATTGCCTACGGCTCGAAAGCGAGGCGGCGGAAGCGGTCGCGGCAATCGAGGCAGCGATCAAGCGCGAGACCGAGGCTGCCACCAGCCTTGCTGCCGGTGACACCGAGGTCGAGGCATTCGCTGCCTGGCTGCGCAGGACGCGGCCCAAGCAGCAGGCGGCTAGAGCCACGAAAGAGGCGGCCGAAGCGGCGACGGCGGAAGCGCGTGCCGTGCTGGGTGCAGCACGGGCCGCAGTCAGGGCAGTCGAACTGATGCTCGAAAACAAGGCGCAAGCGGCCCGAGCAGAGGCGGAGCGCAAGGTGCAAGGTCAGATCGACGAAGCAGCGAGCCGGGCCAGACCGAATGAAGACATGCAGAATGGCTGATGTGCCATCCATCACAGTCACGGCGACATGGTCAGCGGCAACAATCTCTTCGAGGTTGCCTCCAGGGAGTGCAAGCTGACACCGGGCGATGATGATCCGCGCGGCAAGTAAAGGAATTTCGGCTTGAGGGGTTGTTGAACCTCACCCTGCGACACGTCTCCAGCGCGGCAAGTTATGCCGCGACTTGAAGCTATCGTGCTCTGATAAGGCAATGACGAGCGCAGCCGTTCGACGAGCCTTTTCGCAAGGCTGCTGACTCACCGGCGGCGGTCACGCTTGATCCGGTCGCTCCACAATGACCGATTCCAGCCACCTGACGATCTCGCTCTGGTCGGCACCAGATCCGATTGCGGCCTCTGCTGCTGCCCAAGCATCGCGAGATGCAGCAATCAGCGGTGCATGAATGCCAGTGGCTTGTGCCAACGAGGCGGTCACCGCCGTCCCCTGCAGCACGTGGCCCAGTGCCAGCCCGGTATCGAACCTGCGCGTCAAGACCTGTTCCTGCAGCAGTCGTGCCATGGTCGGGCCAACGCCGCTCAGGGCTTGACCGACATCTATCACGGCTTCCGGGCTCACGCCGAAACGCTCGGCGATCCGCAGAGCCTCGCTGGCGGCGAGAATCTGGACGCTGCGAAGAAAGTCGCCGATAGCTGCCACGGCCTGACCCGATCCGACAGGCCCGACACTGAATGTGCGTGACGCCAGCACATCAAAGATCGGCTGGCATTGCGCAATGGCGGTCTCATTGCCGCCGATAACCACAGTTAGCTTTCCATCCCGTGCCTCGGCCGGAGTGCCAAGAGCGGGCGCATCGATCAGATGGATTTCGCGCTCCGCCAATCGCTTGCCAAGTTCGACAGTGGCCAGCGGATCCGATCGGCCCATGTCGACGACCACCCCTCCGCGTGCGAAGCCACGAGCGAGGCCTTCCCATCCGTAGAGCACGTCTTGCAGCGCATCAGCCGAGGGCAGGACCGTGATGATCACGTCACAGGTTTGCGCCATCATCTTTGGCGAGCCAGTCATCATGCCGCCAACATCATTGGTGAACATTCGGACCGCGACGTCGACCACGTCATAGACTTGCGGATTGAACTGCTCCCAGACCAAGCGCGTGGCGATACGTGCGCCCATCGCGCCAAGGCCGATCACACCGATCCTCGGGCGTGCCCCGTCATTCATGGCCGGTACGCGCCTTCAACGTCTCATCGACCAGAAAAATATCGGTCAGCAATGCACGGATATGGATCGAGGCGTTGAGATTGTCGATAAGCTGCGAGCTCAATGCCTTCTGCGCCAGGACCAAGCGAAGTGCTGCTCGCGTGCGACGCGCGTCATCTTCGAGCACGGCGATGAAGTCGGCAAAGGCTCCCGCCTGCGTACCTACAGCTTCCCGCAGACAAGGAGCCAGGCCATCGAGCGCTGCATCGGCACGTTGCAGGAAGCGCCGGATCGAGCTGCTGTCGTCTGCATCGTCCTGCCGCCCCTGAGCGGCATAGGCCAACATAAGTTCATAGGCCTGTTCGATCGCCTCGATGCGTTCCGGCAGCGACAGGGCGACACCTGGCGTGGTCATGATGATCCTTTCTAGTATCCGATCGCAGAGGAGCGTGGGTCGCGTGCGACACACGCTCCGCCGCGTGAATCGGATACTCAAACCAAAGAGCGACGTGCCGACTTTCACTGAAAGTCGGCACTAGGGCAGTCACTCGCCAGCAGAATACGCTCTGCCTTCGCGCGATATATCGGCTTGATCCGGCACTGGCCAACGCTGCGGATCGTGATGCGCCAGATAGTCGTCCCGCGAGATCCAGCCGTGGAACATGGAACGGGTCATCCACAGCTTCTCTGGCCGAAGCGCGAAGTAGACGTGAGCCATGATCAGGGTGATCATAGCCATCGCGAAGAGACCGTGGATTGCGTAGATCATCCCCCACTGCGTGTCCGCCAGCCAATACGGATTCCGCCGCCAGAACGGCGTATCGATCTTGCTCAGCATCAGCAAGCCGGTCGCCACGATGGCCAACACCACGACCGCCACGAGCATGTGGAACAGCTTTTGCAGCGGAGAGTATTTGGCGTCGAGCAATGGAGGCGGGCCGCCGAATCCCAGGGCACGGCGCATGAAACGCCAGGAGCCTCGTACATCGCGCGGCCCAAACACCATAGACCAGAAATCCTGCCACAAAGTGGCGCGGACGATATGAAACAGAATCGCGGCAGTGAGTACGACACCAGCGATCCAATGCGTCGTCACCCACTCGAACTTCCAGCCGAGGATCGGCAGAAAAGCCGTGAACAGGCAAGCGAGCAATGCGACGGCCATGATCCAGTGGTACAGCCGGTCAGCCGCGTGGTGCCGCAGGATTCTTTCTCCCGTCACCTGCTAGCGCTCCGAACCCTCACGCGTCGACGGGTGACCGACGAGATGAGGGCATGCAGGATGATAAAGGCGGCGCCGGCTCCGGCGAACCACCGGATCAGGTCCCACGACGCTCCGACCAGCACGGTCTGCCCGTAAACATCGCTGGCATAGCGAAACAACAGCGCAAGCCTTATGCGGTGGCGTCACGCACCGCCCGGGTGACAAGGTTCGCCATCAAGGGGACCTTGAACTGGTTATAGTTCACCGGGCGTGCGCCGCGCACGGCCGACTGGCCGGCGAGCTTGGCGATGTTCGCGTCCTGCGACTTGCCCTGAATGACCTCCTCAACAACAGTAAGCCGCCGCGGCACGGCGCTCACGCCGCCGCAGGCCACGCGCGAGCGCTCGATCGTTCCATTGTTGACGACAATGGCCGCCGCCACGTTGACCAACGCGAAGTCCCATGAATCGCGGTCGGCGACCTTCTCGAAATAGAAATGTGCCTTGGCCCAGGTCTTGGGTATGCGAATCGCCGTCACCAGCTCGTTCGGCTGCACCGATGTCAAATGCGTGATGTCCACCTTCGGCCCGATGAAGAATTCCTCGGTGCCGATGACCCGCTCGCCCTTGGTGCTGCGAATGACGAATTTTGCGTCCAACGCGACAAGCGCTGGAGCGGTGTCGGACGGGCTGACCGCGATGCAGCGGTCGCTGTCGAACAGCGCATGCTCGCGGTTGACGCCTTCGGGGGTATCGGCAAAGCAGGTGTTGCCGCCGGCCCGGTAGCACGGAAGGCCATAGCGATAGTAAAGGCAGCGCGCATCCTGCGATACGTTGCCGCCCAACGTGCCGGTGTTGCGGATCTGCGGAGCGGCGACACGTCGCGCCGCATCTGCGAGCACGCGGTAGTTCGAACGAATCACCGGACTGCGCTCGATCTCGGTCAGCGTCGTCAGCGCACCGATCTCGATACCATCCGGTGTCTCGCGAATTCCCTTCAGCTCCGTGATGCCGCTGATGTCGATCACGGCCTTTGGACGCTTGATACGCTCCTTGAACCAACTCAGGCTGTCATTGCCGCCGGCGAGCTTCCAGCCGTCCGCACGGTGGCGGTCCAGCAGCGAGAGGGCATCGGCGAGCTGCTTCGGCTGATACAGCTCGAAGGTAGGCATCATGTCCTTGACGATCATGGCGATGCTCCTTCAGACCGAGTTGACCTGAAGCGGCTTGTGCGCCTGCTGGCGCCCATTCACCGCATTCAGGATCATGTCGATCGACACGGGAGTGCGGTTGAACAGGTGGCCACCAAGCGCATCCGCGATCGCCGTGGTGATCGCGGCGGCGCCGGAACCCTGCGGCGGTTCTCCGACCCCTTTTACGCCGACAGGGTTTTGCGGATCGGGTTTCTCCACCGCGCCCCAGCCGATCTCCGCCGGCACGTCGAGGTAGCCGGGCAGCTTCGCCTGATACAGCAGGACGGTCGTCGGTATACCGAGCTTCGGGTCATAGACGTGGCGCTCAAGCTGCGCCAGGCCGATGCCCATCACGTTGCCGCCGCGAATCTGGTGCGCCAGCCCCTGTGGATGCAGCACCGTGCCGCAATCGGCGACGCACAGCATGTCCTTGATCGCGACCTTTCCGGTCTCGGTGTCGAGCTCGATTTCGGCGAAGGTGACGGTCAGACCGGGCGTCACGCCGACGCGCGGCAGATTGTCCTTGGCAACCCCGACGAGACCGGTGCCGGCAATCATCTGCACGCCGTCCTTGGTGACCGGGTTGATGTCGGCGGGCGCCTCCTTGCCGCTGTACTTGCCGCCGAGATCGATCGCCTTCTGCGCGGCCTGTGCATAGGTGATCGCCTTCGACCGATCCGCCTTCGACACGACGCGCTCATCCCCGAGCTGGTAATCGGCGGCCGCGCCGCCGAGCATTTGCGCGGCAATGTCCAGCAGCTTTTCCTTCAGGTCCATCGCGGCGACGTAGTTCGTGCGCGATTCGGTCGAGGCCGTCAGGCTGCCAGCCTGCGGGCTGTTCCATGGCAGCCCGAGCCGGCTGTCCCCGCGCTCGATGACAACGTTTTCCCACGCGACGTTCAGCAGGTCGGCGGGCACGCGGGCCGTAGCCGAATGCGAGTAGGTGCCGAGATTGCCCACGCCGGTGTGCACATGCAGCTTGCCGTCGGGAGTGATACGCAGGAGGCCGTCGAAGCCATTGCTGCCGGCCGAATGGTAGCCCTGGCCAACGCCGATGCCCACGAGCTTGTTGCCATTCTTCTGGCCCGACCGCTGCTTCCGCTGTTCCCAGTTGAACATCGTGGCGCCCTTGTCCAAGGCCTCCTTGATGAAGGCGCTGGTGACCGGGCCTTGGTCGGCGCCGATCTTGCCACTGTTGTCCGGCGCATTGATCTTGCGGATCTGCACCCGGTCGATCTTCAGCTCGCGCGCCGCCTTGTCGATCATCGGCTCGATGGCGGGAACCAGCTGGTTCTCGCCCGGCCCGCGTTGTGGCCCGCGCAGCGGGGTGTTGGTCAGGACCGGAATTGCGCGGAACCGCATCGACGTTGGCTGATAGACGAAGGACAGCGCATTGCCGGCGGAACGGAAGTCGCCCCCGCCAATGTCGGGTCCATTCTCCTGGACGACATAGAGATCGGCAGCCAAGAGCCTGCCGTCCTCGCGAAAACCGAGTTTGACGTGTCCCTGGAAAGTGGGGCGTGCGGTACCGAGCGAGTACTCCTCGATGCGGGTGATGCGCATCATTACCGGGCGATTGAGCTTCTTCGACATCAGCGCCGGCACCGCCATGATCGGGTAGCCCGGGATCTTGCTGCCGAACCCCCCGCCGCAATATTCGGCGATGAAAACCAGGTCCTTTGGCTCGATGCCGATATAGCGCGCGATATTCGGCACAGCCGCGGTGTGGCTTTGGTTCGAGCCATAGAGGAAGCACTTGCCGCCCTGCCAGTAGGCCATGGCAGTGCGCGGTTCCATGCTGTGATGCGAGTACCCAGCGGTGACGAAGCTTTCCTCGATCACCAGCTTCGACGCTTTGAATGCGGCGTCGAGGTCGCCGTAGCTCCATTCCTCAGACGGCTTGCCCATCGGCAACTTGCTGTCGTCGTAGAAGTCGCCGGCCTGCCACTTCACGGTCTGCAGGTTGATCTGTGCCGCCGCGACGTTGCCATTCGACCGGGCATTCGGACCGCCTGGATACAGGCTGTCGAGCGGGTCGAGCACGTGGGGGAGTTGCTGGAACTCGATCTTGACCTTCTCCAGCGCGTCGGCCGCGGTGGTCTCATCCACCGCCGCGAGCGCCAGGATCGGGTCGCCGATGAAGAACACCTCGTCCTTCTGCAGGATCGGCCGCTGCGGTGGCGGGAATTGTGGCACATCATCGGCTGTGAGGATGCCGAGGACGCCAGGCATCTTCAGCGCCTCCGACGGGTCGATGCTGCGGATCTTCGCGTGCGGCATCGGGCTCGTCAGCAACTTGCAGAACACCATGCCTTCGGCGCGAAAATCCTCGGCGTATTTCGCGCGGCCGGTGACCTTCGCCACGACATCATGCGGAACGAAGTTCTGGCCAATCAGCTTGTTTGCCATGTCACGCCTCCGCCGCTGCGCGCATGACGCCGCGCAAGTAGTGATCATAAGCGCCGCACCGACAGAGATTGCCGGACATCGCGAGGCGCGCCTCTTCTACCGTCGGATGCGGGTTCTGGCCCAGCAGAGCCACGGCCGACATCACCTGGCCGCTGGTACAGAAGCCGCATTGTGGGCCCAGTTCGGCCACGAACGCCGCCTGCACCTTGTGCAGCTTGCCGTCGGGTCCTTCGATGCCTTCGATCGTGGTGATCTTTCGATCGCGCACGCCGTGGGTCAGTGTCGTGCAGGAGTACACCGCCGTGCCATCGAGGATCACGGTGCAGGCCCCGCATTCGCCGTGGTCGCAGCCGAGTTTCGTGCCCGTCAGGCCGAGCTTGTAGCGAAGCGTGTGCGCAAGCGTTTCCTGCGGCAGCACATCGACGCGGCGATTGGTGCCGTTGACGTTGAGAGTGACCAGCCGCTCGACGGTTCCGGCGGCCTGAGCGTAGGCAGACGGCAAACCGGGGCCGCGGAACAGGTAACCTGCTGCCGATGCTGCCGCACCTGAGGCAATGACGCCTTTTATAAAGGCGCGCCGGGACGGTGGGCTGCGACGTTCGAAGGACACAGTTTCACTGCCTGCCGCTCCGCCTCTTTCCGCGTCGCGATACAGGCCGGGTCTATCCTGGGCCATGGATGTTTTCTCCCCAGCTACCGGCGGTCACATTACCTGACAGACCACAGTCCACTTGACTCGTAGCGCAGGTTGGCACGGACCTGACTTATTCGGTCTGCAATAGATTTGCACAAGCGAGACGTTGAGACAAGCCGCCCGGTTACCGCACCGACCGCGTGTGACGCCTGAACCACTCGCTGACGATGCTGAATGACTGTTGCATTTCCATCGGCGAGAGATGTTCCAGGGCAACGTCGCGGCACTCGGACGCGTCGGACTGGCCATTCGTTTCGGCAATGTCGCACCACGCAAAGGCCGAGACATAGCTCTGCGGGACACCACGCCCGAAGAAGAATAGCGTCCCTAGCAGCAGTTGTGCTTCAGCCTGTCCTTGTTCGGCCGCTTTCACAAACCAGCCAGCGGCCTCGGCGTCGTCCTGCATCACGCCAAGACCCTTGTGGAACAGGAAACCAATGCCCGCCTGGGCCGCAGGGTCGCCGTGTTCCGCCGGCCCCAGCCAGTCGCGGAATGCACGTGTGTAGTCGCCGTTGTTGTAGGCCGAGAGTCCCGAACGAAAATCCTGGGCGATGGCAGTGCCGGAACTGGGCACAGCCACCGCCAACAGGGCGGCACAGATCACCACCAGCTTGATGCACATCGGAGAATCTGAGCACGGCCTCGTTCGCTCAGGCAACCCGAGGGCTAGTATCCGATCGCAGAGGAGCGTGAGTCGCGTGCGACACACGATCCGCCGCGTGAATCGGATACTCAAACCAAACAGCGACGTGCCGACTTTCACTGAAAGTCGGCACTAGTCGACAGCGAACACCCAGATCGAGCCGCCCTGCGGAACCTCGGCATAGGCTCCGGGTCGTACGAGATTCAGGCGCAACTGCATGCGCGCTGCATCCACGCCCCAGCCACTCTGCACCGCGACATACTGCTTGCCGCCCGACTCGAAGGACATCGGAACGCCATTGACACCGGAGGGCATGGGAAACTCATACAGCACCTGTCCGTTGGTCGCGTCGATCGCTCGGAACTTGCGATCATTCGTGCCACCCTCGAACAACACATTGCCGCCGGTCGTCAGCACAGGCCCCCAGTTCTGGCTCATGCCATAGTTGTGGGTCCACTCCTTCTTGCCGGTATCGAGGTTCCATGCCTGCAGTTCGCCGATATGGTCGGCGCCCTTGCGCAGATAAAGCCAGCTGGTCACACCGGTATAGGGCTGCCCTGCTGTGTAGGTGACCTGACGACCAAGGATGATGCCGCAGAGATTCTCGTTGGCGGGGATATACAGCAGCTTGGTCTTCGGGCTGTAGGCTGCTGGCGGCCAGTCCTTGCCACCCCACAGACTGGGACAGAAATCGGCCTGCTTGCCCGTGCCCGGCTTGTGTTCGGCGGCGACGACAGGATGGCCTGTCTTCGGATCGAGGCCAGTAAACACATTCTGGTATACGAACGGCTGGCCGGACACGAAGTTGATCTTGTCGGCCGTGCGCTCGAGCATCCATAGGTAACCGTCGCGCGCGACGTTCACCAACCCCTTCACCTGTTTACCATCGTGCGTGTAATCAACGATGATCGGCGGGGACACTTCGTCCCAATCCCATGAATCGTTCTGATGGTATTGATGGTGCCCTTTGATCTTGCCCGTGGCAGCATCGATCGCCATCACCGAGGTCGTATAGAGATTGTCGCCTGGGCGTTGATCGCCCATCCAAGGGCCTGGATTGCCGGTGCCCCAGAACGTGAGTTTGGTTTCAGGGTCATACACGCCCGTGACCCACACCGAGCCGCCGCCTGTCTTCCACTGATTGCCTTGCGGCCAGGTCTCGCTACCCGGCTCGCCCGGCGCGGGAATTGTGTAGGTGCGCCAAACCTCAGCCCCTTTATCGGCATCGAATGCGGCAACGAAACTGCGAACCCCAAGCTCGCCACCCGATGAACCGACCAGCACCTTGCCGTCGATCGCCAGCGGTGCCAGCGACATGTAATAGCCCTTGTCGTAGTCGGCGACCTTGGTGCTCCAAACCTCCTTGCCGGTCTTGACGTTGATGGCCACCAGGTAGCAGTCGGAAGAGGCGAGGAACAGTTTGTCACCCCAAAGTCCCACACCACGACTGGTGGGGTGCAACAGGAACTGGTCCTCAGGGATCGGCCGTTTGAACCGCCACAACAGCTGGCCGGTTTTCGCATCGATGGCCAGCACCTGGTTGCCCGGTGTGGCGACGAACATGGCACCGTTGTTGACGATCGGTGGCGCCTGGTGACCCTCGACCTGACCGGTTGCCATGCTCCAGACCGGATGCAGGCGCGCGGCATTCGCGGGAGTGATCTGGTCAAGCGGGCTGTAGCCCCAACCATTATAGGTGCGACGGAACATCAGCCAGTCGCCATCGGCCGGTTGGGTGAGCTGATCGGCGGTGACTGCCTTATAATTGGCGAGAACCGGCGCCAGTGCAGCTGGTGCCACGACCGCTTCGCCGTTGGGCGGCATCGGATCGGGAGCGACCGGCGGTGCGGGCGGTGTCGTCGGCGCCACCTGAGCGAGCGCGGATGAGGCCAGCAAAGCCCCGATCATGGCGGCGCCTGCCGTTACGCGCCACCTGCCTTGTGGGTCGGACATCAGTTTCCCTCCTCTCGTTCTCCGATGCGGTGCAGCGTCGCGCGATGTGGCACGTCGCAGCTCAGAGCTGCTGAATCCCCACCCGACCGACGAATGAATGCGCCACGGTCAGCTGGCCATCCGTCAGGCGCAGGGGCAGCGCAGCAAGTCCGCGTGGCGATGGACCGGCGACCACTCGCGCTCCGCCCTTCGGGTCGTACTGCGAGTTATGGCAGGGACACTCGAGGACCTGGCGCTCGCTGACCCAGCTGACCACTTCACAACCGGTGTGCGGGCAGATCGCCGAATAAGCAACCACACCTGCAGCGGCACGCGCCGCCGTTGTCTCACCGAGTGTTGCCGGATCGAGCCGCAACAGCAGCACCTTGTTGAGCCGCGAACCATCGCGCACGACCTTCGCCGCTGGATCCATCGGCCAGGCCATGATCTGCAGCGCGCCGGGCTCCAGGTCGTCGGGTTTCAGCGGTACTGGATTCGGGCTATCGGCTCGCACCAGCAGATCGCCTTCCTTTGGACGCTCACGCGCCGGATCCGATTGCGTCCAACCTCTACCGGCCAGCAGGCCAACGCTGACACCGACGCCAGCTCCAAGGAATGCGCGTCGAAGGGCAACCGGATCATCACCACCAGTGGCCCCATCTTTGCGGGACTCATCCGACGACATGCACGCTCCTGCCCCAACGTTCATTATCAACATGATATCAGCCTGCGAAAGGACTGTCACTCCCGTCATTCTGTTTTGCCGGCGGGTCCGCATGAACCTAAGATTGCCACGACGGCATCAGCAGTGAGCGAGAACGAGGTGCAGCCCTCCCGAGTAACGACGTGGATGAAGTTGTTCGCACTCATCGCGCTGGTCATCGCGACCCAGGCGCGAGCAGAAGACCGAGCTGTTATCGATGGCCTCGAAGTGCATGAGACCGAACTGATCGTGCAGTCAGCGACACCAACGCATTTCCTCACCAAGGAAAGCTGCGCTGATGCCCAGGCCGGATGGAGGATTGTCCCGGACTCGGTGAAGACCGACGTGGTCACAGCTCGGATGATGGATCCGAGCGGCGATCCCGACTGGAAGGTCGAGAAGGCGGAAGCCCGCACGCGAGTCGACAGCGACAATGGGCGGATCTGCCTGTGGGGTTACTGTCAGGGCCCTTTGCAGTTCGAGTGCGAGATTCAGGTGCGAGCAAGTTGGAAGGAAACTCGGTGACCTGCTGCAATTAGCGTCTTGCCAGACTGACGCCCGAGGTCCAATCTTTTCCCGAAAACCCTGCCGATGCAGGCAAGGTCGCATAACGATTGCTTGGGGGAAATAGATGGGCACTCCGTTGAGCCTGCTGGTCCATGCATTCCTGGCAATTGGCCTGATGTGTGTAAGCGTGCCAACAGCGTCGGCACAGGATCCTGAAATCGATAAATTGCTAAAGAGTCCTGTCGGCAAGGATTGGGTCACCAATGGCGGCAATCTGACCAATCAGCGTTATTCGACGCTGAAGCAGATCGATACCAGCAATGCGAAGCAGCTGAAGGGCGCCTGGATGACCCGCCTGAAGGGGTCGGGGATGGGCGGCAAGTACTCTGCGGAGGCAACGCCGCTGGTCAAGGACGGCATCATGTATGTCGTCACCGGTGATGACGATGTGTTCGCGCTGAATGCGAAGACTGGCGAAATCACGTGGGAGCGCTGGTCAGGTATCGAGCAGGCGATCACCACGGTTTGCTGCGGTTGGCTGAACCGTGGTCTGGCGATGGGCGAGGGCAAGATCTTCCTCGGACAACTCGATGCCAACGTTGTTGCCCTTGATATGAAGACCGGCAAGGAGGTGTGGAAGACAGCGATCGAGGATTGGCGCAATGGCTACGGCGTCACCAGCGCCCCACTCTATTATGACGGCATCATCTATAGCGGCGTTACCGGCGGCGAGTTCGGCGTGCGCGGGCGGCTGACCGCACTCGATGCCAAGACCGGCAAGATCCTTTGGCGGTCCTATACGCTGCCGGGGCCAGGCGAGGTCGGCGCCGAGAGTTGGCCGGCCGGCACAACGCACGCGATGCGGGGCGGGGCCTCGATCTGGAACACACCGGCAATCGATCCCGAATTGGGGCTGCTGTACTTTGCCACCGGCAATTGTGGCCCCGACTATGACGGCTCGATGCGGGAAGGGGACAACCTGTTCTGCGCCTCGATCATGGCGATCGACGCCAAGACCGGTCAGTACAAGTGGCACTTTCAGCAAGTGCACCACGACATCTGGGACTATGACGCCGCGAGTCCGGTGGTGCTGTTCGACACCGTCATCAACGGCCAGCCGCGCAAGGCGTTGGCGGAAGTGGGCCGGACCGGATGGGTATACATCCTGGATCGCACGAACGGAAAACCCCTGATCGGCATCGAAGAAAAGCCGGTGCCGCAGGAGCCTCGGCAGAAGACGGCGAAGACCCAGCCATATCCGGTAGGGGACAACACGGTACCGACCTGCGCGCCGCCGGCGCCCGGCTACGACAAGGCGGGCTGCATCTTCGATCCGTTCTGGGATACCCCTGTCGTCATTCAGCCGGGAGGTCAGGGCGGCACAAACTGGTCCCCCATGCCCTATGATCCGGATACCGGCTATCTGTACGTGCCCGGCACGATCCGCTCGAGCGTGTTCGCCCGCGTTCCAAGCGAGTGGAAGAACGGCATTCGATACACGAATGGCACGCAGTCACCGCCAGTCGGCTCGCGCCTTGCCGGCACGTTCACGGCGATCGACGTGACGACCAACAAGATCGCTTGGCAGCAGCAGATGCCGTATCGCACCGGCGGTGGCGGCGGTTCGACGGTCACTGCCGGTGGCCTGTTGCTGCGTGGTGAGCCGGATGGCAATTTCGTCGCCTTGAATGCCAAGACCGGCGAGGTGCTGTCCAAGTTCCAAACTGGGTTCGGCGCAGACGCTCCACCGATGGTCTATGAAGTGGACGGACAGGAGTACATCAGCATTGTCACCGGCGGGAATGTCATTCAGGGCAGCGCGACAGGCGATGCGGTATGGACTTTCGCGTTGAACGGCAAGGTCCAACCGCTGTGGCCGCCGCCCCCTCCCGCGCAAGTGGCGGGCCCCTTGGGGGCGATCGCTGCAGGCGTCAACTCGATCAAGATCGGTGACAACAACGTGGAATACGCCTACTGGCCAGCCCGCACGCGGGTAAAGCCGGGAACTGCGGTGACCTTCACCAATGTCGGTGATCTGCCGCACACGGCGACCGCCACCGCAGGGATGGAAGGGGCATGGGACACCGGGGCGCTTGCCAAGGGCGATACGAAGACCATCACGTTCGACAAGCCAGGCAACTACTACTACATCTGCACCCCGCATCCGTGGATGTACGGGCAGGTCATTGTCGAGCCTTGAGAAGCGAGGTGCGGCTGGCTATCTCGCTTTTGCGGCGCTTCCACTGCCAGGGCTGGTAGCGCCGGTGTCCGTTGTTCCGTCAGCGGTGCCGCTGCCAGTCCCTGCGTTTGGGATCATGCCTGACGAGTAGCCAGTATGCGGTGAAGCAGCAGCACCTGGCGCCTCGCGTGCATGTGCGGCGCGCGAGTTGGTCAGGCTTGACGAGCCATCGTGGGATAAAGTCTGCACGCCCAGGCCTGACCGAGCGCCTGGACTGGAGAGAGTCGGGGCGGTCGTCGTCGTCGTTTCGGCCGATGCTGGGGTTGCCATCGCCGCGAGAATTGCCATGAGGCATAGATTCGACTTCATGTGTTCGCCTCCAATGGGGACATGCGACACAATCGATCTGTGCTGGCGAAGTTGCGGAGATTGGCGCAATTCAATGTGAGGCGGCCTCGCTTCACCGTGGCGCCTCGACCTTGTTCCACTTCGGCCTATCCTAATCTGGCCGCTACAGTGCCGAGATGGTCCATGGCGTCGACTGTCGCGACATATCAGGCGATGCTTTTAGTACAGGGACATGAGAGACAGGGTGTGTCGGCCCTCAGCCCGCCCGGTTATCTCGAAGAGATGATACCCAACGCAGCGAACCCCCGCACGAGTTGTGTGTCACTGCGACATCGCACGGCGGAAGGGCCGCCGTGGTTGCGCAGGAGACGCAAATGAAGCGACGCGCTGCAGTACTCGCCCTTTCGGCCGGGGCGCTGCCTATCTTTGCTCCGATGGCAAAGCGCGCATACGCGCAGGCTCCCGCCAATATGATCCCACGTGATCTGAGCCAATACCGGACCATGACGCTGATGCTCGGCTCGCTTGCGCTGCAAAGCAGTCAGCTTGCCACCCAGCGTGCTACCATGGCCAAGGTGAAACAGTTCGCGGGGTTCGAAACAGCGGAGCAACTCACGATGGCGCAGGTTCTGAATGACACCCCGGCGCCTCCTGTCGCGCAGCTGGACAGCCCGCATGCGGCCCAGTTGCAGGCGCTCAGCAGCTTGCCGGCGGGCCACGCCTTCGATGTCCAGTATATCACCCTTCAGTTGCAAGGCCACCACGAGCTGCTTGGTGTTCAGAACGACTTCCTGCAAGCGCAGCCATCGATGTCCTCAGATGTTGCTCACATTGCCATGCTGGCGCGGACAACCATTCAGATGCACCTCGTGCTGCTCGAAGAGCTGCGTCGGGCGACCGAGGCGTAGCTCAGCGGCGCACGCAGGCAGAACGACCGTCGGCGATTCCGACGGATTGAGTGCTGCGGTCGTCGTGGACCAGCCCTGAGCGAATTCTCCGCCTCGTCTGAGTGCGACGATGGAAATCGACACCAGCGACGGCAGCATACACCGTATCGCTGCGAGCGGCGCCGTTCTCGCGGAAGACACCCTGCGCGCGGCGGGCCCGTAAAGACGGTTTGACAGTGGCACCTACTCGTAAGTAGCCTCTCCAGGCCATTGCAGGAGAGGCGATCGAGGGGCCTCAGGAACAATGGAAGGAATGCCGCAGCAGACGTGACGAAGAAGCCATTGCGCCGGCGACGCACATAGACGTCAGCAGGAGGAACGATCATGCCAACCGCCATTCAGGATGACCTGTTCACCCCGGATGTGATCGCGAACCCTTACGCTTATTATGGTCGACTGCGCGACGAAGACCCGGTGCACTGGAACCGGGGCTACGAGCTATGGGTGATCACCCGCCACGACGATCTGGTGTGGCTGACCCGGCACCATGAGCTGTTCTCCTCTGCAGTTTTCAAGAACGACCCGCGACCCGCCTATCCGCCGATCGACGAGTCCGACCTTGGCCTGTACGATTACGTGCGTAACTACCAGGGGGATCAGTTCATTCAGCACGACCGTCCGGAGCATCTGGAGATGCGCCGGGTGATGCACAGCTATTTCACGCCCAAATCGATGGAGGCCTGGCGCCCATTCGTGCGCGAGGCGGTGAAGGACCTGCTGGATGAGGCGGAAAAGAAGGGCAGCATGGATGTCATGCGTGACCTGGCGACGCCGCTGCCGGTCCTCGTCATTGCCGAGATGATGGGTGTGCCCAAGGCCGAGCGCCCCTATATCCGTCAACTTGCCGAGAAGCTGCTGTATATCGGCCGCGGTGAGTATGACCGCATGAAGCCGCTCACCGAGGGGATGCGCGGCATGATCGAATACGTGTCGCCGTTGGTCGACAAGCGCAAAGTCGACCCGGGCGACGACTTCATCTCGGTGTTGGCGCGGGGCGAGAAGCAAGGTGTCTTCACCCGTCACCAGGTGCTGGTCAACACTTCGCTGCTGCTGCTGGCGGGACACGAGACGACGATCAACCTGCTATGCAACGGCACGCTGGCATTCACTCGCCATCCCGATCAGTGGGAGCTGTTGAAGGAGGATCCGGCAGGGCGGGCCAAGCAGGCCACCGAGGAGTGCCTGCGCTATGACTCACCGGTGATATCGATTCAGCGGATCGCGACCGAGGATGTAGAGATGCGCGGCAAGGTACTGCGCAAGGACGACCGCGTGCGCTGGTTCATCTCTTCGGCCAATCGTGATCCCGAGGCGTTTCCCAACCCGGAAACGTTCGACATCTTCCGCCATCCGAACCAGCACGTGGCATTCGGCTCTGGGACGCATCATTGCCTGGGTGCCACGCTGGCGCGCGTGGAAGGCCAAGAGGTGTTCAAGGCGCTGGCCGAGCGCTTCCCCAACCTGCGGGCGGAGACCGAGGAGCTTGAGTATCAACCCAGCATCACCTTCCGCTCGCTCAAGGCGCTGCCTGTCACCTGGCACTGAAGCGGGATGAGCGGAGGACGCAGTCTCACGTTTGAATCGCGTGGTGCAGACATCCGGTGATGCCGCCTCCTTCATCACGCCTGGGAGAATGAAAGTGGCACGCAAGCTGAAAGTCTGGGTGGATCACCACTCCTGCGTCGGCAACGCGATGTGCGAGGCGATTGCAGCGAAGACATTCCGGCTCAACGGAGATCGCCAGTCTGAGGTGGTCGACCCAACGGCAAACACCGAGGCGGAGATCCTCGAAGCAGCAGAGAACTGCCCTGTGAGTGCGATCTTCGTCGAGGACGCAGAGACAGGCGAGCGGCTGTTTCCATAGCTGAGTTGCACCGCTGTGCTCTCGGCTCTGCCACTGCTGTCTCGCTGGGGACGGGCGGGCACCCGGCACAGCCGTTGTCTTTCAGCAGGTCGCGAATGGATTGTGGCCTCTCAGGCGAGCCGACGCCTGAGAACTGATTCAGACCGACCCACGGGCGCTGACCAGTCGGATAACATGTGACCAGGAGGACGTTGCATGAAGGCGACGCGCTTCCTTCCTCCACGCAAAGAGGCCGCAGATGAGACGAAGGCCAGCCACCAGGTAATGGAACTGGTGCGTCAGAACCCTAAACTCGGCCTATTGGTAATTCAGCTTCGCGAAGCCGGGCGCTCATGGCCTGACATCGAGGCCAGGATCGAAGCCGAGACCAAGCCACCGGCCCAGGGCCGCAGCCACGGCCGCGTGAAGCGGGCCGACTGACCAAACCGCTAACATTCGTGTGATACTGTAATGATTTTCGGTCATTTTACGGATGGCTGTCCACTGCACTCACGCTGGCGCATAGCCCGCCTGAAACTATCAGCGCCATCCCATGCAAGCTTCCGTCGCCCTGGGGGGATTGATGGTCGCGGATGCGAGCAGCGATCGGGCGTGGCAGGAAGTTCTTCACCTTGCCGGAGGGCGATTATCGCCCGGAGGCATAAGATCCAGTAGAGGCCGAACAGGAGAGGCGGAAGGAAGGATCAAAGTGAGGGAACCGATCCGGGCAAAGGGCCTTACGAACCGCGAGCACATCCACTGGGGGGAAAGCGTGCTGTTGTGTAGCCCGGGGCGGCAAGATGAGCATATGAGCCTGGCGCATGCGGTGGCCATAGTCACAGTAACCCGTCCGGATGCCCTTATCGTCATACCGGAGCGGACCGATCTCAGCTTTGCGGACGCTTGCCGTTTGGTCGCACGCGCAGACTATCCAATGCGCCGTTGAAGGAGTGGGATCGGTCGGCGCGATGCCGCTATTCTCCCACTTTCGAGTCCTGCGCCCGTCTTACATAGACTTGGACATCCTCATCGAGCAGCAGGCGGTTGTGCTGAAGCTGTTCTGCAGCGGCAGCAATCGAGTCAACATAGGTTGCGTGGTTGGGGTAGCGTTCTTCGAGCGAAAGCCGAGGATCGTCGTTCGCGACACGCTCAGCCTTGGTCTTGGCGAAATCGATTTGTTGTCCGTAGTGGTCACACCCGTCGTCCGCGCCTGCCGGAACCGCGCGCAAATTCCAGCCCGTGTACGTCGCAACAGGAACAGCAACCTCGGGCAATCGGATTCCTGCAATATCGTTCCCATCCGTGTCTGTCTTTGGCACGAGCGCCGGATAAGGCGTACCGACAAGGTGTGGCGGCAGAACGGTCAAAATACCCTCGTCAGCATGCGGACCATAGTCGAATAGATCGCCGGTATGCATACGGCCGTTGTAGGCGACGCCACGAATCTTGGGGAAACCTTGTCCTTCCTGCGGCAGTGGTGGCACGAGCGTCCCGTCAGCAACACGCGGAATGCGACTGCTCGGTGGCTCGGTGCCACGTGTGACCCATTCATCCATCGCGACAAGAAGCGCGCGGAGCACGGCATTGGCTACCAGTGGATTGCGGTTCTGCTGGCAGGTGCCTCGGCCGGTCGCTCCGGCACCGCCCTGATGTGGCAGACTTGCCATGAAGTAGGAACGCACATTGGCTGGCTCATCCACCAGGTCCTCGCCGGCCGTATCGACCGAAGCTACCGCCATGTCTTTTGCCCAATACTCGTTGGCTGAGTTCACCTCGAAGATCTTCGGGCATGTGTCGCTCGCCTGGCAGCGCGCCAGTCGACCGACAGTGCGCCGGACAGCCGGATCAGGTCTGACCTGGTTGGTGAACGGGGCCTGAAACTCGGGGAACCAACGGTTGATATGTTGGCGATGCGTGCGGAATGGCTGCGCAAAGCGATAGTTCAGGTAAATGCCATCGGCTCCGCCGATCCAGTTCACGACCCCATCGATAACCCTTTTGCCATTCTCGTCTTCATTGAACCCGAGCCGAACGAAGTCGTGCATGGTTCGGCAAGGCTGTGAAACACATGCAGTATAGATCGTCTCGGCCTGACCGCTCAGGGGATTAGGATGTCCCTCGTCGTCGACCTTTGCACTCCGAGTGAACGAGGCGAGATCGCGGATCGCGGCCAATCCCACTCCGGCGACGACAGGATTCTTCGCCTGGTAGATGAATTCATAGAGCGCCCCGTCCTGGAATGGAGTGCCTCCAGCGAGCTTGATTGCCGTCCCGGAGTCGTTGGCGTAGTCCCATCCCGTGGCGGGCAATTCGATCGGCTGATCCTCGTAGCGGAACCGCATGGTCAGCCGGGCCGCGGATTTATCAGGCGTCGCAGATGGGTAGGTCAGTGGGCCGCTGGTCGTCGTGGTGTTGTCGATACTGAATTCTTCCAAGGCTGGCCCAGTGATTGACGACCCGTCAGGGTTCACTGCAATCGGTACTTTGATTGTGAAGCGGCCTCCGCCGGGCGCTGCGCTGCTATCCCAGCCGCTGAACAGCAGGCTATAGCCCCGTCGCATGAGAAAGCCGTGGCCCGCGTCGGCCGCCTTGATCGGATCGTTGTTGGCACTCGGTGCATTGTTGAATTGTTGGAATGCCAGCACCGAGCCTCGGTTGGTGATCTCATACCAGAGCTTGTGATTTCCGCGCGAGGGATCGATCGGGCGTATGATCATGAAGTCGGTTTCGTATGCCACTCTCCCGTGCGCATCGGGCGGGGCGAGCCTGATGTCTGCTATAATCGAGTTGCGCCGATCCGCAGGATCGATTTCCCCAGCAACGCGACCAACGAGCTTTTCGTATTGGCCAACCTCACCGAACGATCGTCCTTCGAAGGTTGGAGACTCAACGTGGGTTATCGTCACCCCGATGACCCGGCATTGCGCCGCCTGGGGGCCCAACAAGAGAATAGCGCAAACGTTCAAAGATAGTGCGAACCTCATTTCCTTTCCTGGCCCCCTGAAGCGCTATGGACGGGAACGACGTCGTTTTCGGTTGGGCTGACGTTAATTGACCCATTCGGCTCGTCCAATGCGGTCCTTGTCGCCCGATCCGCCGACTCGCGTCTGAGCCATCGGCAGGTCTTGCCCCGCCGTTGGGCGAGCCTCCAGTTCACAACTGCGCGGTGAAGCCAGCGCGCTCGTCCGGTGCCGTGTCCGGTGAAGAGAATTTGCTTCCCGAGAGCTGACAGCCGCTATATTCATTCTAAGAAGAGGCCCGAAGGGAGAAGCTGGATGTTTGATCTCGATCGGTTCTTTGCTGATTGCCGAGACGCCGTGGATGCCGATGCAAGCCATCGGTTGGTGCGGGACGTCGTGGCGCGCGCGGTCAGCGAGCCAGGCGGCGTGATGGCGGTGCTGGGTGAGCCGGAGCGGGCGGGGATCAATGTGTTGTACCGCGCGCCGAATCTGACGGTGCTGAACCTTGTCTGGGGTCCCGGCATGACCATCATGCCGCACGACCACCGGATGTGGGCGGTGATTGGCGTCTATACCGGGCGTGAGGACAACGTGTTCTGGCGCCGCTTGCCGCCTGATGCCGACCGGCAGATCGAAGCCGCCGGCGCCCGCTCGTTGTGTCGCGGCGATTGTACGCCATTGGGCGCCGATATCGTCCATTCGGTGACCAACCCAATCCCGCGCCTGACGGGTGCGATCCATGTGTATGGCGGCGATTTTCTGACACAGGAACGCAGCGAGTGGGATCCGGAGACGCTGCACGAGCGGCCATACGACGTGGCCAAGGCAAGGCAACTGTTCGAGGACTCCAACCGGGCGCTGGGGCGCACGTAGCGGCTAGGCAGCCAGCTTGCCGCCAGTGCGAACTCTCCCCACAGTGGCGCCAAGCCCAAAGCGCACCAGGGAGAGAAACGATGCTGAAATATGCTGCCGGGGCCGGCCTCGCACTGCTTGCCGTGACCGCCGCACCTACGGTCGCGGCGCCCTACATGATTGTCGGCAATGACGAGAAGCCTGGCACGGACGCGCAGGGAAGACCTGTCATCAACCCGACCGGCAACGACACGGTGGTGATCTTCGACCTGGCCAATCCCGAGGAGCCCAAGGTCGTCGCCACCCTGAAGCTGGAAAACTCCATTGTCGGTCCACCGGTGAACCTGGCGATCTCACCCGACAACAGCATCGCGCTGGTTGCCGACTCGATGACCGTCACCGAGGACAATGGCACGCGCAAACTCACGCCCACCGATAAGCTGTTCGTCATTGACCTGAAGACCAATCCGCCAAAGCTGGTGCAGACGGTGACGGTCGGTAAGCAGCCGTCCGGCCTTTCCTTCAGCCCCAAGGGCGACAAGGTGCTGGTGGCGAACCGCGGGGATGGTACCGTCAGTGTGCTGAAGATCGACGGCACCAACGTCACACAGACTGCGACGGTCCCGGTATCGCCCGGTGTTTCGCATGTCGAGTTCACCCCTGACGGCAAACGCGCGCTTGCGCTGAAGTCGCCGGATAACAAGATAGCCGTGCTTGACGTCGATGGTGACAAGGTGAGCTACAACAAGCTCGACATCCCCACCTATCCGTTTCCCTACAACATCGTCGTCTCCCCGGATTCGAAGCTGGCGCTGACTGCCGACAACGGCAACAACGGCTCATCGGATGGCAACCTCGACGCGGTGACGGTCATCGACCTCGAAGGCGCCCACCCGCACGCGATCGCACACGCCACGGTAGGAGACGCGCCCGAGGGTCTGGCAATGAGCCCGAAGGGCAATGTCGCGGCGGCCCTGAACGTCGAGGGCTCGAACTTAAAGGGCCAGTGGTTCTACCATCCAAACGGCAGCGTCACGGTTCTGAGCATCCAGGGCAAGACCGTGACCCCGGTCGCTGCGGTTGAGGTCGGCGCCTTCCCCGAGCCCATCGCGTTCTCGCCGGATGGCCGCTACCTGTATGTCGGCAACTATGCCGATCAGGATTTTTCCATCCTGAAGGTGGACGGCACCACCATCACCAACACCGGCAAGCGCTTCAAGGCAGGTGGCCATCCCGCCTCGATGCGCATGGGGCCTTGATCAGTTTCCCACCGCCTGCACCTTCGAGAAGTCGACCGATAGCGCACCGAGTTGCAGCTGTATGCGATTGGACAGGCTCTGTACGCCGGTTGCGGTGCCGATGACGCTGAACGTCAGCGCGCTGGTCGTGCCGTCGGCGTTCGCGCCGGTGACCGCCACTTTGTAGCTGCCATCCGGCAGCATGCTGCCGGAGCTCGTCTTGCCGTCCCAGGTCCACGTATTGGACCCCTTGGCCGCCATCAGCATCGACTCGCTGAGCTTCGTGCCGCTGTCGCTGTAGATCGCGATATCGACCGGCTCGGCTGCTGGCGAGGTGAACTGGATCGTCCCCTGGCCGTTCTGCAGCGGCAGGTGATCCGAGTCGACGGTCACGCGTTTGCCGGTCATCGATGAGCCCTGCATGATCTCGCCGGCCTGAGTGAGCTGGATGAGCTGCGTCAGGCTGGCGTTGGTATTGATCTGCTGCTCGACGCTGGAGAATTGCACCAGCTCGCTGGTGAACTCGTTGGTGTCGAGCGGACTGGACGGATCCTGGTTCTGCAGCTGGGTCATCAACAGCTTCAGGAAATCGCCGAAATTCGCCGACAGCGCGTTCAGCGCGTTGTTGCCGCCCTGCGACACGGCTGAGCCGGCGGTGGCAGCGTTCGTCTGCTGTGAGGCAACAGAGGCGAGGCTCATGAGGGATGGTCCTTTCTTGTCATGCAGTGATGTCGAGTCCAGCCCGCATCCACCCTAAGGCTGTGATTGGCCTGAATTCGCCGCTGCCGTCGTCGGTCGTGTCGCGTTGCCGTCGCCTGGACCAAGTGTGCTGGCCCGCCGCTCCATGGGAGCCATCGCCGGCCAACCCGCCTGCCGTCGTGTTCGGCACGGCCGCGGTGCCCGGATCGCTGCGTAGCAACGGCTCCGGTGTGGCAACGTGGAAGGTCACATTGCGTCCCTCTGCTGGCACACCGGCCTGGTCCAGCGCGCGCAGCAGCTGTGCCTGATCGCGCAGCAGCATGTTCAGCGTCTCTGGTTTCTCTACAGTGATCTCGACCCGCGCCGGAGCATCCGAGGGTCGGTCGATCTTGACCTGCACATGGCCGAGCTCCGGCGGATCAAGCCGCACTGTCAGCCTCTGGGCGCCGTCCGGTGCGTGGCTCAGCTGCATGAGTGCCGGTGCGATTTGCGCGGTCGGGTGCGCCTGCTGTCCTGTCGAAGACGCCGCGGCTTGGGGCTCTGCCGCACGCGGCGGCGGCGTCGCCGGCTGAGATGGATCGGCCAGTGACGTGGCCGATAGCCCGTCGAGCTGCGGGTTGACCAAGGTCGGGTGCATCGGCGTCGTTTGCGCCGGCGGCGATTCCTGCACAGCTCCCTGTGGCTCATCCATCTTTATGGAGGGGGAGGTGACCAGCGGCAGAGCCCCGGCCGCGCCGCGGGCGTCAGCGTCGTCGCCGGAGTGACGGAGGGCGGGGCTAAGCAAAGGTTCAGCATTTGGCGTGGCTGGAACCGCGCCCTGCAGTGCAGCCGCACTGTCCGGCAGCGGTGCTGCAATGACCGGAGAGACACCCGATTGACCTGCCACGGTGCGGGCACGTCGCGCCGTTGCTGCTGGTTCCGCTTTCGGCTTGGCGTTGCCAGTGTCATGCGGCCGGCCCGGGTCGGCGTCGGGTGCTTGGAGTGCCGAAGACAATGCCAGCGTTTCATGCACACCGACCTGCGGCTGAGAGGTTGGCGAGGCTGTTCCCGGCGCGTTCGTTTCGAACGCTGCAACCGCCGCCGCTTCGTTTGCTGACTGATCGCCCGCCGCGTCCGGCGTCACCACTGGTACGGTCGTCTGCTCAGTTTCCGCCAACGCCTCAAACAGTTTTGCGACCTGATCGATAAATGAATTTGCACCAGCTTGGTTGCCCGTTCGCATCGTGGCATCTGCCGCCATGGACTGCGACGGCGATGCTCCGACAAGTGTCCGGGCTGCAGGCGATGGCGGTGATGACAGTTGATTCATACCGGGCCAGAACCAGCAAGCTGTGTGCCACTGGTGCCGCCGCCACACGCGCATGATTTCGCCGCATGAATCTGACGCGAGGCACAAGTTGCCGGGCTAGACCTGCCGGGCTGACGCGATGTCCTCAACAAAGCCCCGTGAAGCGCAGCGTCTGTTGTGGCACGGTTTATGCCACAGCACCCACAGCAGAACGTTGGAGCCTTTCCATGTCACTGTTCGGTGCAATGAACACCGCCATCAGCGGGCTGACCGCACAGTCCAGCGCGTTCGGCAATATCGGCGACAATGTCGCCAACAGTCAGACCGTCGGCTACAAGCGGGTCGACACCAATTTCATCGACTATCTGACGACCAGCACTTCAAAGGTCAATGGCCCTGGCGCGGTGGTTGCCACGCCCGATTACGTCAACGACGTGCAAGGCACGATCACCCAGACCGACAATACACTTGGGTTGGCCATCGCCGGACAGGGATTCTTCGCCGTGTCGCAGCAGAACGGCGAGGTCAACAACATCCCCACCTTCAACCAGCAGCAGTTCTACTCCCGCGCCGGCGACTTTCACATGAACAAGAACGGCTTTCTGGTGAACAGCGCCGGATATTACCTCAATGGCTGGCCGGTCGACAGTAATACCGGGTTGGTGAACCAGAACACCCTCAAGCCGATCCAGGTGACGCAGACCGTCTATAACCCGGTCGCCACCACTCAGGTGACCTTGTCGGCCAACCTGCCGGCCACACCGGCTGTTTCGCCGATCCAGTCCGATGTCAACGTCTACGACTCTCTCGGCAAGCTTCATACCATCACGCTGAACTGGACGCAGAACGCAACCAACGACTGGGCGCTGACAATGTCCGCTGATGGTACGGCCCTCGCCGGTTCGGCAGACGTCCAGTTCGGCACCGGCGCGGCAGGCAGCACACCAGCGGGCACCATAAGCGGTGTGACGTCTACCGACTTCGGCGTCTCGCCGGCTTACCAGCCGGGCAATCTCGATGCTCAACCTGCCTGGCTAAGTTTCAACGTCGACTTCGGTACCGGCACGACGCAACCCATCCAGTTGAGCTTCGGCAGCTACGGCCTGTCCTCCGGGCTGACCCAGTACGCGGGCACCCAATACAGTCTGCGCGGCCTGACCCAGAATGGGGTGCCGCCAGGAGCATTCTCCTCAGTCAGCACGGAGGCCAGCGGCAACATGGTCGTCAATTACGACAACGGCCAGTCGCGGGTGATCGCGCAAGTACCGGTGGTGACCTTCAACGATCCGGATGCGCTGCAGCGGCAGGATGGCCAGGCATTCACCGCCAGTACCGGCTCCGGCACGCCTTTGGCGGAATCCGCCGGCAGCAACGGCGCCGGCACCCTGGTGACGCAGTCCATCGAAAGCTCCAACGTCGACATTGCCAGCGAATTCTCCAAGCTCATCGTCGCGCAGCAGGCCTATTCGGCCAACACCAAAATGGTGACGACCGCCGCCCAGATGCTGCAGCAGACGATCGACATGAAGCAGTGATCCGATGAGCCTGAATGGCGTCTTGTCGATCGCCACCGGCAGCCTGGCCAATATCAACAGCCAGCTCGCGTTGGTGTCGCAGAACGTGGCCAACGCCAGCACGCCCGGCTACACCGCCGAGATCGCCACGCAGCAGAGCGCCACAGCCGACGGCAAGGGCCTGGGCGTTCGCACCGGCCTGACGATCCGCAACCTCGACGCCACGCTGCAGGCCGAGCTGTTCAGTCAGAACGCCACGGTGGCCGGGCTGCAGACACGGCAGACGGCGTTACAAGTGATCGACGCGGCGCAGGGAACCCCTGGCCAGGGCATCGATATCGCCAGCCTGCTGGGCAAGCTGCAGGACCAGTTCTCGACCTTGCTCAACGACCCGAGCAGTGCCCCGCAGCAAAGCCAGGTGGTGTCCGCCGCCAACACACTGGCTCAAGGCATCAATGCACTCAGCAACACCTACACAGCACAGCGGCAGGCAGCAGAGGACAATCTGGTCAGCGCGGTCGCCACGCTCAACAGCGCGTTGGACACGATCGGCTCGCTCAGCACTCGGATCGTGACGCTGAAGGCCAGCGGCAAGAGCACCGCCGACCTCGAGAATCAGCGCGACGCCGCCGTTGCCAATCTGTCGCAACTGCTCGACGTGAAGGTGCTGGAACAGCCGAACAGCGATCTGCTGGTGGCCACCACCGCCGGACTCGTCCTGCCGATCCATGGCAGGACGAACCCATTCTCCATCATCGGCGACAATATCCAGCCGGGCTCGAGCTATCCGGCCACCGTCCATGGAATTATGCTGGGCGGCACCGATGTGACCAGCCAGATGCAAGGCGGACAGATCGGCGCCAATATCGCGCTCCGCGACAAGACCCTGCCGACCGACCAGGCGGAACTGGACGAGTTGGCCCAAAACCTCGCGAGCCGGTTCGATACCGAAGGACTTCGGCTGTTCACCGATCCGTCCGGCGACGTGCCGGCCGCATCGGCACCTCCCCAGCCGGTGCAGAGCAACTATGTCGGTTTCGCCGCCACCATCCAGGTGAACGCGGCGGTGCAGTCAAAGCCGTCACTGGTGCGCGACGGAACCGCGAGCGGGAACCCGGACAATCTCGCCGGCTACACCGGCGTCATTCAGAACGTGCTGAACTACACGTTCGGTGCCGATCGGTCGCCGGGCGTGCCGTGGCTCCCATCGAATACCAGTGGTCTTGGCGCTACCGGCACGCTGAACGCTCCATACACCGCGCCGCCAACCATCGGCGGCCTGGCCGCCACCGTGCTGGCCGCGCAGGCGCAGGAGAGTGCCACAACCAGCACGCAGGCCGACACCGAACAGGCAGTGCAGACCACTCTTGCCAACAAGCTCTCCACCCAGAGCGGCGTGAACATGGATACCGAGATGTCGCACATGATCCAGTTGCAGAACGCCTATGGGGCCAACGCTCGCATCATCACCGCGGTGCAGGCGATGTTCGATCAGTTGCTGCAGGCGGTGCAATGAGGCGCGCGTCATGAGCGGCATCAGCATGATCGGTGTGACCGGCTTTGCCCCGTTCGGGCAGCTCGTCGCCAATACCGAGGCGACGCATACGCGGCTCAACAACCTGATCAATCAGGCGAGCACAGGTCTGATCGCCAACAACTATGCGGGCCTGGGTTCCGGGGCGACGGTATCGCTCAATCTCCGACCACAGCTTGCCAATCTGCAGGTGTGGCAGAGCAATATCGACACGGCGACGGGCCGGATGTCGGTCGCCCAGTCGGCGCTGACGCAGATCCAGTCGATCGCCTCCAGCTTCTATGCGCAGCTCAACAACCTTCAGGGAGTCAACGCCGGCGCGGTGGATACGATAGCCGCCTCGGCGCGCGACGCGCTCAGGCAGGTCGCTGGTCTTCTCGATACCCAGGACGGCGGCGTTTACGTGTTCGCCGGACAGGACACCGGCAACCCGCCCGTGCCGGATCCGGACCACATCGCTGATATCACGGCCAATGCCAACATACCTTACATCACGCCTGGTTCGGGTTCGTTCGCCGCATCCAGCAAGACCTTCACGATCGATGCCATGACGGGCAATCCGCAAGAGGACGGTTCCTCTATCCCCCTGCCGGGAAATCTGCGTGCCGCCTCTCTGGTTTACTACGGCGGCACGGTCTACGGCCAGGACTCTTCTTCGCGGTGGCATAGCTGGGACGACACCACGGGCGTCTGGAGCACGGCCGCCTCGGCGCCACCAACGCCTAGTTTCTTCGATCGAATAAATACGTTTGTGCAGAACCTAGGTGATCCAGACACAGCAGCGAATGTGGCCAAGAACACACTCGGCGTCGCGTCATTCTCCGGTATAATGGGACCCCCGTCCCCCTTCTCCGGCTACCTGTCCACTACGGCTGCGCCAGCCTTGCCAACCGTGCAGATCGGACAGAACGAGACCGAGCCAGCCGGTATATCCGCGAGCGCAAATGGCCTGATCCCGACCGGGGTCAGCACTGGACCCGCGATCCCTGGTGGCCCTCCCACGACAACCGGCTCCTACATGCGCGACGTGCTTCGCGCGCTGGCAACGATCGGCTCGCTGACCAGTGCACAGGCAAGCAATACGGCCATCTCATCCGATTTCAAAAATCTCGTCCAGGATACACGCATTAGTCTGTCGAATGCGGTAACCGCGATGGCGCAGGACGCTGGCGTGTTGGGCAATGTGCAGGCGTCGCTCACTGCGACCCAGTCCCGTCTGGCCGATACGCAGACAGCAATGACCTCTCAGGTCTCCTCGGCCGAGGAGGTCGATATGGCGGCAACCTTGTCGCAACTATCTCTGGTGCAGACGCAGATGCAGGCGTCGTACCAGCTGATCGCCACGCTGAACGGTCTGTCGTTGGCGAAATTCCTGCCGGCGACATGATGAAAGCGCATCATGTTTCACCGGCCGTTAACTTGGGCGCATCAAGATGGCGTCCTGCCCGCAAAAAGGCGGGGGCATGCGTAAACTCTATGGACGAAGGCTAAGACAACCATGTCCCTCATCAACTCCGTGAATACCAACGTGGGCGCGATGGTCGCGCTCGAATCGTTGAACAAGACCAACACCGACCTGGCCGCCGCACAGAAGCAGGTCTCCACTGGCTATCGCGTGGCGGATGCCACCGATGATGGCGCGGCCTATGCCGTGGCGCAGTCGGTCCGCTCCACCGTTGGTGCACTGACAACTGCCAACCAGCAGCTCGGGAGCGTTCAAGGCCTGCTATCCACCACGCAAACTGGCTTGAACAAGATCTCCAACATGATGGCCAGCATGCGCGACGTGCTGATCGAATTCAAGAATACGGGCGACTCGAATTACTTGGATCAGTACAAGACCGATCTGGCAAACGTCAAGACATTCATCCAGGATGCCAAATACAACGGCAAGACACTGATCGATGACATCGCCAGCGGCGGTGCCGCAGACTTCAATGTCGTCCGCAACGAGTGGGGTAATACATACACCATCGCCGCCCAAAAGATGTCGGCAATGTTTACTTCGATTGCGGGGTTGAGCAGCGGCAACATGACCAATATAGCCGCCGCGCTCACCAGTACGGGCATGTTCCTGAAGCAAGAGGCCGTTGTAACCAAATCGCTGAACGCAGTCGGCGCCAGCGTGAATTACGTCAATAACCAGATCTCCTACAACAACGACAAGATCGATGCCCTGAACAGCGGTCTTGGTTCGCTGGTGGACGCCGATCTGGCCAAGGAATCGGCGCAGATCCAGGCGTTGCAGATCCGGCAGCAATTGGGCACCCAGGCCCTGTCGCTGGCGAATCAGGCGCCGCAGACGCTGTTGAGCCTGTTCAAGTAAGGCGTAGGCAACCCGTGCTCTCCGGCGGATACCACTCCGCCCGGAGAGGCGGTTGCCAAGACGCTGTCGATGGCCGCGCCTCGGCCGCATGGTCGAGGCGAAGCAAGGAAGGCCACATGTCCACTCTTGTGTTGGAGCTGCGCCAGGGCGAGACGATGATCGTCAATGGTGCACCCATCCGCTTCCGTACCAAGTCGCGCATCGAGCTCACTGCCAAGGCGCGCTTCCTGTTCGGCAAGCAGATCATGCCGCCGGACGAAGCCGACAGTCCGGCAAGGCGTATCTATTTCGCGTTGCAGTCGGCCTACATCGGTTCCGACAATGAGCGCGCCCGTGGACTCATTGCCGCGCGCGAGCTGATCGCCGAGTTCAAGCAAGCCACGACATCAGCGCTTGCGTGTGAGATCCTCGACCGGGCGCTGAGTGCGGCCGAGGGCGACGATTGCTATCAGGCGCTAAAGCTCACCAGGCGCATCATTCGGCATGAGGATGCGGTGCTGGGCCGTGCTCCTGCAGCCAGTTCACCGAGCAAGCCTTCCATTCCACGTCAAGAGGATCAGCGACAGCTATGCAAAGTTTGACCCAGGCGGCCCGCGCCTATCAGGCTGCAACGAACCACCGCAGCCAGCGGGACCAGGAGGCAGACGTGTTTCGCTACGCCAGCGGCGCCTTGATGGCTGCACGCAGCGCGGATTTGATCCGCCGCGTCCAGGCGATCGCGGACAATCGCCGGCTGTGGATCACCGTCGCTGACCTAATGCGTGACCCTGCCAATGCACTGCCGCAAGAACTGCGCGCTTCGATCGTGTCCGTCGGCATCGCCGTCCAGCGGGAAATGGATCGCGATTCGCCAGACTTCGATTTCCTGATCGCCATCAACGAGAACATGGCCGCGGGTCTTGCGGGTCAGGTGTGAAGCGGCAGCGGCTTTCGTGCCATCAACCGGCACGATCGGCTCAAAAGGAGCTTTCTCGTGGAGCCAGTGCAGACCACCGCTGACGCCAGCGCATTGAGCGCACGCGTCGCATCCCTGCTCGACGCCAATCGCCCAGCGGCCGCTCGACACCTGCTGGCAGCCCTTCGGCGGCTCGTGCCTCCTTCGCCAACCATTGCCGAACTGGTGGTACGTCTGGCGGTCTGTGAAGGAGATGGAACGCAGGCACTGCACGAACTGGACGAAGCTATCGCACAATTTCCGGACCACGCCGGGTTGCGCAAGCGTCGCACCAGCATTCGCCTGCAATCGGACGATTTTGCCGGAGCCCTGGCCGACGCGGCCGAGGCGGTCATCCTCGATCGCTCCGACCCGGTGGCGAAGGCGATGCTAGGCGTCGTTCTGCTCGAGCACCAGCGCGTCGAAGATGCACTGACCTGCCTCGCCGAGGCGGTGGCGGCAGAGCCCGCCAATCCGGCTTTTCGCCGTGGACTGGCGGCAGCACAAGAGGCGAATGGCGATCCGGACGGGGCTCTGGCGACGTTGAACGCGGCCATCGCTGCGGCACCATCCCGTGCCGAGGCGCGCAACGCCGCCACCTTGCTCTGCCTTCGCCGAGGCGCTTTTGCCGAAGCCTGCCGGATAGCTGAGGACGCGCGGCGAGCCGGTGTGGCCGACGGCTGCACCTTCGGTCTGTTGGGCCACGCGCTTTCCAGCCAGGAGCGCCACCCGGAGGCCGGCGAGGCCTACGCCGAGGCGCTGAAGCTGCGGCCTGACGATGCGCATCTACGCCACCTGATCGCCGCGGCAGGCATCCTGGCTCCTGCGCCGCCCTCGTCAGCCGAATAGGTGCGGGTGACGGCGCGCAACGGCACATGAGCACGAATGCTGCCCTTGAGAGGCTGGAATCCGGCGATCCCGCCGGCGCCCTCGAGCTCCTCAACGCTGTGCCAGCCGACCCGGCCGATGCCAAACACTTGCTGGCAACTGGGATCATCCAACTCGCCAACAACTGTCCAACCAAGGCGCTGCCGGCACTGCGTTCCGCCTTTGCTCTCGGCGAAACGGCGCCGGCAACCCTGCTGAATCTCGCGCTCGCCGAACGCCAGGCTGGCGATGTCGGCATCGGGCTCAGCCTCATGCGGACTCTGCAAGATCGCCTGCCCGAATGGGACGAACCGCCATTGCGGCTGGCGGAGGCATTTCGCGCGGCGGGTGAGATGTCGGAGGCGGAAGCAGCCTACCGTCGCGTCCTGGAGATCAACCCACGACGTGAGTCGGCACTGCTCGGATTGGCAGGACTGCTCCTTGTGCGCGGCGAGGGCGTCGAGGCGCGCGAATTCCTGCTGCGTTGCTGCAGGATCGCGCCGCAGCGGGCCGATGCGTGGGACACGCTTGGCATTGCGCTGCAGTCGCTTGGCGACGCGGCAGAGGCGAACTCCGCCTTCGCCAAGGCACAGGAACTCGCACCACGCGTCCTGGACTACGCGTTGCATCGCGTCGACGCGGCCTGTGCCGCCGGAACTGGTGAAGACCTGCTGGTTCGGCTCGACGTCGCGGCGGGCGAAGATCCACTAAACCCCGTGCCGCCTACAGCCCGCGGTATGCTGCTGGAGCGGCTCGGCCGCCGCGCCGAGGCGGCCGATGCGCTCGAAGCGGCCGTGGCGCTTGCACCCGATGCAGCCATACCGGCATGCCTTCTCGGCGAGGTGCTCGCGCGCAGCAACCAATTGGGTGAAGCCGAAGTCACGCTACGGCGTGCCAGCGAACTCGACCCCAACAACGAGCAGCTTCGCAATACCCGCGCGACCGTGCTGTTCCGGATGCACCGACATGCCGAAGCGCGCGATGAATTGCTGCGCTCCATCGAACGGCGCGGCGAGCACGTGACCGAGCTCTGCAACCTCGCCAACGCGACGACATGCCTGGGACTGCAGGACGAAGGTGTGGCCCTGGCGCGGCGCGCGATCGAAGTTGCCCCTGGCTCGACTCTGCCGTGGCGCGCCTTGTGCAACACACTGCCTTACCAGGACGGCGTCACCGGCACCGAGCTTATTGCGGCGCTGCGCGGCTGCGCCGATCGACTGCCGCGCCAGCATTCGTCGTCCTTCGCCAACTCGCCGGACCCCGAGCGTCCGCTCGTCGTCGGTCTGCTTTCGGGGTCGTTCCGAGTGCACCCGGTCGGCTGGCTCACCGTCGCCGGCTTCGAGGCGCTCGATCCCTCGTTGTTCTCGATGGTTTGTCTGGCACAGAACGCATCCACTGATTGGATGGCGCGGCGCTTCCGTGCGCTGGCGCGAGAATGGCACGATGTCGACACGCTGAACGACGCCGCGCTGGCGGCGACAGCGCGCGAACTCGGCATCGACATCCTGA
>JAMXLO010000080.1 GCA_024280945.1 Acetobacteraceae bacterium
GTACATACTCACCCAGACCGCCGGTCCGACCGCCCGATCAGTGCCCTGCTTGCGCAGGGACGACCCAAGGACGCCGCCAACGTATCCCTTCCTAGCCTATTCATCTGTCAAAGATCGGAGCGAAGTCGCCACCAGCCCCGTAACAGCGGGCCTAACGACTGACTTGCTCTGATGTGCGCCAGCGACGGCGCAGAACAACAAACCTACACCCGCCATTTCCGGAAGGCAAGACCCGATCTGGCCCCCGTCGTGGCGGAGGCGGCATGTAAGCCCCTGAAACCAGCCGGTCAAGAGCCTCCGCTCAGCTTTCTTCGCTGCTGGCGCGCCAAGCCTTGAACCAGGCCGCAAAGCGCGGAATTCCCTCTTCCAATGTCGTTTTCGGGGCAAAACCAGTTAGGGCTGCAATCGATTCAACCGAGGCGAAAGTCTCCTCGACATCCGCTGCCGGACGCGGCGCCTCGCGCATCACTGCGGGGCGCCCCAGTTCACGTTCCAGCAACTGCACCAACCGGTTCACGGGTTCGCTGCGATGATTGCCGATGTTCAACAATCTAACCGGCGCGTCGCCCGCTGGTGGCCGGTCCAGACAGCCGACGACGCCGGCCACGATGTCGTCGATGTAGGTGAAGTCACGCCGCAGCCTGCCCCCGTCATAGAGCGTGATCGGCTCACCGGCCATGATCGCCTGAGCGAAGCTGAAATAGGCCATATCGGGGCGGCCCCATGGCCCATAGACAGTGAAGAACCGCAGTCCGGACTGCGGTAGCCCGTGCAGGTGAGCGTAGGCGTGGCTGAGCAACTCGTCGGCCCGCTTGGTGGCGGCGTAAACCGATAGCGGCATATCGACGCGATCCGTCTCGCTGAACGGCAGATGCCGATTGGCGCCATACACTGACGAAGAACTCGCATAGACGAGGTGCCTGAGACGCGGCAGCAGGCGCGCCGCTTCGAGCACCACCAGGTGGCCCATCACATTCGATTGCACGTAGGCATACGGATCTATCAGTGAATGCCGAACCCCGGCCTGCGCCGCCAGGTGGACGATCGCCTCGATGTCGCTGTGCCTACGGACCAACTCGTGCATGACCGCACGATCCGCAACGTCGGCACGCACGAAGGCGAAGCCCTGCTTCGCCTCGAGTTGCGCCAACCGTGCCAGCTTCAGCCGCACGTCGTAATAGGCGTTGAGGTCATCGACGCCTATCACGCGCTCGCCTCGGGCGAGCAACGCTTCCACCACATGGTAGCCGATGAACCCGGCCGCGCCGGTCAGCAGGATTGTCACAGAGGCCGCGCCACCAGGCGATCTTCCAGCAGTTCCAGCACCGCGTGACCGAGGGCGATGTGGCACTCCTGGATGCGCGCCGTATCCTTGTCAGGCACCAGCAACTGATGATCGCAAAGTTCTCGAGCGGGCACGCCGACACCGCCGAGCAGACCAACGGTAACGATTCCCAACTCCCGCGCCGTCGCCAACGCACGCACCACGTTGGGCGAGCGGCCAGAGGTGGTGATACCGAACAACACGTCGCCAGGGCGCCCAAGTCCCCTCAGCGGGCGTTCAAACACACGATCGTAACCGTAGTCATTGGCTCCAGCCGTGAGTGCGGCAGGGTCGAGGGTCAGTGCGAGCGCCGGCAAGGATGCGCGCTCGACTGCACCGCGCAGGCGGATGAGCATTTCCGTCGCCAGGTGCTGGCTGTCGGCGGCGGAACCGCCATTGCCGCAGAACATCAGCTTGCCCCCAGCACGAAGGCTGGTCTCGCAGGCGTCAACGACGCGAACCACAGCATCGGCCAGTTCGACTGCGATCCTCTGCTTCAGTTCGGCGGATCGCCGCATCATGGCGGCGAACCGGGCGGTCTCGCTCATGCCAGCGTTCTACTGCGCCACCCAGCCGCCGTCGACGGAAAGCGGTGCGCCAGTGATCGTCTTCGCGCCTTCCGAGCACAAAAAGACCGCAAGGGCACCGATCTGCTCGGGCGTGGAGAACTGCTCCATCGGTTGCTTCTCAGTCAGGAAACGGTGTTTTTGTGTGTCGAGGTCGGTGCCCTCGAGCTTTGCCCGGTCCTCGAGCTGACGCTGGACCAGCGGCGTCAGCACCCAGCCCGGGCAGATCGCATTCGCTGTCACGCCATGGTTGGCGAGCTCGATCGCCGCCACTTTGGTCATCCCGACCACACCATGTTTGGCGGCGACATAGGCGACTTTTTGTGCACTCGCCACCAGTCCGTGCGCCGAGGCGATATTGATGATCCGTCCCCAACCGCGGCGTTTCATGCCTGGAATGGCAGCTTTCATCGCATGGAACACGGCGGAGAGGTTCACCGCGATGACCGCATCCCAGCGTTCGGCAGGAAACTCTTCGAGATTCGCGACGAACTGGATTCCGGCGTTGTTCACCAGGACATCGACAGCGCCGAACGTCGCCTCGGTCTGCCCCACCATGGCGGCGATCTGCTCTGGCTTGGCCATATCGGCTGGCGAGTGGCCGACCCGCACGCCGAACTGCGCTGCCATTCCGGCACGCAACGCTTCGATTTGTTCGGCGTCGCCAAAGCCGTTGAGCATGATGTCGGCTCCGGCGGCCGCCAATCCCCGGGCGATGCCTTGCCCAATGCCGCTGGTTGAACCGGTGACCAGCGCGACCTTGCCCTTCAGGCTCATGGCACACTCCCTGTCAGGGTGCGCCTAGAGCCTGCCAGACTCCTGCTGCGCCGCACAATGGTTCGGCGCGTTCAGACCTTTCTGAACTTGTGCAGCGAGCGCAGGTTGTCGGGCCGCGGCTTGTCGGGCCAGGTCTGTGGCCAGTTGGTCCACGACACCTCGCCGACATAGAGATCGCCGCGCGAATCGACGGCGAGCCCGTGCGGGGCGAGGAATTCGGTGGGGCCCATCCCCGGCCCCACACCGCCCAGCCTGGCGATGCGCTTGCCGGTGTGGTCGACGATCGTCACGCGCGGCCCCAGGTTCGGCAGGTTGCGATTGACCGACGCCACCGAGCCCAGTTCGCCAATGTAGCAAACCGGGCACTTGCCAGGCGGCATGAAAAGTCCGCACGGCCGGTGCAGGTTGTTCCACTGCGTCTCGTACCTGCCGTTGCCGTCGAACACCTGCACGCGGTGATTTTCACGGTCGGCGACATATACCCAGCCGTCGGCGTCGCAGGTGATGTTGTGGGCGATGTTGAATTCGCCCGGATCGGTGCCCGGCGCGCCCCAGGACAGCAGCAGTTTTCCGTCAGGTGAATACTTGTGCACCCGCGAATTTCCGTAGCCGTCGGACACGTAGATGTCGCCCTCCGGCGACATGGCCGTGTGGGTGCAGCGGTGGAATGGCTCGCCGCTCATGTAGGGCGCCGGTTTGCCCGGAATGCCGAGTGTCAGCAGCACCTTTCCTTCGAGCGTGCACTGCCGGACGGTGTGGTCGCCATCGTCGGTCAGCCAGATCGTGTCGTCCGGAGCCATGAACACGCCATGCGCCCGGGGAAACAGGTCCTCACCCCAGGAGCGCAGGAAATTGCCGTTGCGGTCGAACACGATCATCGGATGTTCGCCGCGATTGAACACATAGACGTTGTCGTTCCTGTCGACGCCGACCGAGCCGATTTCCTTGAATGACCAACCCGGCGGCAACTTAGCCCAGTCCACCACGGGTTCATAAACGTAATCGCCGCTGCCAACCGTCACCATGGCTGTCTCCCCTCCGTTCCGCGATCAGCCTGACATCAAGACGCTTCCGAGACTACTCCGCCGCACGCTGCTGCGCCGGTTGCCGGAACCGCGTCCGCAGCGCGTCCCATTCCTCGGCTCCGACCCTATTGAACGCATCGCGCACAGTCATGTCCTGGCGCGGTGCCGGGTGCACATGCGTCGCCTGCAGTTCGGCCAGCACGTCGTCGCAGGCGCTGATCACCGCCTTCAGCAGCAGACCCGGAACGATCGCCAGTCGATAACCCATCCGCTGTGCCTGTTGCAGATCGATCTCCGGCGTCTTGCCTCCACGCACCACGTTCAGCAGGCATGGTCCCGCCACGCGCTTCGGCACGTCCGCGAGCTCCTGCATGGTCTGCGGCGCCTCGACGAACGCCATATCGGCACCCGCCTGCAGCGCTGCATTGGCACGTGTCAGTGCTTCGTCCAGCCCGGCGACGGCGCGCGCATCGGTCCGCGCGATGATCATGAAGTCCCGATCGCGCTTCGCGGCCACTGCGGCACGAATCTTTGCCACGTAATCCTCGCGGGAGATAATCTCCTTGTCGTCGAGATGTCCGCACTTCTTGGGCGATACCTGGTCTTCGATGTGGATCGCTGACACACCGCGACTTTCGTACTCCTGCACCGTGCGGAACACGTTCAGCTCGTTGCCATAGCCAGTGTCGGCGTCGGCGATCACCGGCACCTCGACCGCGCGCACGATGCGCGCCGCGTTCTCCACCATCTCGCTCATGGTCAGCAGGCCGAAATCCGGATAGCCGTGCGACACCGATGTCCCGGCGCCGGTCATGTAGACCGCAGGAAAGCCGGCCTGCGCCACCAGTTTCGCGGTCAATCCGTCATAGGCACCGGGCGCAATCACCATTGCATCGCCGCCCAACAAGCTGCGCAAAGCCGTCGCACCACCCATCGCAACCTCCCTTGCTGCCACCACTCTACGGCATTTTCCGCGCTCTTGGCAGGCGCTGCCGCGGGGTATTCAATCGCCCCGATTCCGGAGGAGCTCCGCATGTCCGACTTGCCGAAATTCGTGCAGATCAACGAGGAAGGGCCGCGCGAAGGCTTTCAGTTCGAGAAAGGCCCGATCTCGACCGACCGCAAGATCGAGCTGATCGATGCGCTGTCGGAGACCGGTCTGAACCACATCCAGGTGGCGTCTTTCGTCAATCCGAGCCGCGTGCCTGGCTGGGCCGATGCCGACGAGGTGGTGCAGCGCTTCGAGCGCAAGCCGGGGATCCACTACACGGCGCTGTGGCTGAACCTGAAGGGACTGCAGCGCGCGATGGCCACCAATCGGCTGGATATCGAAGGGTCGTTCTCGCTGACCGCGTCGCCCACGTTCCTGGCGAAGAACCAGCAGCGCTCGATGGAGGACAACCTCCAGCAGGCGCATGAGACGATCAAGATGTACAAGCAGCATGGCATTCCACTGAAGCGTGCCAGCATCATGGCGGCGTTCGGCTGCAACTTCGAAGGCGAAATTCCACATCGACGCGTGCTGGACCTGATGCAGCAACTGCTCGACATCGCGGCCGAGCATGGAGTGAAGCCGCAGGTGTTTTCGCTTGCCGACACGATGGCCTGGGCGACGCCGAAATCGATCAAGGAGCTGGTGGGCAAAGTGCGGGAGCGATTCCCCGAACTGACGCTGGCGCTGCATCTGCACGACACGCGCGGCATGGGGATTGCGAATGCCTATGCCGGGCTGGAGATGGGAATCTCGATCTTCGATACCACGGTGGCCGGGCTTGGCGGCTGCCCGTTCGCCGCGCACAAGGGTGCGGCCGGCAATGTGTGCACCGAGGATCTGGTGTTCATGCTGGATGAGATGGGCATCGAAACCGGCATCGACCTCGACAAGCTGATCGAAGTGGCGCGTCTGGCGGAGGATGTCGTCGGTCACCCGCTGCCAGGGTCCGTCAAGATGGGCGGCAGCCTGAAGGCACTGCGCGAGAAGCTGCACTGAGGCGTGGCGTCATTGCGCGGAGGTGGAGCCGACGAAGCGATCCAGATGGGCATGCACACACCACCCCGAGATTGCTTCCCGCGGCCTGCGCCGGGGTCGCAATGACACTGTGAATACACGGAGGAAATCCACATGTCGCTGACCAAAACCCTGGGCCAGTTCATTGCAGATCTCTCACCTAATCGCCTGCCCGAGGAGGCCGTGCGGGTCGCCCGCCTGGGCTTCATCGACTGTATCGGCACGATGATTGCCGGACGCCGCGAGGACTGTGTGCGGATCATGAAGCAAGTGCTGGCGCCGGCGGACGGTCCAGCAACGCTCACCTTCGGCAAGGAGAAGAGCGCTGCGCCGGAGGCCGCCTGGATCAACGGCACGGCAGCGCATGCGCTCGACTATGACGATGTCGGCCTGCGCGGCCATCCCAGCACTGTGCTGGTGCCGGCGATCTTGGCTGAGGGAGAAACCCTCGGTTCGAGCGGTGCCGATATGGTCGTGGCGTATGTCGCCGGCTACGAGACGTGGGCCGAACTGTTCCGTCGCGATACGGGGCTGCTGCATCAGAAGGGATGGCACCCGACGGGACTGTATGGCGCGGTCGGCGCGGCGGCGGCGTGTGCGTCATTGCGTCGGTTGGATGCAGACAAGGCGGCGCAGGCGATCGCCCTGGGTGCCTCGCAGAGCTCTGGGCTGATGGCGAACTTTGGCACGATGACCAAGCCGTTCCACGCGGGCAAAGCGGCACATGCCGGCATCATGGCGGCGCGCCTGGCTGAGGCAGGCTTCACGGCCAGCACCGATGCGCTGGAACACCCGCAAGGCTTCCTGCACGCGATCTCTCCGACCGGTACTGAAGACCGCACCAGCGAGGCGAAGCTGGGCGAGAATTGGGCCATTCTCACTCAGGGGATCGGGATCAAGAAATATCCCACCTGCTACTGCACGCATCGTGCGATCGACTGCATGCTGGATCTGGTGAACGAGACACCGATCAAGGCGGATGAGGTGAAGAAGATCACCGTCAATATCAGCGATTATTTTGCGACCGTGTTGCGCAACCACCAGCCGGATACCGGGCTGGCGGCCAAGTTCAGCATGGAGTTCGCCATGGCTAGCGGCATCGTCGCCAAGCGTGTCGGCCTGCGGGAACTGATCGACGAATTCGTGCAGCGCCCCGAGATCCAGGCGCTGATGCGCAAGGTCGAGATCGTGACCAGCGCCGAGTACGATCCTGAATTGTCAGGCGCCGCGCCGGCAGATCAGGTGACCGTGGAGCTGGCCGATGGCAAGACGATTGCCGGCGAGCCGGTCAAGCGAGCCACGGGCCATGCAACGCGACCGCTGACAGAGGCGCAGATCTTCGAGAAATTCAGTGACTGCCTCGATGCCGGGGCCTCCGACATTCCGGCCGGTGTGCTGTTCAAGCGCCTGTCGCAGATCCAGTCGCTGTCAGCGCGGCGGATCACCGCCCTGCAGTAGGCACAGCGCGACCGGGGTGTCACCAGAGCGGATCGATCGCCTCCCTCCCCGCCAGCACTGCGGCGATATTGTCGAGCGCGCGGAAACCCATTGCATTGCGCGTCTCGACCGAGCCGCTGCCGATGTGCGGCGACATAATCACGTTGTCCAAAGCGGCAAAGCGCAAGTCGAAGTCCGGTTCAGAGCGGAATACATCCAGGCCAGCGGCGAACAATTGCCCGGAAGTCAGCGCATCGAACAGCGCGTCCTCGTCCACCAGGCCGCCGCGGGACACGTTCACCAGCACGGCGCCGCGCTTCAGCTTGGCCAATGCGGCTGCGTTGATGATTTTGTCAGTTGCCGGTCCCGCAGGCGCATGCAGCGACAAGAAATCGCAGTGCGGCAGCATGTCATCGAATGAGGCGAAGTAGCGCGCGTCCTGCTCCAGTTCTGCGGGCAGCCGGTTGCGCGAATGGTACAGCACGGTCATGTCGAAGCCTCGTGCGCGCTGCGCGACCGCCCGGCCGATCCGACCCATGCCGAGAATGCCCAATGTCTTTCCTGTCACCCGCACGCCAAGCAGGTCGCCCTGGCCGATGCGGTAGCGCCAGCCTGCGCGCATGACCTTGTCGTACTCATAGGCGCGTCGCGCGGCGGCGAGCAGCATCATAAAGGCGAAGTCGGCGGTGCACTCGGTCAGCACGCCCGGCGTGTTCGTCACCATGATGCCGCGCGCCTTGGCCGCTGCCACGTCGATATGGTCGTAGCCAACGCTGCTCGTTGCGCCGACGCGGACGCTATCCGGCAATTGCGCAATTGCCTCCGCCGTCAGCGGCAGTGTGTTGGTGAACAGAAGCGCTTCGGCGCGATGTGCGTTCGCGGCTTCGATGACTTCGGCTGGCGTCATGTCGTCCTTGCCATCGGCGACAACGGCATCGAAGTCCTGTCGCGCCCGCGTCACCACGTCGCGCGGCATGAGGGCGGCGAATATGAGGCGTGATGGCATAACGACACTCCCGCTTGGGTATGCTGGCTTATCGCCAACAGCGGCGGGTTGCGGAAGACCTGGGCGCACGCCAATCTGAAATTGTGTCTCGCACCATCATCATCGGCGGCGGCATCGTCGGGACCTGACACCTCTGGGCTATCGGCGTGTCCAGAACAATCAACCGCTGCCCGAGAGTGTCGTTTACTGACGCGCGTCCGGCCGGCGATGCGGCGCAAAATGACAGCGCAGGCGAGCCACGATACACTGGCTTGTTGCACAGGAGGGAGTGAACACGCATGGCCGATAACGCTCAGATGATCATCGACCTGGACCGCAAACGCATGCAGGCGATGGCGCAGAAAGATGTCGCGACCCTGAATGACCTGCTGGCCGATGACCTGATCTACACCCACTCATCAGCACGGATCGACACGAAGCAAAGCCTGGTCGGCAACATGCAATCCGGCGCGACCGTATACAACGCCGTTGAACCGTCCGATGTGAAGGCGCAGGACCTGGGTAGCGCCGTCGTGCTGACCGGTGTCGCCAGGATACGCGTCACGTCCGGCGGCACGCCGAACGCCTTCGCGGTGCGGTTCACCGATGTCTATGCCGATCGGGGCGGCAAGTGGCAGATGGTCACGTGGCAGTCGACGCGTCTCGCAGACTAGATCACCCGATCCACGTCGGATCGATCTCCGCGGGAAGCGCATGATGCGATTCAACATTCTGGTTGTTCCCTACATGCTGTCCCGCGGGGAACGTGTGCATTTGGCCGGGTCGGATCCTGGGCGATTCCAGCAGCTCATGCATCGGATACGCGGCCAGATGCAGTTTGCCGAACAGCTTGGCTATTCGGGCTTCTGCATGACCGAACAGCACATGCAGATCGAGGGCATCGAGACGACAACCAACCCGCTGTTCTGGGACCTGTTCGTTGCGCAGCACACCAGGACGATGCGTGTCGGCCAGCTTGGGATGAACCTGACCGCCGTCAACCCGGTGCAGCTTGCAGAGAATATTGCCATGCTCGACCACCTGACCGGCGGGCGCGTCTTCGCAGGCTTTTCGCGCGGCAACACGCCGAGGTGGGTCGGCACCTTCGGTCAGCACCTCGGGATCACCTCGACGGAGTCTGACCGTTCGGCATCGGATCAGCGCAATCGCGCGATCTTCTATGAGAACTGGCGGATCGTGAAGACGCTCTGGACGCAGCCGAGTGTCTCGATCCAGGGCGAATTCTGGAAGATCCCGCCTGACATGGAGTGGCAGTTCGCGCCAACTGCGGACTTTGCCGCGCATACCGTGGATCAGAACAACAGGCTACGACAGATCGGCATCGTCCCCAGGCCGCTGCAGCGGCCACATCCGCCCGTGTATGCACCGTTCAGCTACAGCATGGAGACTGTGCGCTTCTGGGGTCGCGAGGGCGGCAAGCTGGTATCGTTCGTCTCTGCCGAGAAGGAGCACTTCACCCCGATTCTCATTGAGAACTACGTGAAAGCAGCGGAATCGGCCGGGCGCCGTGCCAGTGCGCGTGATGCGGTAGCGATTGGCGGCCATCTTGTGCTTGGGAGAAACAGCTCGGAAAGCGCGGACATCAAGCGGGGATTTCTGGAGCTGTTCAACTACGCCTACAACGCACCGCCATACAATGTGCCAGTTGGCCGTATGTGGGAGGGATCGCGGCAACAGGTGGCCGATGAGGTCGGTCGACTACGCGAGACATACGGCGTGGACGAGTTCTTTCTCTGGCACCACGTCGGCTTTTTCCCGGACGAGGTTGAGATGGCGATGCTGGCCGAATTTGCGGCGGCGGTGATCGGCGCATGATGACGTTCGGGAGTCTGATCCGCCATCACGGTATGTACTGGGGCGACAAGGACGCCTTCGTCGAACTGGAGAGACGCTGCTCCTGGGGCGTCTACCACCGCCGCACCGATGCGCTGGGACATGTCCTGCGGCGGCTGGGCGTCGGTACGGGTCACCGCGTGGCGATACTGGCGGCCGACTGTACGGAAATCGCCGAGACGTTTGGCGCATGCGTCAAGATCGGTGCGATCCGCGTGGGATTGAACCCGCGCCTGGCTGCTCCCGAGATCGCTGCCCTGATCGCGGACTGCTCGCCTTCGGTACTGTTCGTGCATGCGGATTACGCGCCGCTGCTCGCGTCAGCGACTGGCGTCAACCGGGTCATCGACTTCGGCGTGCCCGGCAGCGAATACGAACGGCTGATTGCGGCGGCAATGGACGAGCCTGGGCTGGTCGAGACGCCGCACGACATTGCGATGATCGCCTACACTACGGGATCGACCGGGCTGCCGAAGGGGGCGATCTACCCGCACGAGCCGTTCCTGCGCTCGATCCTTTATATCGCCATGTGCGAAGGCATTGATGCCTCGAGCCGCTGGCTGCACGCGATGCCGGCGGCCGGCATTCCGATCATGCACATGCTGCGCAACCTGTACCATGCCGCCGCCACTGTTATCGTGGGGCCATGGAACCCCGAGCGTGCTCTGTTGCTGATGGAACGCGAGCGGACGACGAACACGGTACTGGTGCCGACCATGCTGAACTCGCTGCTGGAGTCCAGCCTGTTGCCGCGGATCGACGTGAGTGCGATGCGGCTGTTCGGCTATGGTGCCTCGCCCTTGCCGCCGGCGACCATCCGGCAGGCTATGACGGCATTCGGGCGGCCATTCCTGCAGATGTACGGCACGACCGAACTCATGGGCATGTCGATGATGCTGTTTCCGAGTGACCACGAACTCGGCGTTACCACACGACCAGAGATATTGGCATCCGCCGGAAAGCCGCTGCCGTTTGTCGAGGTGCGCATCGTTGACGACGATGGTCGTGATGTCGCGGTCGCCGAGATCGGCGAACTGATCGTAAGCAGCGAGGTTGCATTCGCCGGCTACTGGTGCGCTCCGGAAAAGGACCGGGAAACCATCCGCGACGGCTGGATCCATACCGGCGACATGGCACGGCGCGACGACGGTGGCTACATCTATCTGAGCGACCGCGCCAAGTTCAGGATCAAGACCGGCGGTTATAATGTCTTCCCCACCGAGGTCGAAAACGTGCTGGCGGAGCATCCGGCGGTGAATGAGGTTGCGGTGGTCGGCTTGCCGGATCCCCATTGGGGCGAGCGCATTCATGCGGTCATAAGCGTGGCAGCCGGGCAGCATGTCGATTCGCAGACGCTGCGTGCGTTCTGCCGCGGCAGAATCGCTGATTTCAAAGTGCCGAAGTCGATCGAGATCTGGCGCGAGCTGCCAAAGGGTCCGACCGGAAAGATTCAAAAGCGATCGATCATCGAACACTACGCGGAGGGCTGACATCTATGGAGATCATGCCTGGCTTCACGCTCACCGACATCGACACCGCGGGTGCCCGCATCCGCCTGCGCCATGGTGGCAGCGGGCCGCCGCTGCTCCTTCTGCATGGCAATCCGCTGACGCACGCCTCGTGGCACGCTGCGGCGCCACGGCTCGCCGAACATTTTCACGTTGTCGCCGCCGATCTGCGCGGCTACGGCGACAGCTCGGCACCAGTGGAGGAACCGGGAGGCGTCAATTACTCGTTCCGCGCCATGGCGCAGGACCAGGTCGAGGTGATGCAGGCGCTCGGCTATCAACGCTTCTTCGTGGCCGGCCACGACCGCGGCGGGCGCACGGTGCATCGCATGTGCCTCGATCATCCTGACAAGGTGATCAAGGCGGCGATCCTGGACATCGTTCCGACGCTGGATATGTGGGCGGCCATGGACAAAGAGGGCGCGATCGGTGGTTGGCACTGGCCGTTCATGGCGCAGCCTGCCGATTTCCCCGAACGCATGTTGGGCAGCGTCCCGGCTGATTGGTTCATGCGCAAGAAGCTGCTGAAACTGACCGCCAGTCTGGATCATATCCCACCGGTGATCTGGGACGAGTATGTCCGCTGCTTCAATGAGAAGACGATCCGCGGCTCATGTGCCGACTATCGCGCGGCGGCGACGATCGACTGCGAGCTCGACACAGCGGATCTTGGCCGCAAGCTTGCGATGCCGATCCTGGTACTGTGGGGCAAGTCGAGCAGTGTAGGGAAGCGTTTTGCTGATCCGCTGACAATCTGGCGTCAACGCGCAGAGGACGTGCGCGGAGAGGCGTTGCCGACGGGGCACTATGTCAACGAAGAGGCACCAGAGCAGGTCATCGGCTGGTTCCTGCGCTTCTTCAGGGCTTGAGCAGCAGCCCACTTTCTGCGCGCAGCGCTTCACGCATCTTAACAAAACTGCTGACGGCAAGCTGCGCCTGCGGTCGCTTTATATTTGTGCGGACTGCCAAGGGACAGGCGCAAGCCTTCCGACCTGTGTCACCCTTCGAGGAAGTGCCCGAACGCCCGCAGCGGGCGGATGTCGTCGCACATGATCTTGGTAATGGCCAGCATCGGCACCGCCAGGATCGCGCCTGGCACACCCCACATCCAGTACCAGAACAGCAGCGCAAGGATGACTGCCACCGGATTGATGGTGAAACGGCGAGCCATCAACATGGGGGTGACGATTTCCCCCTCCAGCACATGGATCAGGAAATAGAGGCCGACCGGCAACAGCGCCCACCAAGTGACGCCGAGTGACAGCACGCTGGCCATCAGAAAGATAACGATGGCCGCCATCGGGCCGAGGATCGGCACAAAGTTCATGACGAAGGCGGTCACGCCCCAAAGCAGAGGGTTGGCGACCCCACACAGCCACATGACCAGAAACGTCAGCAGACCAACGACGACATTGATGACCGACACGGTGATGAGATAGGCGGAGATGTTTCGCTCAATGTCGATCGTGATCTCCACCGCCTGACGCTTCTCGGCAAAGGTCGGCAGAATCTCGACCAACCGGCGCATGAACGTCTCACCGGAGACCAGCAGGAAGAACAAGACGATCAGCGTCGTGAACAGGCCGGCGGCAACCGTCGTCGTGCCGCTGAACAGCATCCCCATTACGTTGACCGAGTGTTCGGATGACCCCTGCGGCAGGCTGACACCCATGCCGGCAACGCCCTGCAGCTGCGCCATCATCCACTGAACTGAGCTGATCGGTCGGGCAAGAAACGCAAGCTGCTGCTGAATTTGTGGAATGGCTTCCGGCAGCTTGCCGGCCCACGAGGTCGCCGGTCCGGCCACGCCGCTGATGATCCCGGCAAGAGCCATCACCAGCATAAAGATGGCGACCAGCGCCCCCAGCGCATGCGGCACGCCTGCTCTATCAAGAAGCCGCACCAGCGGCTGCAGCAGCAGCTTCAACACGATCGCCAATACGACCGGCAGCACAATCGGTGCGGCGACATAGAGGGCGGCCAGCAGGGCCAGCAAAAACAGGCCACCCAGGAATATCGTTCGCGGCTCCGTCGGCAGCGGCATGTCCTCTTCGTCGTCTTGCGGTGCTGTCGCTGCCGGGGCGGGGTCGCGAACGTCTGCGATCGTCTCCTCCATTTTGGTATCGATTGCCTCTGCGGTGCGTGCACTCATGCGACGCTCCCTCCCAGCCAACCCGTTGCAACGTCGTTAGGGCATTCTGGTTTACTCATACGATCGGCACGTTCAATTCGCGCGCAAGCTTTTGCTTCATTGCGGCGGCGAAAGCGGGGTAGTCCTGACAGGTCACGGCGAAGGCGTCCGGTCCTCCGATCACCTCGCGCGTGTACGACGCCAGCAGATCTGGTTCCTCGTGCAGGATGCAGAGGCCGTTGATAGTGATGCCCGCCTCCGCCATGCGGTCGCGAACCGGGCCGGGTGCGATGCCGCTGTTCGATCTGCCGTCGCCGATCACGTTTACCACCTGACGCGCGGGCGTGTCCGGAATGTGGCTGAGGAGTGTCAGCGATGCGAGCAACGCTTCACCAATTGCTGTTTCCCCGGCCGTCACGATGCGGGGCATGTTGTCCACCTGGTCGGCGAAGGCGCTGGCATCGGACTTGGAGGCGATCAGGGTCCAGCCGGTGATCACCTCCTGTGCCCCGGTGCCTGACCACAGCAGCAGCGAGCAGAGGCTCGCCTTGGCCGGGCCGCCGATCAGGGCGTCGGTAATCGTCGGTTCCCGCAGCGCGGCCGCCATGCCGCCGGCGATGAGGCCGAATTCTTCGTAAGTGACGCTCGCCGAGCCGTCGACCGCCAGCACGAGTGCCAAGTCAACCGCGTTCATCGCTGGTCCGGCGAGGGCCGTCCACTATTGCGGCTCTTGAGCGGCGGCCGATTGCGGCGGAGTATTCGGACTAGACCGAGAGGAGACCAGGGATGCCGGAGAGCCCCACCGACAAGACCATGTTGGCCCAGGCGCAGACGCGGCTGCCGTTGAACGGGCTGAAGGTGCTGGACCTGACGCTCGCGCGGGCGGGACCCACCGCGGTGCGGCATCTTGCGGATTGGGGCGCCGACGTCATCAAGATCGAGCCCCCAGCCACGGATGGCGAGGAGATCACCGGCAGCCGTCATGGCTTTGACTTCCAGAATCTGCATCGCAACAAGCGCGCGATCACACTGAACCTGAAGTCGCCGGAAGGCCATGCCGCGTTCATGCGCCTGGTGAAGACCGCCGACATCATCGTCGAGAACATGCGGGCGCAGGTAAAGCACCGGCTGAAGGTCTCGTATGACGATGTAAAGGAAGTGAATCCCCGAATTGTGTACGGCAGCATCAGCGGCTTCGGCCAGACCGGCCCCTACGGTCATCGCGCCGGGGTGGATCAGATCGCGCAGGGCATGGGCGGGCTGATGTCGATCACTGGCCTGCCTGGCCAAGGCCCGGTACGCGTTGGCATCCCGATCGACGACCTGACTGCGGGCAACCTTCTGGCACTCGGCATCATGATGGCGATCTACGACCGCGAGCGGACCGGCGTCGGCCGCTGGGTCACCACCAGCCTGTTGGAGGCGCAGATCTTCATGCTGGACTTCCAGGCCTCGCGCTGGCTGATCGCCAAGGAGGTGGCACCGCAGGCGGGCAATGACCATCCGACCGGCATTCCGACCGGCGTGTTTCCCACCTCCGACGGCCATATCAACATCGCCGCCAGTTCCGCCCGCGTGTTCGGCCGCTTCTGCGACGCGATCGGCAAGCCGGACTGGAAGGACAAGCCGGAGTGGAAGGACCAGGTGTCGCGCAGCAAGCATCGCAAGGAGATCAATGGGGCGATCAGTGATGTGACACGACACAAGCCGTCGGAGTATTGGATCGAGCTGCTGGAGGGCGCTGGGGTACCGTGCGGTCCCATCTACAGCATTGATCAGGTGTTTGCCGACCCGCAGGTGCAGCACCTTCGCATGGCCGCGCCGATGCATTCACCTGCGGTCGGCGAAGTGGATGTGGTGGCCTCGGCGATCAGCATGACGGGCTTCTCCAAGGACATCCGCCTGGCAACGCCGGAGATGGGGTCGAGCACGGACGAGGTCCTCGCCTCGGTCGGATATAGCAAGGAGGAGATCGCCGAGATGCGCAAGAAGGGGGCGATCTGATGAACGACTTCCCGGGAGGAGCGGTCACTCGCGAGTATGCGGGCGGCAAAATGCTCGCGGCGAAAGACGATGGCGTTGGGCTGGTCACCTTCAACCAGCCTGAGAAGCGCAACGCGATGTCGCTGGAGATGTGGACCGGCCTGGGGGAGATTCTTGATGAGTTCGCCGAGGATTCCTCGGTGCGGGTTGTTGTGCTGACCGGTGCAGGCAATAAGGCATTCGTCTCGGGCGCGGATATCAGCCAGTTTGAAAAGAACCGTTCCAATGCCGACGCTCAGCAGGAATATGAGCGTCTGGCTGGCGTCGGGCGAGCCAAGTATGGCGGCTTCCCCAAGCCGGTGATCGCGCGCATCCGCGGCTTCTGCCTGGGTGGCGGGCTGGCGATCGCCATGCAGGCGGACCTGCGCATTGCCTCGGCGGACAGCCTGTTCGGTATCCCGGCTGCCAAGCTGTCGATCGCCTATGCGCCTGACTCGGTGAAGCGGCTGATCGACCTGGTAGGGCCCGCGCATGCGCGCATGATCCTGTATACCGCGCGGCGAATCGACGCGGCAGAGGCGGAACGGATCGGCCTGATCAACAAGATGGTCGGGGAGGAGGAGCTTAACGACGAGGTGCTGGATATCGCCCGCACTATCGCCGACAGCGCTCCCCTGTCGGTGGCTGCATCGAAGCTCACGATCAACGAGATGCTGAAGGACGAAAGCCAGCGGGACATGGCAGCGATCAAGCGGATGTCCGAGATCTGCTTCAACAGCGCCGACTACAAGGAGGGCCGGACGGCGTTCATGGAGAAGCGCGCGCCGAAGTGGGTGGGCAGGTAACCGGCCCGCGCGCAATACAGGCCTGACCCTCGATCGGGCCTTTGGGGAACGTGGGGCCGGGGCAACCAAATCGTAACCCATCTCTGCCGAGATGGATGGTGCCGAACAGGGGTCGTGCGAGCCTCGCCCGATGACCAGCGAAATTCCTGAGCACATCGTCAGGCACTTGCGGCTGGAGCGCGATCGGCACGTGGCCTTCGCATTTGCGGCTGCCGATCTGCTGATCGAGGTGGGTGGCGCAGGCACTGTGGTCGCGGCGTCCGGCGCTGCGCACGCGGTGTTGGACGCGGACACCAAAGCCCTGGTGGGTCAACCAATCTTTGACCTTGTCGCCTCGTGCGATCGTTTGCTGGTTCGCCAATTGCTGAAGCAGATTCAGGTCAGCTTCCGCATCGACCCTGCAGTCGTCCGGATCGCCCGTGCGGACGGGACCATGAGGCCCGTGCTGCTTGGGGGTTGCCGGTTGCCGGATCGCGGTGACGGAATTTTCATCACCATCACGCTAGTTCCAGATGCCCTGGTCGGACCGCCCCAGGAACGCGATGCAAGCACCGGCCTGCTCTCGCAGGAGGCATTCAGTGCTGCCGCAAAGCGTCTGGGTTCTGACCTGGCGAAAGGACCACGCCGCCTGGAGCTGATCCGGCTGGATGGCCTGTCTGGCGCCGCTCGCCAATTGCCGCCGGAGCGGGCCAGCGCACTGCTGGAAGAGATCGGCGCTGCATTACGCGCCGCATCGGTCGGCGGCGACGCTGCTGGACGCCTGAGCGAGGACGCGTTTGGCATCGTCACCAAAGCTGGCCACCCCGGCCAACAAGACACGACACTTGCCTCGGACATCGCCGAGGCAATCAGCGAAGCAGGGATACCGGAAGGCCAGGTCGCATCACGCATTGCCGGCATTGCGCTCTCGTTTGGCGACCTGACCAACGAAGAGGCAAGCCGTGCGCTCTCTTATGCACTGAACACCTTCGTCAAGTCGCAAGGCAGCGATTTCGACGTGGCGTCGCTTGAGTCCGGTCTGACAAAGGCCATGAACCAGGCGGTAACCCGCTTCGCCGACACCAGAAGGATTTTAGCGGATGAGCGCTTCATGCTCGTCTATCAACCGGTTGTAGATCTCGCGACGCGGGCGGTGCATCACTACGAGGCGCTATCGCGCTTCCCCAATGGGGCAAATACCTTCGAGACGGTAACCTTCAGCGAAGACCTTGGCCTGATTATCGAGCTCGACCTCATTGTGTGTCGCCGTGCGGTTGAGGCGATCATGCGAAGCGACAAAGCCAGCGTTGCCGTCAACGTGTCGGGTCGGTCGGTGCAGAACGAAGCGTTTCGTAGGGCATTGCTCGATGTTGCTGCCCGACTGGGTGGTGCTCGCCACCGGTTGCTGTTCGAGCTCACCGAATCGGCTGCGGTGGACAACCTTGCCCAAGCAGAGGAATTTCTGGCGCAGCTGAGGGCCGCCGGACATGCCATATGCCTCGATGACTTCGGCGCCGGAGCCACCGCGTACAACTACATGAGGCAGTTCAATGTCGACTTCGTGAAGATCGACGGTCCGTTCCTGAAGGCAGCGAGTGACCGAAACCGTGAGCGGGCGCTGATAAGATCAATCTGCGTATTATGCGATGAGCTGGGCTGCAAAGTGATCGGTGAAATGATCGAGGACGAGACCGAGGCAGTGTTCGCCCGGAATCTTGGGATTGCCCATGGCCAGGGATGGCTATTTGGCAAGCCGATCGAACAGCTACCGGCAGCGCCGCGCTCGATGCGCCGCAAGGGGTCCAGCGAAACCTGGCAGTAGCCTGGTCAACCCTTGATGCGGGTCATCGCCTGCCGATAGGCACCCTGCAACACCTCGGTATCACTCGAATAGGCCAGCAACAGTGCACCGGCAGCCTTCCATTGCTGCGCCTGCTCGAAGCTCGAGCACAGCATGGCGCATGTCTTGCCGTGACGCCGCGCGGCGGCCAACACGAGGTCCCGCTTCTCGTCGAGCACGCGTGCCTGATCCGGTGTGCCGAATACGCCAAGATCCTGCGCCAGGTCGGCGGGACCGAGCGTCAATGCGTCGACGCCATCCATCGCCGCAATTGCATCGAGATCGTCGAACGCGGCGGCTGTCTCGAACATCACCGTCACGAAAACCTGCCGGTTGGCGAACGCGCGTCTCTCAGTTGCGGTGCCAGTCGTATCGAAATCGGTCCCCGGACTGTGGCCCGCATTGCCGCGCAGTCCGAGTGGCGCATAGCGCGAAGCTGCCACAATCTCAGCGGCGTGCGCGGCGTTTTCCACCTGTGGGCAGTGCAGATTCCAGACGCCGATATCGAGCAGCCGGGTGATCCATTCACGATTGGCCTTCGGTGGCCGCACGGCGATGGGAAAGTTCAACGCCCGCGACAGCAGCGCAAGGTTGGCGATGTCCTCCATCGAGGCCGCGGTGTGCTCCATGTCGACGCGCGCAAAGTCGAGTCCGGCCGCCCTCAGCAAAGGCAGAATCGCTGGGCTCCGCACCAGGTTCACCCAAGTGCCGATCTGTAACTCGCCACGCTCCAGCGCGGCCCGCAATGGATTGCTCTGCATTTCCGTCAGCCTCCGTTGGTTCGTGCAACTGGTTCTTGTTTGCCAGCAGACTTCCGCGTCACTCTTATCTGGCTGCAGCTCGTTGCCTGATCGCGGTTGCGCGGGCGATCACATTCTTCGCCCGCTGCACCACTGGAACGTCGATCATCGCACCTTCGAACTGTACCGCGCCAAGGCCCTGGGCGAATGCGGCATCATAGGCCGCGACCATGCGTTCGGCGCGCTGCACTTCCGCATCGGTGGGCGAAAATTCCTCATTCAACACCGGCACCTGCAGCGGATGGATCGCACTGGCGCCGACGAAACCGAAGCGCTTGGATCGGCGCACGATGGCGCGGAACGCGTCCTGGTCGCGGAAATCGGCGATCGATCCGATGAACCCAAACGGCAGTATGCCGGCGGCGCGTGCCGCGAACAGCGTGTGTTGCTTAGGATACATCAGCGCCTCGGGGTCGGGCAGCATGCCGACATCCGCGGTGAAGTCCTCGGTTCCCAGGCTGAGTGCCACGATGCGCGGGTGCGCCTTCGCGATCACCTCGATGCGGAAAAAGCCGGCAGCCGTCTCGACCAATACCACGAACTGTATTTTTCCGATGGGCAGGCCCCGGTCGGATTCCAGTTCCCCGACGATCTCTGCGACGGCCTGGACGTGTTCCGGGCTGTCCACCTTGGTCAGCATCAAAGCGGCTACACCTGGTATGACGGCTGCTTCCAGGTCGCGCACCAGGAGCCGCCATGGGCGGTTCACTCGCACCAGCACGTCGCCGCCATTGCGCGCGACCTGCGGGATCGCACCGGCGATCAACGTTCGTGCCCGCTCCTTCTCCGCTGGAGCGACAGCGTCTTCCAGGTCGAGAATGATGCCGTCTGCACCGCGATCGGCACCGGTGCGCACGAACCTTTCCGCCGTGACCGGCACGAAGAGAAGCGAGCGCCAGGAAGGAAGATCAGTGCGCATCAGGGCCCCCGTGTCGTTTGCGAGGAGCGTAGCGACGAAGCAAGCTTGAGCCAATGGCGCACCGATACTACGTCTACATCCTGACCGATGACCGGCACACGGTGCCGTACACTGGGGTAACCAATGATCTGCTTCGGCGTGTCGGCGAACGCCGAGCGAAGACGTTTCCTGGATTTACCAGGCGATACAATGTCCAAAAGCTGGTGCACTTTTTCGAGGAATTCGCGGGAGTGAACGATGCGATCGCTCGCGAGAAGCAGATCAAGGCTGGTTCGCGACGCAGGAAGATTGCGTTGATCAACGGCATGAATCCCGAGTGGCGCGATCTGTCCCCTGCTCTGATTTAGCTCAAGCTCATCGAGATTGCTTCGTCGCTTTGCTCCCTCGCAATGACAGGAGAGACTTCAGGAGGCTTTCGCCGCCCGCTCTTCGATCAGGGCCGCAATCTGTGCCTCGGAATACCCAATAGCCTTCAGCACCTCCCGCGTATGTTCGCCCAGCGCGGGGGCAGGGCGCCGCAGTTTGCCGGGCGTTTCCGACAGACGGGGAATCACGTTGTGCATCAGCACCGATCCGGCTTCTGCGTCCGGTGCCTCCACAATCACGCCCCGCGCCTGGATATGCTCATCGGCAACAAGCTGATCGATCTCATAGACCGGCGTGGCTGTCACTTCAGCCGCGCTGAACACCGCCATCGCTTCGTCCAACGTGCGCTCCGCGATGAAGGCCGCCACCGCGCCGTCGCACTCGTCGATGTGCCGCACTCGATCGGTGTTGGTGCGAAAGCGCGGATCGTCGATCATCTCCGGGCACCCGATTGCCCGGAACACCCGCTCTGCCATCGCCTGGATAGACGCTGATATCGCGATATTCCGACCATCCTTCGTCGCATAGACATTGCGTGGCGAAGTTGTCAGCGAGCGCGAACCGGTGCGTTGCGGCCGCTCACCTGATACGCGATAAATCGCCGCATCCGGCCCCAGAATGGAAATGATGGGGTCCAACAACGGCAGGTCGATCACCTGACCCTTGCCACCTCGTTCAACCACACGCAGCGCGATCATCACCGCATAGGCGCCATACAGACCTGCCACCATGTCAGCCAGGGCAAGTGGCGGCAGCACCGGTGGTCGATCTCCATAGCCGTTCTTCGCCGCAAATCCTGACATGGCTTCAACCAGCGTTCCGAAGCCAGGCCGGTCGCGATACGGTCCGTCCTGTCCGAACCCGGTGATGCGAACGATGATCAGGCCGGGATTGCGCTCGTGCAGCGTCTCCGGACCAAATCCCATCTCTTCCAGCGTGCCCGGCCGATAGTTCTCTATGAGCACATTGCTTGCGGTCAGCAGGTCCATCAGCGCATCGCGTGCCACTGCCGTACGAAGGTTCAGTGCCAGGCTTTTCTTGTTGCGGGCATATACCTTCCAGTGCAGGGACTGCCCCTTGACCCGCCATGCGCGCAAGGGATCGCCAGTACGCGAATCCTCGACCTTGATCACTTCCGCGCCCTGATCAGCGAGTTGCAGGCTCAGCATGTTGCCTGCCACCAGACGCGACAGATCGACCACGCGGATGCCATCGAGCGGTGCGCTGGCCTCTGGTTGGAACTCGATATGTGGGATCATTGCGTACTCCCTTGAACCGGTTACTCTGATGGGAGACGCAGGTGGCCCGCAAGCCCGCGGATCGAGTCCGAGGGCAAGGGCTGAAACGGGAAAGCAAGGCACTCGGTTCAACGTCGAGAGCAAGGCTGCTGCCCCCGCAACTGTGCGCGGCGAGTCAGTTCGCACATGCCATTGCCGAAAGGCGAGAAGGCGCGAACGGACGATGACCCGCGAGCCAGGAGACCGGCCGGCGTCGAGACTGCGCGCGTGCATCGGGCGGGGTGTATCGATGCAGCGGGGGGTGAACCCGCGCGGGCTGTCGACTCACTGTCGATGGGAGGTCCCGCAATGCGGAGGTCTCAAGCGCACTGGCTGAACGCACGAAGGCGCGGTGTTCGCCTGCTTTGGATTCCTACTGTCTGGGCGATGACGATCGCGACGTCATTCGCCGACGAACCCCAGTCAATGCCGGAGACCGTCGTCACCGCTACAAGGATCCCAACACCGGTGACGGAGATCCCTGCTGGTGTGACGGTGATCGACCGGCAGACCATCGAGCAACGCGGCTATCTCACACTTACCGATGCGCTCTCGGCGGTTCCTGGCATACGCGTCAGCCAGTCTGGGGGCCCGGGTGGCAATGCCAGCGTGTTCGTGCGCGGCACCAATTCCAACCAGGTGCTTGTGCTGCGTGACGGCATGCCACTGAACGATGCCTCGGACTCGTCCGGCGCCTTCAATTTCGGCGTCGATACGCTGGCCGATGTCGAGCGCATCGAGGTGGTTCGTGGCCCGATGGCGGCGCTGTATGGTTCCGGTGCGATCGGCGGTGTAATCAACCTGATTTCGCGGCGGGGACACGAACCTGGCTTCCACCTGACCGGCGAACTCGCCGGGGGTTACCCCAAACAGATCGAAGGGAACGCGAACGCCTCCGGCATCGAGGGACCATTCGACTACTCCGCCACCGTGGAAGGTGAGGACCTCCGCGGCTACGACACCACACCACAGCGCGAGTCCATCTATACCGGTGTCCCGCAAGGATTCGCCGATACGATCGGCACTCTGAACCTTGGCTATACGCCGATCGAAGGGACGCGCCTGTCGCTATTCCTGCGGGCCCGGCGCGCGGTCTTTGGCTTCAACGCCCTCGGCAATCCCACCTTCGACAACAGCAACTCGACCGGCACAGACGATACGTTGCTCGGTCGGGTCGGCGTCACGTCGAAGCTGTTCAACGGCGCTTATGAGACCAGTGCCTTTGTCGGGCGGCTGCAGGGCGACAGGCACTACACCCAGGCGCTGAACGCGCTCGACCCCAACCAGGCGACCAACGATTCGCGCTACCACAGCTATCGCACCGACCTGCAATGGAACAATACGGTGCACTTGTCAGATCTGATCTCGGTGGCGACGCTTTCGGCAAGCGATCTGACCTTCGGCTATGAGCACACTGCGGACAACATCAACGTGAAGGTGAACCAGTCCTTCTTTGGGTCTCCCTTCGCGCAATCAGCCAAGGCCTCGATGACGGATGATGCCGTCTATGCTGGCCTGCAGACCACGCTGCTGCAACGGCTGACACTGACCGGCCAAATCCGTCAGGACTGGGTCGATGGCGACCAGCCCTTCACCTGGCGGCTCGGCGGGGTGCTCGACGTTCCCGAAATCCTGACACGCTTCAAGGCCGCCTACGGCACCGCCTTCCGGGCACCGTCGCTGTTCGACCGCTTCGGGGTCGACTCCTTCGGGTATGTCGGCAACCCCAAGCTCAAGCCGGAGAGCGCACAAGGCTGGGAAGTCGGTTTCACTACGACCGTGGGGATCGCCAGCGTCAGCGCCACCTATTTCAACGAGCAAATCCAGAACCTGATCGTCGCCGTGTTCACCCCGGTCAATACAGCGGTGAACGTTGGCTCGGCGCACATTCAGGGCGTCGAAACCGAGTTTGCGCTGCAGGCCACGCGATGGCTCGCCCTCGACGTCAGCTATACCTACACTGACGCGCAGAACGCCGATCTGGGCACGCAGCTGACGCGACGGCCAAGAAGTTCCGCGGCGTTCAACGCGACGATAACCCCCCTCCCCGGCTTGTCGATCGCGCCCGAGTTCCTGTTCACCGGCGCCTTCCCGGACTTCCTGGTTGACAACAATGGCAATTCCACCGGCAACATCGTCGCTAATCGCCAGGGGATGCTCTTCAACCTGACGGTTACATATGACCTTACAAAGCAGGTCCAGCTCTTCGCCAATGGGCGAAACCTGTTCTATTCGCGCTGGGAACCGGTGAACGGCTACCAGACCCCTGGACCGTCCTTCTTTGCCGGCGTACGGCTGAGGCTATAATGGTACGCGCCGTCTATGGCGCAACAGCGACTGCGGGGGTGGCTGCGATGTGGTTAAGTCGATTGCCCAAGCTCCCATACGTCGCCGTCGGACCAGCCACGGCATGCGACGCTGGCACCGGTTTGGCAAGAAACGCAGCGGCCAATGGGTCCAAATTGGGAAAGGAGGGGCACGTCAACGGCCGCCTCAAGGCACTTCGTTCCCAATGCCGCGTCACAGGGAAGCGCATCGCGGCGGGCGAACAGCGCGCGCTGCCTGGGGCGCTTTCCCCGATCTATTTCTCTCCCACCGCCCGGGCAACTGCGGCGCACCTCCGCTCTTCGATCAGCATCGCCAGTCTCTCATATCCTTCAGCGAGCCCCAAGCAGACTGCTCGCTCGGGGTCGTTCCGGTAAGGTCGCGGCCTTCTCTCGCCACGCCCCGGCTCGCTCGCAATAGATCGCGGGTTCCCGGTTCTCTGGCACGCCCCTCCCTCCCAAAGCGGGGTTCGTCCCCTTGAAGTGATCAAATTATGCGGCTTGTTCAACCTCGCTGTGATGCCATCCTTTGGGGAAAATGGATGCCGCTGAACTCCTAGCCTACGCCGCTCGCTACCGAATCCTTGCCGCCCACATGACCGATGAGCAGACCTGTGAGGGACTGCGCAAATTGGCGGAAGATTACGAGGCGCTCGCCCGCGAAATGCAGACAGACGACTCCCGAGGCATCATAGCGCCCGTCACTACGAAGGCTGATAGTGCTCCCGTTCCAACGCCAGATGTAGTTTGGCGCACCATTCGCGGAACAGCTCATCGACCCGATCCCCTCGCGGGCGAGGCTCCTGTGGGTCGAATCGTCGAGCAGGTGGGCGAGCATCGAGTTCCCCGGCCTTCGCTTCGGCTTGATAACGGACGGTGCTGCTTTTGGCCGCTGTCGCGGGCTCCTGTTCGCTCAGCCGTATTACTGGCCCCATCGGCCGCTTCTTCAGCGGCGGTGGAGTGTGACGAGCGCAGGGGCTTTCGAGAGCGATTGGGCGAGGTTTTCGGGTCCGTGTTCGGAATGGTGACACAACCACGGACCGTAGTGGGGCAGGTCTGAGTTCTCCGACGCATTGAGCCCGGCACCGCAGCCGCACCGGAAGGCCACGTGACACCTCCGGTTCCCGCGAACCGGGAAAAGCTGCCGCCGAAATACAATCTATGACTTATGTCAAATAAGCGCCGATCTCTGTTACCTTGCGCCTACGCACGCCTCTCGTTGCGCAATCCGCGCAACATGGTTTCGAAGCCGAAAGGCCACCGGCCAATCACTCCCCCAGGAAGGGCGCATGCCTGTCTACCTTTCGCTTCTGGTCTGCTCGCTCGCCGGCGATGTGTGCCACATCGTGGTCCCGGTCGAACGGCCATTCATCGGGATGTCGGCCTGCCAAGTGGAAGGCATGACGATGCTGCCGCAGTGGCTGGAGCAGCACCCGGGGTGGAGGGTCAAGCGTATCCGCTGCTCTATTGGTAATCGTCCCAATGCTGACGAGGCAGTCTGAGCGTAAATGTATTACCTACGCCAGTGTGGCAGCGGTTCCGGCACTCGGTCGGCGAGTATCACGCACATTCAGCGCCAATACCGCAGGATCAGGCGAGCTGACCGGTCAAAAGCAGGAGGCTTAAGCCAAACGCCAGCCGACAATCCCGAACACCGTCCTTTGTTGTTGCCGATCGCGGAGCAATTCGCCTGTCGTGGGTTTGAGCGGATCAGTCATGACCCTTATTCTCGTCCGAGGTCCTTTGCGGACGTTACAGAGCGCGGACGATCAGAATGATCGCTGCCCAAGATAAGAGGGCAATCAGGATGAACCCGATCCATGTTGCGCCCTTGATTAGGCGGTTCTTGCTGATGCCCAGGAGTAACCTCCGAACGCCCGCATTGCACCAAGAAAGGCCGGGCGGTCGGCAACGATCCGGGCCGGCCGCCCGGTTGCCGCGTGCTTCGCGCCACCCGCCGATTGGCTCCGTGGCCGCAGCACGGTCCAATGAAACTTAGGAATGGCTGCCCTCCAAACAATCGTCCAAGTGTATTCCGATACAATTCAATTCGAGACTAAGGGACCCAACCTCCGCCGAGGTGCGGGTATGATACGCCGTTCACATCGCTTCCGAACTCAACCCGGCATGTCGCCGCACATACTTGCCGATATCGTCCTGGAAGCGCATCTCGCGCAGCACGCGAGGGGGCACGAAGCAAGCTTCGACGATCTCCCGGCGATCGACCACCAGTTCTGGCTTCTCCGTCACGCGCACTTCGTAGAGGTAGTCGAGACCAAGCTCAGTCGGAGCCACCACCACCAAGCGCAGGGCGTCCCGGTCGATGGCGATACCCACCTCTTCCCGTAGCTCGCGTGCTGCCGTCAGCCGATGATCCTCGCGGCGACCGACACGGCCACCTACGAGGCGCAGGCCGGGCTTGTAGGAATGCCTGACGGCCAGGACGGTGTCATCCAGCCACACAGCCACCACGACGCCTCGGTGTCGCTGGAGCACGCGCGACCAGCACCACATGACAGGGAAGACCAGCCGATAGGCGATACGATGGGCCCGATCCACTTGTTCCTGGACGGTCATGCTCGCTCGTCAATGTGGGCGCAGAGGCATATCACGACCGGAAGGCGGCGCCAGCAGTTCGAACGGTCGTGCCTAGGAGAACTGCTACGTGTCCTGCGTCGGGTGCACCATCGCAACGTCAGGCGTCCGAGTATCGATTGGATCAAATTGTGAATAGTAATGTTACGAAAATACCGGCGCACGAAATCGCCATCGTGATCGTCGATAAGCGGTGGCCGCCGTGGCTCGCCCCGTTCTGGGGCGGTGGTGGAAATCCAGGGGGTTGAGGGCGGTCAGGGGAGCCCGCCTCAAGTTCCTGACGGATGCGCGAATGGGTCCTACGCCCGGAAGCGAAACCCGGTGTGCCGACGGAGACGGCCACCGTGCAGGGATTGCGGCGCCCCCGCCTGTTCGCCAGGAACAGGTATGGGATTGGTGCATATACACGCAGCGGCTGCTGGCACCCCCGACAACGCAGACGTAGCGTCCGTGCTGCCGTGCTCTCCAGTAGGGGCGCGGCACTGGTTCGATTAAGCACTGGGCGGCCGGTTTGTTTGCTGATCACCGGCCGCCCACTTTTTGAGGGGCGATCCATTGTTGGAATGGCGCGAGCCTGGCCACCAGTCGCGCCTCGCCAGATGGGTGATCGGCTGGCCGGTGGTCCGGGCGCTGGTCGCCGGTCCACGCATATGTCTTCTTGGGAGCGGCTTGAGTATGAGTTTGTTCTGGGGTCATCACAGTGCAACTCGCGCAGATAGTGCTGAGAGCGATTTTCTAAAGCACATTGTCTGGAATGGATGACCGCCGACGGTCAAGTAATGGCAGTGAGTACAGAGATGCCATTGCTCATCCAAGTTACCGATGAGCGACCGACTATTCGGCAAGGTGCGTCCTTATAGCCGCCCTTACTGCAAAACGGCCTTAACCAGAGGCCGCATTGGACAACGCACGCATTGATAATGAAAGGGTACCGACCCCGATATGCCAGAAGAACATGCAAGGCGGACGCTTGATATTCAGTCGGCAGTCAACGAATCCCCCAATCTTGGTCGCTCAGTTGCAGGTGCGAGGCTGCAGCATAAGTTCCTGGTTACTGCGCTTTGGGTGATACCAGCGGCGATGCTATCTGTCAGCTTCATCCTGCTGGCCATTCAGTACCTAACATATCCGGTCAAGCCCGCTTGGGGCTACATCCACAGCAATTTGCACGCAGCATACCATGCGTTGGTGGCTTTCGAATTCGACAATGACTCCTGGCAACCAATGATCGCTGCGCGGCATTGGCTGGCGACTCATTCGCGCCAGGATGTGTATCAGGCTCTGTTCTTTGGGAAGGGCATTAAGTTCCAGTACCCCGCCACATCGTTACTGTTCATCGAGTGGCTGCCTACGGATACCGAAACTTCGATCCGAATGCTGAATTTGGCTAACTTATTGTCCTTTGTAGGCGTCGTTGTCGGTATGGTGCTCGTGACGTTGGGTTTGGTCGATCGGTTACAATGTGCGAGGCTACGTTTCGACCGACAAAGTCGTCTGCTCTTAGCTGCTGTGGCAGCAATGGGGACCCTGTGCTTTTATCCATTGCTAAGGGCGCTCGAGCTTGGGCAAATCCAGGTGGTGCTCGACGCATTCTTTGTCTTCGCTTGCTACAGTTACATACGTGGCCACCTTAGCGTGGCGGGCATCCTTATCGGCCTGTCCACGCTGATCAAGCCGCAGATGGGACTTTTTCTCGTTTGGGGCCTGCTGAGACGCGATTGGCGTTTCGTTGCCGGTTTGCTCGTGCCGGTGGCTCTTGGCCTAGTTGCCTCTGCCGCACTATACGGTCCAGGTTGGCCATTTGCGTACCTGAAGGTGCTTTCGTTCATTGGCTCGCACGGTGAGAGCTTCTTCCCAAACCAGTCTGTCAACGGACTGCTGAACCGCCTGCTTCAAAGCAGTAACAATCTTGAATGGGAACCAGCAAAGTTCGCGCCGCACGATCCGATTGTGTCCGGGGCCACGGGACTAACCAGCGCAGTCCTAGTGCTGATAGGGCTGTTCGATTGGCGGCGCCCGCTTGGACATGGATCGATACTCTCACTCATGTTCGCGGGTATCTGCTTCAGTATGGCATCGCCCGTTGCTTGGGAGCACCATTACGGCGTACTACTGCCTGCTTTCGCCTATTGCTTAGTCTCACTGATCGCCAGAGAACTTGCTTTGGGCACATTGCTCTGGAAGGGGAGGATCGCACTAGCGGTAACTTTTCTTGTGGCAGCGAACTCATTTGCGATGGCTAACTTCTTGGCGAATACTCCCTTAAACGTGTTGCAATCGTACCTGTTGTTTGCTGCGCTTGGTGTCCTCGGTCTAAGCAGCGTGTTGGATCGCGCTCCAACTGACTGAGATCGTCCAGCGCGTGCGGGATGGACGCCTGCGGACGAACATCGGCAACGTCTCGCCCCTCGACGATGCCGTCGCCGCCTTAAACCCGACCGAGCGACGCAGGGGGAAGACAATCATCCGCGTTCGTCCGTGGCCGCGTTCCTTCGCCCATATGACTAATCATGATCAATGGATGACCATTCACGGAATCACAATAAGCAATAGAACATGAGCGACGAATGCGACGAAGGCGAAGGCTCTTACGCCTATCTCGTGCGTTGCGCCCACGCAGGCGAGCGCATCACACCCGAAGGCCTGGAACAGGCTTACGCGATGTCGGTCTCGGTTTCGGAGATCGACATTGATCGCCTGGGCACCGGGGTTGAGCTGCAGCCAGGCGCGCTGAGACCACTGAGGCCGTGACTCGCCATCGACTATGGCCAGCCAAACGTTCAGCGCGAAAGCCTGTAAGCCCACCAAGTGCCGACTGAGTGTTACGACCGCGTGCGGGGATATGCCTTGGAAGGCCTGGTTTCGTAACAAACGGACATCAATCACGGGTCGGCTGGAACCGTCATGCCAACAGCGAGCGCTATGCTGAGTTCCTCGCCGGCGCCGCGTCTTGATCGCCGGGACCGGCCGTCATCTTGGCCGACGCCACGCCGCGCGGCCAGGGTGCCGTTTCCTGGGAAGTGCGCCGCCAGCCGATGCGAAGGGACCCCCTGCAGCCGATCTACGAGCGGTCTATCGGGTTCGCTAAGCCTGCACCAGTTGACCCTCGACCTGGCAGACGTGCCGCCGCCAATGGCGACTCAAAAGTTTCCGACGACCAGGATCTCTCCTAGCTGACGCAAAGACTTGCTGGGCCAGCTTGGAGTGAGCGGTGCCGTGCTTCTGTGAGGTATTTCACAACAGCGCGGCGAAGTATTTCGGTGCAAGGCAACTGGCTCTTGTGTCACCTCTGTGCGCACGCGCAGGCGGGAGGCAGACCAATCCTCGGCCATCCGGGCCAGCGATAGTCGACAAGCGTGATCACCTGCTTCACGAAAGGGGAGACGTCAATGAAGAACATGTTCTTGGCTGCAGCCGCCTTCTCGTGTCCCATTCTTTTTGGTGGGATGATGTGGGCATGGCAAAGCACTGACAGTGAACCCATTCTGACGGAAGCGGTCCTGGCAACTCGGGATCACAGTAACCTGGTGTCGACGATCAACAGTATGTGCAGCCCCGATAATCCCATTGTCGTGGCTGATGCCGGCAACTCTGGCATGGTCTTGGCGGCTCTTCGTACGCCGGTTGCGCGCGATGTTGGTAGAGCGGACACGCCGAAACTTATGTCGAAGCCAACGACGTTCCAGGTATCAGCCGCAAACTATAGCGCTGAACTTCGAGATCAGCGCACGAAGCTCGACCAGAAGATCACCAGAGAAGAAGCAATGTCGTGGCGGTTCAAGATGGCTATCGCACTGTGCGGTGGACTCGCAGCAATCGCTGTCGGCGTGAAACCGCTTATCGAGAGGATTGGCAACGTCAAGCTCGATACAAGCATTGCTGCGGCAGCCATCATTTTTACAGGAACTGTCGGTACGCTATCCAGCCTCGATGCGTTCTCCCAGACACAAGCGAATTTGCTCCAACACCAGCGTACCCTGGCGCAGCTTCAGCAACTCCACTGGCGCGTTGGGAACGATGTCTTTGCGGCGACCGACTTATGTGTAGGCAATCAGGACCTTGCTAAGGTTGGCGCGTGGAAATATCGGTTCGAGGAAATCACCAATGAAGCGATGCCGACCGTCGCCAGGCCTGGCGACCTCGGTGTGGCGAATTCTGGCACGAAAGCCAGTGGCTAGCCAACGACCGGCCGTCAGTCCGGATGGGTGCAACTTCAGCCGAGGCGTGCGCTTGCCCTGCGTGGGGCTACGCCGCCTCTGCCAGTTGCCGCGGCAGGTAAATCGCGGTGTGGGTGACGCGTGCCAGTGGGATTCGCTTGTTCGCCAGCACCAGCGCATCTACTTCGACGAACTTGTGCCCTTTGTGCACATAGTTCTGCGTCACCCGAGCGCGCGCGCTCAGCGTATCGCCGATCCGCGCAATGCCAAAGTTCTGCACCTTGCTGCCGACATGCATCCAGGCTGGTAGCACCACATTGTGTGATAGCACCCAGTTGCAGCAGCGCAGCACGGTGCCCGGATGCACGATGCCTTCCCGCGTGTACAGCTCATCAGTCTCACGCGTGTCGCTGAGGTCCTGCGCGTGAAACTCCGCCGTCACGAGCAGTGGGTTCATCCCCAGCCACCGGCCGACCGCGAGCGACTGCTCATCCGCTGCGGGTCGCGTGTCATGCGCGGGTGGCGTCGCGGCCTTGAAGTCCGCCACCGTCGATGGCGCGACGAACTCCGGCAACGCCGCAGACCCTGTGGCGCACAGCTCGCCCCGGCTGGTCACCTTCAGCGACAAAACACCCTCAGTTTCGTCGGCGACGATCTCTGCGATATCGCCTTCATAGACCGGCTTGCTGAAGCGGCAATCGCCGGTGCCGCGCTCCAGCCAAGCGCGGCCCCAGCGTGCCAAAGGCTGGTGCGTCATGTAGGCATAGACGTGTACACCGCCGACCAACCCGCCGCTGAAGCCGAAGCGGCGAGCTGTGGCGTCGTCGTGGATCTTGTTCTCCGATGCCTGCGCCGTGTTGTGGGCGGAGACGCGATAGGGCTCGAGCGCCATTATGCCAGCGCCCAGACGCCGACTTCGTAACCCGGCACGAAGTTCCGGTTATTCATGTCCGGGTTCCGGTTGACGAAGGTCCTGTTGAACATCGGATGCCGCATGCTGCGAGTCTCGTGCTCGATCTGGAACAGCGGCTGGTTGGTATCGACATCGACGAGATCGATGAAGCGATACTGGTGCTGGTCGCTCTCCTCGGCAATCAGGCCTCGCTCCAGCAGTTTCTTGTGCGGGCCGGAGAAGTCGGCAAGCGTGATCTGGATATGGTGGCCGTCGTACGGCGGCAGCTCGCGGCTGGTTTCGCGATAGATCACCTTGCTATCAGCCGATGTACTCGCCCAGGCATAGGGGCCCTTGTCGTCATTTGCCACACCCGCAATGCCGCCGAGGATCTCGGTGTAGAACTGCGCGATCTTGTCCAGCCTGGTGCCGGACGGCACGTCGAACTCCACATAGGGCATGCCAAGACGCAGCGAGCCGAACTTCTCCGGCTCCGGCCCGTGCACGCGAATGCGGTTGCCCCACGGGCAGGTCGTCTCCACGACATTGCCCACCTGTCTATAGCTGAACTGCGTGCCCTCCAGGAACTTCTTGGCGTATTCCAGCCGGTGCAGCAGCGCCTCGAGATCCGGTACCACCAGCCCCGTGGTCCCGCGCACCACCTGCGGCGGGTTGCGCGTCGGCAGGTGGAACTGGCCGCGACCGACATTGACCCACATGTTCTCGAGCCCGGCCATCAGATACGGGTCGCGCGTCAGCCCGAGCCCCATCAGATAAAACGCGATCGCCTTCGACTGGTCAGGCACCGTCACATTGACGTGCCCGAGTTCGACGATGTTGCCGAGGTCCTCAACGGTCCGATCGAACTGCGGCTTGGTCATGACCGTGTCGTTCATTTCAAGGGGTCCCCTCTGCCGGAATTCCGTATTTGGCGGCATGATACCGCCGGCGCACGGTTGCGGTCCATGGGGAGGGAACAGCGATGGCGGACCTGGCGATGGGCTGGGCGGAGTGGGCGAAGCACGATGGGTTGGCACTCGCCGAACTGGTGCGCACGCGCCAGGTCAGCGCGCAGCAGGTGGCCAATCAGGCGGCCGCGGGGGTCGCACGGCTGAACCCGAAACTGGAAGCAGTTATCGAACTGTTCGATGACGTGCGGACCAATCCGGACACGGATGGACCCGACAAATCGGGCAGGCTGTATGGCGTGCCGATCTTCCTGAAGGACCTTGGATCCGGCCTGAAGGGACGCACACAGGATTCCGGCTCGGCATTCACCAAGGGCACCCGCATCGCCGCCACCGACCCGACCGTGGAGAATTACCTGCGCGCGGGGCTGGTGCCGCTCGGACGCTCCACCACACCCGAATTCGGCATGACCTTCGACACCACGACCGACTACCGCGGCGAGGTCAAGGTGACGCGCAATCCGTGGAACATCGCGCACACATCCGGAGGATCGTCTGGCGGTTCCGCCGCGGCTGTGGCTGCCGGAATTGTCCCATTGTCCATGTCTTCGGATGGCGGCGGTTCCACGCGGATTCCCGCGTCCTTCTGTGGCCTCGTCGGGCTGAAGGCATCGCGCGGCCGGGTGCCGCAGCGACTGGCGATCAACGAATACATCGCCCGCGTCTCCATTGAGGGCGTGGTCTCGCGCACGGTGCGGGATACCGCAGCCACTTATGATTACCTGGCACGCGTTCCCAACGGCGGGTCATTCATCAAGATGGGGCCGCCGGCGGGCTCCTACCTCGATGCGATTGCACGCGATCCAGGCCCGCTGAAAATCGGCCTCTCCACCGCGCGCTGGGGGCGCAGCACCGACCCTGATCCACAGGTGGCAGCGCGCGTGCGCGAAGTGGCGCGTTTGCTGGAATCACTCGGTCACGCGGTCGAGGAACTGAACGACGATGCGATCTGCGACTGGCCGACGATGTGGCGGACCTACATCGCAGGTTGGCTCAGCAGCCGCCTGATTTTTACCATGATGGCCGAAGATAAGGGCATCCCTGCCAGCGACCTCAGGCACCTGCTGAACCCGATGACCTACCGCCACTACGAGGCCGCCGACGGCTACGACCGGTTCGCCATCCTGCGCATGATGAACGGCAACAACACCGTCACGCGCCAGTTCGGCGCGCTGATGGATCGCTACGACATGCTGCTGACGCCAACCCTGGCGATCCGCGTGCCGCAGGCCAATGGTCCTTACTCGCTGCTGCGCGAGGAACCGCTGGATCCGTGGCTGGAGCGCCTTGCCAATGCCTGCCGCTACACCATGCCTGCCAACGAGACCGGCGTGCCGGCGATCAGCCTTCCCGCCGGCCACGACAGCGGCGGGCTGCCGATCGGCGTGCAGCTCTACGGCAACTTTGCGCGTGAAGACCTGCTGCTGCAGGTCGCTGCCCAGGTCGAACGTACGAAACCCGAGTGGTTCGGCGGGACACCGTTGATACACGTGACGAAGGACGACTGACCCGCCGCGATGTCCCGCACCGAGGGCCTGCGCGGCCTCCTCTCCTCCACCACCTTCCTGCGTCTTTGGGCGATCGGCGGCTGCGTCAACGCGATGCGTTGGTTCGAGGTGCTGGCTGCAGCGCTGTTCACTCTCGACATGACCGGCTCCGGCCTCGCCGTCGCTGTCGTCTCTGCCGCCCGCACCTTGCCGATGCTGTTCCTCGGTGCCTTCGCCGGCGTGATGGCCGAGGCGGTGAACCGCAAGCGAGTGCTGGTCGTTGGACAGCTGGTGACAGCAGTTGCGTCCGCCACGGTTGCCATACTCGCCGTGCTGGGGCAGGCACAGCCATGGCACGTGGCGCTGTCGGCGCTGATTGCCGGCATCGTCTGGTCCACCGAGATGTCCACGCGCCGGCGCATGGTGGGTGAATGCGTGCCGCCGACGCTCGTGGCTCGCGCGCTTGCGCTCGACACGCTGACCAACTCGATCACCCGCATGATCGGGCCGATCGTGGCCGGCACCCTGTATCAGTTCACCGGGCTGGGTGGCGCATTCACGCTGTCCGCGCTGCTGTATCTACTGGCCGCATTGCTGGCTATGGGCCTGAAGTACGAACAGGAGATCCGGCGGTTCGTGCTCAGTCATGTGCCGCGTGATCTTGCCGAGGCGGTCGGCTTCGCGCGCGGCCATGCGGTCATCGCCGGCGTGCTGCTGGTGACGATTGCGATGAATCTGCTTGGCTTCCCCTACTCGGCCCTGATCGCGCCAATCGGCCGCAACCACTTCATGGTGTCGCCGGCGCTGGTAGGCATGATGGCTGCCGCCGAATCGTTCGGGGCGTTTCTCGGAGGCCTGTGGCTCGCCGGCGGCGACCCACCCGGCAAGGGGCGCACTTTGATGGTCGGCGGTTCGTTGCTGTTCCTCGTCTGCGTCGCGCTGATGCCATTGGCACCGTTGTTCTGGCTGGCATCGGCTCTGCTGGTCATCGGCGGCTTCGGTTCGGCGGCATTCGCCAACATGCAGACGTCGCTGATCATCGCGCACGCACCGCCGCATATCCGCTCGCGGCTGATGGGACTGCTGACCGTCTGCATTGGCGCCGGCCCGGTCGGCATCCTGCTGGTTGGCGTTTTGGCCAGCGTGTTGGGGCCGTTGGGTGCAGTGTCCGCGATCGAGCTGGCCGGGCTTGCCGCGGTCATCGCTGCGGGATCACTATGGCGGCGAAGGGAACAGCGCCAGCCGGCCCTCGTGGCTCGCGAGGTGTAGCGGCCGGCCTACAGAGGAGAACGGCCATGCCAGACGCCAGCGCAGAAGTACAATTCCTGTCGGGTATCCGCGTCGTCGATTTCACCCAGTTCGAGGCAGGGCCTTCCTGCACCGAGGCACTCGCCTGGCTCGGCGCCGAAGTGGTGAAGATTGAGAACCCTGGCGTGGGTGATCCCGGCCGACGCCTGCGCAAGGGCAAGCCGGATGACGATCCCTATTACTTCCAGCAGTTCAATGCGAACAAGAAGTCGATCACTGTCAACCTGAAGTCGCCGCGCGGGTTGGCGCTGGTGAAGGACCTGCTGCGCAAGGCCGATGTGTGCGTCGAGAACATGGCGCCAGGCACGATCGAACGCCTCGGTCTCGGCTATGACGACGTGAAGGCAATCAACCCAGGCATTATCTACTGCCAGGTGAAGGGCTTTGGCACGGGTAGCCCGTATGAGAAGAACCTCGCCTTCGACATGATCGCTCAAGCCACGGGCGGCACGATCAGCGTCACCGGCGAGAAAGGCCGCATGCCGGTGAAGCCCGGCCTGTCACTCGGCGACACTGGCACCGGCATGACGATGGCGATCACCATCCTGGGCGCGTTGTTCCGCCGCACGCAGACCGGCGAAGGCCACCGGCTGCAGGTGGCGATGCAGGATGCAATGCTGCACTACATGCGCACCAACTTCGCCACGCAGGCGCGGAGCGGTCGCGCCGTCGAGCGCGACGGCGCCCATTCAGGTGGCGGCAGCAATGCGCCGTCCGGCCTGTATCCCTGCGCGCCCGGTGGGGCGAACGACTATGTGTGGATCATGACCAGCCGCGCCAACCCAGAGCACTGGTCGCGGCTGTGCAACGTCATGGGGCGCGAGGAACTTGTAAACGATCCGCGCTTCGCCACGCCAGCCGATCGGGTCAAGAACCACGAAGAGCTTGATGCGATGATCACCGCCTGGACCAAGACGCGCACCAAGCATGAGGCGATGGACCAGGTCGGCAGTGCCGGAATTCCCGCCGGTGCGGTGTTCGACACGATGGAGCTGATCAACGAACCGACCTTCGAGCAGCGCGGCATCATGCAGTACATGCAGCATCCGTCGTACCAGCCGTTCAAGATGCCGGCCTGGCCGGTGCGGATCGATGGCAGGCCACCGCAGGTGAAGGCATCGCCCATCCTGGGGCAGCATACCGATGAGGTGCTGACCAACTGGCTTGGGCTGAGTAAGGCGGAGGTAAAGTCGCTGCACGCCGACGACGTGGTCTGATTCGCACTGCCATTGCAAGCGCGAGGTAATCCCGGCCCGGCGCGCGCCTGAGCGGGGCTTGCGTCCTACCGCCTGCGCGCACGTCGCGTGCGGGGTGACATCGCGCGCGCGTCTCAAGTGTTTGTAAACATCTCTGTCGCAATGGTATGCGCCGCAACATCTGGAGCGCGCGCGATGTCGAACCTATGGCAGGCCATACGCCACCCGCGGATAGCGCTCCGTCTGCAACTGATCGTCGCCAGCTCGCTGGTTTGCCTCGTGGCACTTGGCGCTTTGGCGCTTGTCGAGCGCTACAACGCAATGTGGGACGCGCGGGTCGACAAGCTTCGTGCCATTACGGAACAGGCAATCTCGATTGCCGCTGACTTCGATCGGCAGGTGCAGGCCGGCAACCTGACACGCGACCAAGCCATTCAACAGTTTCGCGACGCTATCCGACCGATCCGTTATGACGGCGGCTCCGGGTACTTCTTCGCCCATGATATGGATGGAAAGACCCTGGTTCTGGGTCCCACGCCTGCGGTCGAGGGCACAAACCGGATTGAGATCAAGGACGCCGACGGCAAGGTCTTCGTGCGTGAGATGGTGCAGGCCGCGAGCCGCGGCGGAGGGATAGTAATCTACCAATACCCGAAACCGGGTTCCACGATCGCTCTGCCTAAGGCTGCCTATGTCCTGCCGATTTCGGCTTGGAACATGTTCGTTGGAACCGGCCTCTATGTCGACGATCTCCGGTCCGACGCCATAGCGAGTGGCGTGAAGTTCGGCGCATTGGTTGGCCTGCTACTGGTTGGTTGCGCCGTAGTGGCGTGGCTCGTATCGCGCGGCGTCACGCGGCCGCTCGCGCGCCTGCGGCATAGTATGGCGTTGCTGGCGCGTGGAGATCTTGGAGCCGAGATTGCCGGTACGGACCGACACGACGAGCTGGGCGAAATGGCGGCGGCGGTCCAGGTGTTCAAGGACAACGCGACGGAGATCACCCGTCTCAAAGCCGAGCAGGAAGCGGCCGACAGGCTCGCGGCGCTGGAGAAGGAGCGCGCCATGACGCAGCTTGCCAGCGGCTTCGAATCGAACGTCGGCACCATTGTTGACGCCGTGGCATCTGCGGCGACAGAAATGCAGGCGACGGCAGCGTCGATGACCGCCACCGCTGAGCAAGCCTCACGCCAGGCCACGGCGGTCGCTGCCGCCGCAGAGCTAGCGTCGGCAAACGTACAGTCGGTCGCCGGTGCAACAGAGCAAATGTCCAGCTCGGTTGCGGAAATCGGCCGGCAGGTCGCCAACTCATCAGCCGTTACGGCTCAGGCCGTCACCGAGTCGGAGCACACCAACACTCTGGTCAATGGTCTGGCGACGGCGGCGCAGAAGATCGGCGCGGTCACGAACATGATCCAGGAGATCGCCAGCCAGACCAACCTGCTGGCATTGAACGCGACCATCGAGGCCGCGCGGGCGGGCGATGCCGGCAAGGGCTTTGCTGTGGTTGCATCTGAGGTCAAGAACCTGGCGAGCCAGACCGCCAAGGCAACCGAAGAGATCAGCGCGCAGATCTCAGCCATGCAGAGCACTACCAGCGATACGGTTGCGGCCATCCAGTCGATTGGCACGACGATCAACCAGATCAACGAGATCGTCACGACCATTGCTGCAGCGGTTGAGGAACAGGGGGCGGCCACCCGGGAGATCGCCCACAACGTACAGCAGGCCGCGGCCGGAACAACAGAAGTATCTATCAACATCAACGGCGTCACTCAGGCTGTTGGTGATACCGGGGCAGCGGCAAGCAGCGTACTTGGCGCCGCAGACGAGCTCTCACGTCAGGCAGAGGCGCTGCGCAATTCCGCCACACAGTTCATCACCAAGGTGAAGGCCGCGTAGCAACATATCCTGCCGGCGACGCTGCCCGCTCAGTGCACCTGCATTCACTCGAAACACCGGCATCACCCGGGCGTGGCACTCGGCATCTTGACGCGCCCGGGGCGTCGGTGAGCCGCTATGCTGCCTGCGCCTTGCCGAACAGTCCCCCCAACCGTGCCAGCGTCTCCAGGTGAGCATCGGCATCGCCGAACAGCTTGTCGATCATGGTCATGCGTTTGAAGTGATGACCGACCTTGTACTCCATGGTCATGCCAATGCCGCCGTGAAGCTGGATGGCCTCTTGGCCGATGTGCCGGCCTGAGCGACCGATCTGTACCTTCGCCGCCGCGATGGCGCGGCGCCGTTCAGTGGCATTCTGCTCCGCCGCCGTGACTGCGGCGAACATCGCCATGCTGCGTGCCTGTTCCAGCGCGACCAGCATATCCACCGAGCGATGCTGCAGGACCTGGAACTGCCCGATCGGCCGGCCGAACTGCTGGCGCGTCTTCAGGTATTCCAGCGTGGTCTCGTGCATTTCCTGCATGGCGCCGACCGCCTCGGCGCACAGCGCGGCGATCGCCTCGTCCACCACATGCTCGATCGCCGGCAGTGCGCCACCAGAATCATCCAGCGTATCGTCCTGTGGCACACGGACATCGGACAGCGCGACTTCCGCGGCGCGTAATCCATCCTGTGTCGGATAACCACGCCGACTCACGCCTGCTGCGGCAGGGTCCACCATGAACAGCCCGATGCCCATGCGATCGCGTCGGTCGCCGGAGACACGCGCCGTAACCAGCAAACGGTCGGCGCAGTCACCGTGCAACACCACGCTCTTGGCACCATCGAGCACCCAGACCGCGCCATCCTGCCGCGCGGTGGTGGCGACATCGGCCAGATCATAGCGCGACTGGCGCTCGACATGGGCAAACGCAAGTTTCAACTTGCCCTGCGCCACCTGCGGCAGCAGTGCCTGCTGCTGCGTCGGCGTGCCAGCCCGCCGCAACAGGCCACCGCCCAGGATAACTGTGGCGAAGTATGGCTCCAGAACGAGGCCGCGACCGAACGCCTCCATCACGATCATCGTCTCGACCGGGCCACCACCGAAGCCGCCATGAGCCTCGGCAAATGGCAGACCGAGCAGGCCGATCTCGGCGTATTGCTGCCATACGGCCTGGCTCCAGCCGTCGGGTTCGGCTATGTACTTCTTGCGCTGCTCGAACTGGTACTGATCGGCGATCAGCCGATCCACGCTGTCCTTGAGTAGACGCTGTTCGTCCGTAAGGTCGAAGTCCATGCCATTTCCTCATCCGCCGTCATGGCCGGGCTTGTCCCGGCCATCGGTCGCCGCACCATGTCGCTACGGATGGCCGGCACAGGGGCCGGCCATGACGGTGCCGCGGTCTAAAGCCCCAGTATCGCCTTGGCGACGATGTTGCGCTGGATCTCGTTCGAGCCGCCGTAGATCGACACCTTGCGATAATTGAAATACATCGGTGCTGCCTCGGTGGCGTAGTCCGGGCCGATCACCGGCTCGTTGCGGCCATCGAAGTCGCGTTGATACGGCAGCACATATGGCCCCACGACATCCATCAGCAGTTCGGTCAGTTGCTGCTGAATCACGGATCCCTTCAGCTTCAGAATCGATGATGCCGGATTCTGCTTGCCCTTCTCGCGCTGGCGTTCATCGGCGACGACGCGCAACTGCGTCATCTCCAGCGCCTTCAGTTCCACTTCGACAGCGGCGAGCTTCTCGCGGAACCGTGGATCGTCGATCAGCGGTCGGTCACCGACACGCTCCATCGACGCCAGCTCCTTGATGCGCGCCACCTTGGCCTTCGAAGCACCCACCCGCGCGATGCCGGTGCGTTCGTTGCCGAGCAGGAATTTCGCATAGTCCCAGCCCTTGTTCTCCTGCCCTATCAGGTTCTCATCTGGCACTTCGACATTGTCGAAGAAAACCTCGTTCACTTCGCGGCCGCCGTCGATGGTGACGATCGGGCGCACGGTGATGCCCGGCGTCTTCATGTCCACCAGGATGAACGAGATGCCTTCCTGCTTCTTCGCCGCAAGGTCAGTGCGAACCAGACAGAAGATCCAATCCGCATATTGCGCCAGTGTGGTCCAGATCTTCTGGCCGTTGATGACGTACTTGTCTCCCTTGTGTTCCGCGCGCGTGCGCAACGAGGCAAGATCGGAGCCGGACCCGGGTTCGGAGAAGCCTTGGCACCAGAAGATATCAGCGTTGGCGGTCTTCGGCAGGAAGTACTGTTTCTGCTGCTCGTTGCCGAATTGCGCGATCACCGGCCCGACCATGGTGACGTTGAAACCGATCGGCGGCGGCACGTTCGCCTGCTGCATCTCGTCCTGGTACATATAGACCTGCACTGGCGACCAGTCCTGTCCGCCCCACTGGACCGGCCAGTTCGGCGTCGCCCACCCGCGCGCGTTCAGGATGCGCTGCGAGGTGATCATGTCGTCGCGCGTCAGCCCCTCGCCTTCCGCCACCTTGTCTCGGATCGCTTGCGGGATCTCGCTATGGAAGAAGCGGCGTGCCTCCTCGCGGAACGCGATTTCTTCTGGGGTGAATGCCAGGTCCATCCTTGTTACTCCGCCGCCGCACGCTTCAGCCGGTTGGCAAAAGTCTTGCGGAACTTCGCCACCTTCGGTGCGACGACCGCTTGGCAATAGCCGGTCCACGGATTGCGCGCGAAGTAGTCGTGATGCTCCGGTTCCGCTTCGTAGAATGCCTGCAACGGCTCGATCTGGGTGACTATCGGCGCGGGCCAGACCTTCGCCTCGGTGATCTCCTTGATGATCGCCTCTGCGGTTTGCCGCTGCGCATCGGAGTGCGTCAGGATAATCGAGCGATACTGCGGTCCGACATCGTGACCTTGCCGATCTTTGGTCGTGGGATCGTGGATGGTGAAGAACACCCGCAGCAGGTCGGCGTACGATACCTCACCAGGATCGAACTTGATCTGCACCACTTCGGCATGGCCGGTGGTGCCGGTGCAGACGGCCTTGTAGCTCGGATTGGCGACGTGGCCGCCGGCATAACCGGACATGACGCCGCGCACGCCGCGCAAATCCTTATAGACGGCCTCCAGGCACCAGAAGCATCCGCCGCCCAGGGTGGCGATCTCTTCGCTCATCGAATGGCTCCTCAATCCGTCCGCCCATCATAGCGTCAGGGCGCATTCCTGCCACCGTAGCGCCGGACACGCAGGTCGGCCTGCTCCTTGTGCGCGGCGAAATTCTCGATCGCGCACAGCCGGGAACAGTACTCACCGATCATCGCGGTGGCCTCCGGGCTGACCTCCTGATATGTCACCGTCTTCAGGAATTTGCCAACCCACAGCCCGCCGGTGTAACGCGCCGCCCGCTTGGTGGGCAGGGTATGGTTGGTGCCGATCACTTTGTCGCCATAGGCGACGTTGGTTTCCTTCCCGAGAAACAGCGAGCCATAGTTGGCCATGCGGTCGAGAAACCAGCGAGGCTCGCGCGTCAGCACCTGCACGTGTTCCGAGGCGATGCGGTCGGCCTCCGCCACCATCTCCTCATCGGTATCGCACAGAATGACCTGGCCGTGGTCGCGCCAGGCGACACCCGCGATGGCCGCAGTTGGCAGGCGAGCGAGCTGACGGTCGATCTCGCCCTGGATCTCGTCCGCGATCCTCGCTGATGTGGTCAGCAGAACGGCAGGCGACGTGGGGCCGTGCTCAGCCTGGCCCAACAGGTCGGTCGCGCACATCTCGGCGTCCGCTGTCTCGTCGGCGATGATCAGCGTCTCGGTCGGTCCCGCGAGCAGGTCGATGCCGACCCGCCCGAACAACTGCCGCTTCGCTTCGGCGACGAAGGCGTTGCCAGGACCGACCAGCATGTCCACCGCGGGAATGCTCGACGTGCCAAGCGCCATTGCCGCGACCGCCTGCACGCCGCCCAGCAGATAGATCTCGTCGGCGCCACCCAACGCCATGGCGGCAACCGTTGCGGCCGGCGGCGTACCGTTCAGCGGCGGTGTACACGCAGCCACACGCTTCACCCCTGCGACCTTGGCGGTCAGCACGCTCATATGCGCCGACGCGACCATCGGGTAACGCCCGCCAGGCACATAGCAACCGACACTGGCCACCGGGATGTTCTTGTGGCCCAGTCGCACGCCAGGCAGTGTCTCAACCTCGACGTCGCGCAACGCGGCCCGCTGCACCTCCGCGAAGTGACGGATCTGTGCCTGTGCAAACATTATGTCATCGATCACCTGCTCCGGCAGGCTGTCGATCAGCTCCTGGATCTCCAACTGCGAGAGACGGAAGGCCGATGGTTCCCATTTGTCGAACCGGGCCGACAGCTCGCGCACCGCTGCGTCGCCGCGGCGCATCACGTCGTCGAGGATCGTCTCGACGGTCTGGCGAACATTGCGGTCGGCCTCGAATTTCTCCTCGTCCGTTGCGCCACGCTTCAGATAGCGGATCATCGCATCACCCCGTCCAAGGGCGGCCAAGCTATTCCGCCGTCCAACCTCCGTCCACCACCAGGGACGTGCCGGTGACCAGAGCCGAGGCATCGGATGCCAGGAAGACGACCGCGCCCATAAGGTCTTCGACCGTACCGAGCCGGCCAAGCTTGATCCGCCGCAGCACATCGGCATGAAACGCCTTGTCCTCCCAGAAAGGCTTCGTCAGTGGTGTATCGATGAAGGTCGGGCCGATGGTGTTCACCCGAATGCCGTGAGGCGCGAGATCGATTGCCATCGCTTTGGTCAAGCCCTCGATCCCGTGCTTGCTCATGCAGTAGACCGTCCGCCGTCCGCCGCCGACATGACCCATCTGTGAGGAGACATGGATAATCGAGCCACGGATAGATGCCTGGACCATCCGGCGCGCTACGGCCTGTGCGACAAAGAAGGCGGCGCGCAAGTTCAGGGTGGTGATGGCATCGTAGTCCTGCTCGGATACCTCGAGGAACGCGGCTGGACGATTGGTCCCCGCATTATTGACCAGCACGTCGAAGGCGGGCTGGGAGCTGACCGCCGCCCGCGCCGCAGCCAGGTCAGTCACATCGAGCACCAATGGTTCGGCGCTGCCGCCCTCGTCGCGGATCTGGCCAGCCACGGCCTCGATCTCCGCCGCCGTGCGCGCCGCCAGGACGACATGCGCTCCGGCCTGAGCCAGGGCGGCAGCGGCCGCCCTCCCGATGCCGCGTCCAGCGCCGGTGACCAGTGCACGGCGATGGTCGAGGCGCAACGACGGCGTGCGCGGCAGGGTCATAATATGCCTCGGGTTCCAGTGACTCGTGCCGCGATCTACACCGGTGGCCAATCGTCGACCACTCTGGACGATCCGACCGATGCCGCGCGTGCCATCCTGGACTGACCGACCGAAGAATTGATGCCACCACCGATCCCGTTATTGCACCGGCTCTGGCGACACCTGCCGGCTGGGTCACGTCGCCGAATGGCGACCCGCCTCGCCGCGATGGCGGCGCCGCGCCCCGGTGCACCGCCGCCAGTGGCCACCGATTGCGTCATCGTCGCGGGCGAACTCTCCCGCGCTTCCGGACTAGGAGAGAGCGCGCGACTGATGTTGCGCGGGCTTGCTGCGCTGGGCGTGCCGACGTGGCCTGTCGACATCGGGCGCTACCTGCCGGCACATCGCGAGGATCTGCCGCCGCCGGGTGGACCTGACGATCCGCCACCGCCAGGTGCGCCGCTGGTCCTGCACGTCAACCCGCCGCTGATGCCACTGGTACTGGCCCGACTGCCGCGATCCCTGGCACGCGACCGCCGCCTGATTGGCTATTGGTACTGGGAGCTGCCGGTTGTCCCTGCGGAATGGCGTCTTGGCGCCAAATTCGTGCACGAAGTCTGGGCTCCATCGCGCTTCACGGCCAACGCGCTGGCCCCGCTCGTGAAACAGCCAATCTCAGTCGTCAGGCCGCCAGTAGCGTGTGACCCCCTCGCGCCGGCACCGCTCGGCCGGGTCGATTTCGGCCTCCCCGAAGGCGCGGTGATCGTGTTTTCCTCATTCAATCTTGCGTCTTCCTTTGTGCGAAAGAACCCGTTTGGCAGCATTGAGGCCTTCCGCGCGGCGTTCGGCGACCAATCGGACCGCATGCTGGTTCTGAAGGTGGGCAATCCAGACCACTTCCCAGAAGACTTCGCCAGGCTCGCAACAGCAGCCGCCGTTCATTCGAACATCCGCTTGGTGACAAACACGCTCCCGCCGGATGCCTCGCTGGCGCTGACCGCTGCCGCAGACATCGTGTTGTCGTTGCATCGGAGCGAGGGCTTTGGCCTGGTAGCCGCGGAAGGGATGCTGCTTGGCAAGCCTGTGGTCGCGACCGACTGGTCCGCGACAAGGGAGTTCATGGACGCGACCTGCGCCGCTCTGGTGCGCTCCCGATTGGTCCTTGCTGAGGATGCGCGGGGTATCTACGCGGTGAGCGGTGCCCGGTGGGCCGAACCCGATCCTCGCCATGCGGCGGACTGGTTGCGGCGGCTGGCCGACGACCCCGGCCTCCGCCGCACACTGGGTGACGCCGCGCGTGCCGCGGCGCTCGAACGGCTCGGAACCGGATCCCTGGCACAGGCGGTTGCCAGCCTAGGAGTACGGCTTCGGCAAGACCCCAGCTTGTTGCCTACATCGCGGGCAGTGACGCCATAGCCCGTGTCCTGTCCGATCGTTGACGAACCCCCGCTCGCAGTCCAAGAAGCGCGGCGTATGAAAGTCCTCGTCTGGCAATGGGGCCGCCGCGGTGCCGGCCCGCTCCTTGCTGCGCAGCTGGCCAATGCGTTGCGATCAATTCCTCGGACCGAGGCTTTCCTATCGTTGTCGACGGGTGCTGAAATACTCCAGGGCAATGACGCACCCGACTGCGCCCTGCCGGTCGAGACCTACGATGGCGCGGCGGGGTTGGTCTGGCGATTGCTCCAGGCGCCGGTGGTTATGCCCCGACTGGTTCGCCGAATCAGCGCTCTGGATCCTGATGTCGCAATCTGCGCCATGCTCGGACCGCTCGACCTATTGTGCGCAGCGGCGCTGCGCTGGCTCCGGATCCCGATGGTCGTGATTGTGCACGATGCCGAGCGCCATCCGGGCGAGAACTATCCGTTTCTTATGATGGTCCAGCGACGGTTGCTGCGATCAGCTGACGCAATCGTTACTTTGAGTCAACATGTCGCCATGCGACTTGTGAAGCAAGCCACGGTGCGAAGTCGACCGTCCGTGTTGCGGCTGCCGCCACTCGTATTCGGGGCCGCTGCTCCCCCGCCCAAGGCGCATGGCGGGCCCCTCAGGCTGCTGTTCTTTGGCAGGTTGCTGCCTTACAAGGGGCTCGGCCTGCTAAAGGCCGCCGTGAGCGAAATGGGCCGTCCGGGACAGTGGGTGCTCCGCGTTGTCGGCTCCGGCCCCGAAAGTAACGAATTGGATGCGCTCCGTGCTACGACTGGCGTGACCGTGGAGAACCGTTGGGTACCCGACGGCGAAATTACGACGTTGATCGCCTGGGCTGATGCCATCGTATTGCCATACGTTGAGGCGAGCCAAAGTGGTGTAGCGCCTGGTGCGGTAACTGCGGGACGGATTGTCGTTGCCACTCGGGTCGGTGGTCTGGCTGAGCAGCTCAGGGATCATGGTTTGGCAAGGCTGTGCGATCCGCATCCGCAAAGTCTGGCCACTGCATTGCGCCGGTTGCTTGATGAAGACCTCACAACGTCTATGCCGCATATCTCGGATCCGCGCAGGGACTGGTATCGTTTCGCAACGGATCTGGTCGATCAGGCATTGGTTCCCGTGCTCAGGCATGATGTGAAAGCCTCGCTTTCAAATCGCAGGCTGGGCGCTGTCTAGTAGATTTTCGTATCCCGGTAACCAGGAGAGAGATCAGATATGCCAACCTGCTTGATCACGGGCGTTACCGGTCAGGATGGCGCATATCTTTCACAATTTCTGCTGCAGAAAGGCTACCATGTTATCGGACTTTTGCGCCGCTCGGCATCGTCCGACACGGTAGGCGAGCGGCTGCGCTGGCTTGGCATTCTCGATAAAGTCGAGCTGGTTGACGGCGATCTTGTCGATTTGTCCAGCCTGATCCGCATTCTGCAAGCACACCAACCGACCGAGATATACAACCTCGGCGCCCAGAGCTTCGTGGCTGCCTCGTGGAACCAGCCACTGCTGACCGGCCAGGTCACCGGACAAGGTGCGACGAATCTTTTGGAAGCCATGCGCATCGTTCTGCCACGAGCGCGATATTATCAGGCCTCCTCGTCTGAGATGTTCGGACGTATCCAGGAACCGATCCAGAATGAGCGAACGCCATTCTATCCACGCTCGCCCTACGCGGTTGCCAAGCTGTATGCGCATTGGATGACGGTGAACTATCGCGAGAGCTTTGGCATGTACGCGCTCTCAGGAATCCTGTTCAACCACGAGAGCCCATTGCGCAGTATCGAGTTTGTCACGCGCAAAATCACTGACGGTGTTGCGCGCATCAAACTCGGCATGGCACGCGAGCTGGCACTTGGAAATTTGGAAGCGAAGCGCGACTGGGGGCATGCTCGAGACTATGTTCGTGCGATGTGGCTCATGTTGCAGCAAGACGAGCCCGATGACTACGTCGTAGCGACGGGTCGCAATAGCTCGGTCCGCGATTTCTGTCGTATCGCATTCAGCTATGCGGGTTTGAACTATGAGGATCATGTCGTCAGTCGGAGCGAGCTTATGCGCCCAGCCGAGGTCGATGTGCTGCTAGGAGATGCCAGCAAAGCACGACAGAAGTTGGGTTGGCAGCCGACCGTGTCACTTGAGGACATGATTGCGGAAATGGTCGATGCGGACGTGGAGCGCCATCGGAAGCGCCGACAGGCCTGACATGGCCGAAGCGCCACACCGAATTCTCATCACCGGTGCCAGCGGGTTCGTCGGCCGTCACCTGACTACGGCTCTGGGCGCCACCTACCCGAGTACAGCATTGCTTACTCCTTCTATCGACGTGCGCGATCAGGGGATGGTCGCAGCCGCGGTTCAGGAGGCCGTACCGGACGTTTGCATCCATCTTGCCGCGGTATCGACCGTTCGCGGCGCTGAGCGGGATGAGGATCAGGCCTGGCAGGTCAATTTGCACGGCACTCTGCATATGGCCCGTGCAATCTTGCGCCATGCCCCGGACTGCCTGTTGCTGTTCATTTCAAGTGCCGATGCTTACGGTTATTCGTTCCGAGCGGGAACTCCTGTGACCGAGCATGTCGCCCTTGCGCCAATGAGCACTTACGCCGCGACCAAGGCGGCAGCCGATCTCGCGTTGGGCAGCATGGCTGAGCAAGGGTTGCGCTGCGTGCGGCTGAGGCCCTTTAACCATACCGGCCCCGGACAGTCGGAGCAGTTCGTTGTGGCCGCGTTTGCCCGGCAGATCGCACGCATCGCGGCAGGCCTCCAGCCACCATTGCTCGAAGTTGGCAACGTCGACACGCGTCGGGATTTCCTGGACGTGCGCGACGTCTGCTCAGCCTATGTTGCCTGCATCGAACAAGCGACTGCCCTGGCTCCGGGAACGATCCTCAATCTGGCATCAGGCAACGCGCGGAAGATTGGCGATATCCTGTCGCGGTTGCAGAACCTTGCCGGCGTGTCGGTCGAAACGCGCATCGATCCCAGCCGTGTGCGCAAAAGTGATGTCGCGTCGGCATGCGGTGATGCGACACTAGCACGCGCGACGCTTGGCTGGGCCCCTACGATACCGTGGCAACAGACCTTACAGGACGTACTTGATGACTGGCGAGGCCGCGTCGGGGCCGCGTCACGGGAGAGCTAGAAGTTGCCGGTACGGCTGTGGATCGATGTCGAAGACCTGTTCGAGTACGCCCGCGGCAACAAGCGCCCGAGCGGAATCCAGCGCCTTGCGTTCGAAATTTACCGCGGCATGCAAGAACGTCTGGGCGATTCCGGGCTGGTTCAGTTTGTTCGGCATGACGTGCCGCGGAATAGTTTTCGGACCGTAGCATGGAGCGAGGTGGCAGATCTTTTCGAGGCATTGACCGATCTCGCGCCGGCACCGACCCCTGCTCTGCCAAGCGGTATCACGCCGCGGCCGCCGGCGCGCCGCTTCATGGGCAAATGGTTGCATCGGCTGGCGCCTTCCCTGCGGCCGCTGGTGATCAACGCCGTGTTGGCCCAAAGCGAGGCATCTCGTGCGTGGGGAACAGTCGCCAGCGCAATCAGCTACGGAATACGCTATCGCTTGGCGCGATTCCTGCGGCCGTCTCGTCACACTGCTGTCCACCAGTGCTTGGATACCGAACCCGTGTCCTCGGTCCCAGATGCTTTCGCGGAACACTCCTCCCCCGGCGATGTTCTTCTTGTCCTGGGTTCACCTTGGTCGCACCCGGATTATGCGGCCCTGGTCAGCGGGCAACGCGAGCGTGGTCTGCGGTTCGCCTTACTGGTGTATGACCTCATTCCGATCCGTAGGCCGGAGTGGTGTGACCGCGGTCTTGTGCGTCTGTTCCGTGATTGGTTCCAAACAGTCCTCCCGCTGTGCGACGTTGTGTTTGCCATCTCGCGGGCTACAGCAACCGACGTGGAGATCTACGCCCGCGACAGCGGAGTGAAACTTCCCAGCCGCGTTCAATCGATACCTATCGGCGCGGGGTTCGGCAGCGCGCCGTCTTCCAACGCATCGGTGAAACATGCTTTGCCGAGCGCCGGCAGTTATGCCTTGTTCGTTTCCACGATCGAAGCCCGCAAGAACCACATGCTGCTTTTCCGCATATGGCGTCGGCTGCTTGAGGACATGGCGGCGGACCAGGTTCCGACACTGGTGTTCGCCGGACGTATTGGCTGGATGGTGGGTGACCTGATGCATCAGATCGCCAATACCGACCACCTCAATGGCAAGTTGGTGGTCATAGAAGACCCGACAGACGCCGAGCTTGCCGCGTTATATCGCGGCTGTCTCTTTACATTGTTCCCGTCCCTCTACGAAGGGTGGGGCCTGCCTGTTACTGAAAGCCTGTCATTCGGCAAGCCGTGCATCATCTCCAATCAAACCTCCCTCCCAGAAGCTGGAGGGGCGCTCGCGCGAATCTTCGACCCGGACAACCTGCACGACGCTTACCAGGTCATCCGGCAGACGATCGAGGACCGCGCAGGCCTCGCACGGTGGGAGGCCCAGGTACGGCGGGACTTCAGACCTGTGCCGTGGTCGGCCACCGTGGATGCCATTCTGGTCGGATTGCGGTTCTCGGTCGACAATGCCCCAGACCGAGCATGCGCAGAGTCAAGGCACGAGCCTCAGACGTTGCGAGCGGCGCCGGTCCACACCTCGTGATACAGCGACACGATCTCCGCCTTGTTCGGTACACGTGGATTGTTGCCAGGACTGCCTGACGCCAACGCCTGCGCCGCCATCAGTTCCAACTTACCGTTCCACACGGCTTCGTCGATGCCGTACTCGGCAGGCGATGGCACCGACAATTGCCTGTTCAGCGCCTCCAATCCAGCGACCAGCTTGGCCGCCGCCGACGCGTCGCTGTCACGTTCATCGGCAAAACCGATGCGGCGGGATGCCTCGGCATAGCGCCCCTCTGCACCGCCGATGGAAAAACGCGTGACTGCCGGCAAAAGCATCGCGTTGGACAAGCCGTGCGGCACATGGAAATGCGCACCGATCGGTCGCGACATGCCGTGCACCAGCGCTACCGAGGCATTCGAGAACGCCAGCCCCGCCTGGGTCGCGCCAAGCATCATGCCTTCGCGCGCAGCGGCGTTGCGTGGTTCGGCGTAGGCCGTGCGGATATGCCGGCCGATCAGCGCCATCGCGGAGACGGCAAGCGCGTCAGAGAATGGATTGGCGCGTTTGGATACGAATGCCTCCAATGCGTGGGTCAGACTGTCCACTCCAGTGTCGGCCGTCGTGCGCGCGGGTACGCTATAGGTCAGTTCGTAATCGACGATGGCGGCAAGCGGCAGCGCACCCAAGCCGGCGATTAGCATCTTTTCGCCGCGCTCGGTGTCGGTGATGACAGTGAAGCGCGTACATTCACTTCCGGTACCGGCTGTGGTTGGAATTGCGATCACCGGCAGCGCTCCGTTGTCGGCGGCAACGGGCACCTTGTAGTCGCGCATTTTGCCACCACCCGCGGCCAAAATGGCCATTGCCTTGGCGGTGTCGATCGGCGAGCCACCGCCGAAACCGATCAGACAGTCGAAGCTGCCGCCCTCGAGCTGCGCCACGCCGGCCTCGATGACTGTGTCAGTCGGGTCAGGCACCGTGTCGCTGAACACGGAGACCGCTATTCCCGATGCGGCAAGCGGATCAAGGCAGTGGTTCACGTGACGCGACGACACCATGAAGGGATCGGTCACCACCAGAGGACGCGACAAGCCGAATTTTCCCAGCATTTCGACAATTTGTCGCACCGAGCCGCCGCCGACCTGCAACATCCGAGGAGCAGCGATGTTGGCGTTGACTGTTGTCATGATGCGGTCCTCCCTGAGCACGCCTATCCAGCCGCTATACTGACCTCCGCCCGCCGCTTAGCATACAACGCCAGCCGCTTCGCAGCGATGGGCGCGACATGACCCGGTTCGATCACTTCACCAGCCGGCGGCAGATCGTCGGCGCGATGACACGCCGTCACGTGGCCCTCACTCCACTGCCGCAGCGACGGCATCTCTGTGTGGCAACGATCGATGACGAACGGACAACGGGTATGGAAGCGGCAACCCGATGGCGGGTTCATCGGGCTTGGCACATCGCCGCCAGGAAGTTGGCGCGCACCGTGACGGTGCGGATCGGGTCGCGGGATCGCGGTCATCAGCGTGCGGGTGTACGGATGCCGGGGCTCCGAGAAAAGCACGTCCTTCGGCGCCAACTCGACGATCTGCCCGAGATACATCACCGCGACGCGGTCGGCCATGTGCTTCACCACGGCAAGGTCGTGTGCGATGAACAAATAAGACAACCCAAGACGCGCCTGAAGGTCCTTCAGCAGGTTCACCACCTGCGCCTGGATGGATACATCGAGCGCCGAGACCGGCTCGTCGCACACCACCAGCGCCGGCTCGACCGCCAACGCGCGGGCAATACCGATGCGCTGTCGCTGGCCGCCGGAGAACTCGTGAGGATAGCGCTGCACATGATAGGAGGCGAGACCTACCAGCCCAAGCAACTGATTGACCCGCGCACGCCGCGCAATCCGATCGCCAATGCCATGCACAACCAACGGCTCTTCCAGAATCTCGCCCACTGTCATGCGTGGATTGAGGGAGGCGAAGGGGTCCTGAAATACGATCTGCATACGCCGGCGCAGACGGCGCAGCGGCTCGCCGCGCATGTCGGTCACGTCGACACCCTCGAACCTAAGCGTGCCCTCAGTCGGATCGATCAACCGCAGCACAAGGCGCGCGGTGGTGGACTTGCCGCAACCAGACTCACCCACCAGCGCCAGCGTCTCGCGACGGTTCAGTGAGAACGAAATGCCATCGACGGCACGGACCACGCCGATGGTCTTGCCGAAGACGAGACCGCTGCGCACGTTGAAATGCCTGGTCAGATTTTCGACTTCGAGCAATGCAGTCATGAATGATTCCAGGCGTAAACGCGGCTGTTGACCGGCATGGCCGGACTTGATCCGGCCATCAAGGCACCGCGTTCTCGACCGGTGCGCGAATGCAGGCCGCGCGATGGTCCTGGCTGAGCAACCTCAGTTCCGGATCTTGCATGGTGCAAGCGGCCTCGGCGAACACGCAGCGTGGATGGAAGCGGCAGCCGGGCGGCAGGTCGAACGGCGGCGGCACGGTGCCTTCGATGGTCAGCAGACGGTCGCGATTCTCCTCTATCTTTGGGATACTGCCAAGCAGACCCAGGGTGTAAGGATGCTGCGGATCATCGAAGATCTGCTTGCAGGGTGCGCGTTCCACGACCCGTCCTGCGTACATCACCGCGACCTCATCGGCCATTTCGGCAACGATACCGAGGTCGTGCGTGATAAGGATGATCGCCATCCCTGTCTGCTGCTGCAGTTCCCGCAACAGGTCTAGGATCTGCGCCTGCACAGTGACATCGAGCGCGGTGGTGGGTTCATCGGCGATCAGCAGATCGGGCGCACAGGCCAATGCCATCGCGATCATCACGCGCTGGCGCATGCCGCCCGACATCTGGTGCGGGAATTCATCGAAGCGTCGTTCGGGCGCAGGAATGCGGACGCGCTGCAGCGCCGCGATTGCTCGGCTGCGCAGCGCGGCCGCCGAAGCAGAGCGGTCGTGCGCACGCATCGCCTCGGTGATCTGGTCGCCAACGGTGAATACCGGGTTCAGGCTGGTCATCGGCTCCTGGAAGATCATCGCGATCCGGTTGCCACGGATATCGCGCATCTCAGCCAACGACAGGTCGAGCAGATCCCGGCCCTGGAATACGATCCGGCCGCCCGCGACGTGGCCGGGCGGCGGCACCAGCCGCATGATCGAGAGCGACAGTACGGACTTGCCACAACCGGACTCGCCGACAATGCCCAGGGTGCGGCCACGGCCGATCGAAATGTCGACACCGTCGACCGCGGCGACCTCGCCGGCAACGGTACGAAAGACGGTGCGCAGCGCGGAAATCGAGATAAGCTCGGAGGCGCTTGCAGACCTCTCCTGCTCCACCCCCTCTCCTGCAATCGGAGGGGGAGGTTGGATGCGCGCCGAGTTGGTCAATCCTTGGCTCAGTGAATCTCGGCCGATCGCTTCAGGACCTCGCGCAGCTTCTCGCGCGAGAAGTCAGGCGAGTGGCAGAAGTCCAGGATCACCTTCTCGCGCCGGGAGATCAGTTCGATCGCGGCCGGCAGCTTCCTGACGGCATCGGCAGGCACCACCACCGCTCCATGTGCATCCGCGTGGATCACGTCGTCATGACCAGCCTGCATCCCGAACACGTTCACCGGCCGGCCAAATTCCACCATGTGCACCCAGGCATGGCTCGGCCCGATGCGACCACCCAACATCTGGAAGCCCTCCGCCCACATGTCCATGTCGCGGAACGATCCATTGGTGACGCAGCCGATCGCCCCAAGTGCCTTATGGATGTTCGACTGCACTTCACCCCAGTAAGCGCCATACCCGATACGACCGTCGACATCCTGGATCACAGCAACGGTCGGAAATTCGGTCGCGGCGACGTAGTCGTACCAATCGGCCCGATCCACAACCTTGCCGCGCGGCGGCTCAGTCGCGCGGATCATGCCTACCCGGGCCAGACCCACGATCGGCTTGGCATTCGCATACAGGCAGACCATCGGTTCCACCGTGTAGCCATAGGCCCGCCGCTCTGGCGATGTGATCTCCAGGCCATTACAGATCGTCGGCGTGTCCCATTGGGCCAGAATATCAAGGTCAGCCTGAGTGAACGGCCGCTCGGCCATTACTTCCTCCTGTCGTCCGGTTCGGGCATGCTGGCACAATGCAGATCATCGCCAAGGGCGGCAAGGCGCTGTACGGCGCACCGCTTGGAATCCTCATGCTGGAAGCACGCTTCCCGCGGATCCCGGGGGACATGGGCAACGCCACGACCTGGCCGTTCCCGGTGCTCTATCGCGTGGTGCGCGGCGCGACCCCCGAACGCGTGGTATTGAACGCGGCAGCCGGGCTGCTGGACGATTTTCTTACCGGTGCCCAAGAACTGGTGACCGACGGGGCCGAGGCGATCACCACGAACTGCGGTTTTCTATCGTTGTTCCAGGCGGAACTGGCCGCGCATGTTCGCGTACCGGTTGCAACCAGCGCACTGATCCAGGTGCCTTGGGTGCAGGCAACGCTGCCGCCGGGGCAGCGCGTTGGCATCATCACGGTCTCTGCGCAGTCGCTGACGTCACGTCACCTGACCGCCGCCGGCGTCCCGGCGGATACGCCGGTCGTCGGCACCGAGCACGGCCGGGAGTTCTTCCGTGTCCTGGTCCGCGGCGAGAAGCAGGAGATGGACGTCGCGCTTGCCGCCGCCGACATCCTCGATGCCGGAAGGGCCCTTGTTTCGCGCTATGCTGACATTGGCGCGATAGTACTGGAATGCACCAATATGCCGCCGTATGCCTTTGCACTGCGCGAAACGCTGGGGTTGCCCGTTTTTGATATCTATTCGTTAATTACCTGGCTGCACGCCGGACTGCGCCCGCGAGAATTCGGGGTTCCGGCTGATCGTGCCGCTTGTCTTGGATCGGGAGCGCCCAGCGCATGAGTTTGACGCGAAAGAGAGTACTGGTGACCGGTGGTGCAGGCTTCCTGGGTTCGCATCTGTGTGAGCGCCTGCTGCGCGACGGCCACGATGTGCTCTGCGTGGACAACTACTTTACCGGGCGCAAGGACAACATCGCCCACCTACTGGGGGATCCGCATTTCGAGGCACTGCGGCACGACGTCACCTTCCCGCTGTATGTCGAGGTGGACGAGATATTCAACCTGGCCTGCCCGGCCTCGCCGGTACATTACCAGTACGACCCGGTGCAGACCACCAAGACCAGCGTGATCGGTGCCATCAACATGCTGGGTTTGGCGAAACGGGTCGGCGCCACCATCCTCCAGGCGTCCACCAGCGAAGTGTACGGCGATCCCACGGTGCATCCGCAGACCGAGGAGTATCGCGGCAACGTCAATCCGCTTGGGCCCCGTGCCTGCTACGACGAAGGCAAGCGCTGCGCCGAGACCTTGTTCTTCGATTATTTTCGTCAGCACCGCACGCGCATCAAGGTGGCGCGCATCTTCAATACTTATGGCCCGCGCATGCATCCGAACGATGGGCGCGTAGTGTCCAACTTCATCGTGCAGGCGCTGCGCGGCGAGAACATCACCCTATACGGCGACGGCAGTCAGACGCGCGCCTTCTGCTATGTCGATGACCTGATCGAAGGCTTCGTGCGACTCATCGCCACCGACGACGGTGTCACCGGGCCCATCAACCTCGGGAACCCGCACGAAATCCCCGTCAGCGAACTCGCCGACAGGATCATCAGGCTGACCAATTCGCGATCACGCATCGTGTATCAGGAACTACCGCAGGACGATCCGATGCAGCGCTGCCCCGATATATCGCTGGCCAAGAGGGCGCTCGGCTGGGAGCCGCGCGTGGCACTGGATGACGGTCTGAGCCGCACCATCGCCTACTTCGACCGCATGCTGCTGGAGCGCGGAACTGAACGGGTCGAACCGGCTGCCGGGCCTTTGTCGGCCTGAGATCAAAATCGTGCGGCCGAATAGGGTGAGAGATTGATCTCTGGCTGTCTCCCGCTCACCAGATCGGCCGCCAGCCGCCCGGTCGTCGCCCCCGCGGTCAGTCCGACGTGGCCGTGCCCGAATGCGTGGATCACGTCCGGACAACCGCTCGCCGGTCCGATGCACGGCAGCCCATCCGGAGTAGATGGCCTGTGCCCCATCCACAACTTGACCTTGCTGGCAGGCAGATCTGCCGGCAGATCGGGAAATACCCGGCGTGCAAAGTCCCGGAGGACGTCGGCGCGCCGCCAGTTCGGGGCGGCAGGAAGCCCCGCGAGCTCAACCTGCCCCGCCAGCCGCAGCCCCTGCGGGGTCATGACGCAGGCCATCTTTCCGTCGCTGGGCGAGATCGGATAGCGCGGCTCGATGTCGGGATCGGTGATCACCACGTGGTAGCCACGCTCGGTCTCCAGCGGCACGCGGTCACCGACCGAAGCTGCGAGCGTATGGGACCAGGCGCCGGCCGCGATCACGGCCCGGTCTGCGGGAATCTCTCCGCTCGGGGTGCGTACCGCTTGCAAGCGCCTTCCCTCGACGCGAAAGCCTACCGCCTTCTCCTGTCGCAGCGTTGCGCCTTGCGCCACTGCATGTTGCACGAGTGCTGCAACATAAGCGCCGGGGTCACGGCACTGACCGTTCTCCTCCACCAGCAGGCCGAAGGTGTAACGGCGGCTCAACGATGGCTCCCGCTGGCGCAGCTCGTCATCGCTGAGCTCCAGCCAGCGCACTCCGTTCTCCCGCCGTATCCGCCACGCCAGTTCCTCCGCCTCGAAATCGACACGGGTCGGAAACACGTACAGCACGCCCTGGCGGGTGATCAGCTCGCTGACGCCTGCTTCGTCTGCCAGACGCCGATGCCGTTCCGGTGCATCCAATAACAGCGGCCGCAGCGCCCGCGCTGTCGCCGCCACTCGTTCTTCGGTCGCACCCGCACGAAGGAACCGCATCAGCCATGGCAGCAGCGCCGGCAGATAACTCCAGCGGATCGCCAACGGGCCGAGAGGGTCCGCCAACCAGCCCGGCACCTTGCGCCAGACGCCCGGCGCAGTCATCGGAATCACCGAACTTGGATTGAGCTGAGTACCGTTGCCGTAGCTGGCCGACTGTTCACCGCCTGGCTCGCCAGGTTCCAGAATGGTCACCTGGTGGCCATCTCGCAGCAGTTCGACTGCCGTCGCAGCACCGACGATACCCGCGCCGATGACGACCACGTGCGGCATTAGGTGGGGCCGTCCACCAGAACCGCCTCCTACGCGTTCTTCTTCACGCCGTAGAACTGTGGCCAGCCGTCGCGGATGTCAGTCAGATAGTTGTGGAATGCAGTTGGCTGGTCGAACATCCCCAGCGGTGCATAGAACGGGTTCTGCCAGAATTCGACCTGCATCTGTTCGGTGATCTTCTTCTGCTCGACAACATCGGGTGCATTGAACCACGCCGCCCGCAACTCCTCCATCTTCGGATCGTTTGGCCAGCCGAACCAGCTGCCGTTGGTCCCGCTGCTCTGGATCGCGATGTCGGGGGCCGGCGAGATGTTTCCGAAGCCCCCCAGATAGGTATAGAAGATGTTCCACCCGCCCTTATCGATCGGCTCTTTGCTGGCGCGTCGCTGAACCACCGAACCCCACTCCATCGACTGGAAATCGGTGTTCATGCCGATCTTCTTCAGGGTGTCTGATGCGACCTGCGCCGCCGCCCAGATGATGGGAATGGTCGAGGCGGCGAGGATCACTATTTTTTCGCCTTGGTAGCCGGCGGCAGCAAGGTCCTGCTTGAGCTTGTTGTAATCTTTCGGACCACGGGTGATTTCCACGCCGACAGTACTCGCCATCGGTGTGCCCGGTACAAAGAGGCCAACGTCAGTCTTGATCAGTGACGGTTCGGCGCCGGCAACCGCCTCCATGATCTCCTTCTGGTCCATTGCCGCCACAACCACGCGGCGGACCGCCGCGTTGTCGAACGGTGGGAAAAGATGATTGAAGCGCAGACAGCCGATCTCGCCGGTGCGATCCTTGACCGTGATCGTCAGGTCCTTGCTGCGCCGAAGCTGCGGGATCAAATCGATAGCCGGGTTCTCCCACCAATCGATCTCGCCTTGCGCCAGCGCAGCCGCTTTCGTGGAATCATCTGGAATGAAGTTCCACACCACGCGGTCGACATAGACGATCTTCGGGCCAGCATTGAAACTTGGCGCGCCATCCTTCCGCGGCACGTACTTGTCGAATGTTTCGTAGACCACGCGCTGACCCGGGATGCGCTCGGAAGCAAGGAAGCGGAACGGGCCACTGCCGACCGCCTCGGTCACCTGCTGCATCGGATCGGTCTTCGCCAGCCGCTCCGGCATGATCGCGCAGTAAACCTGCGCCAGCGCGTTCGGCAGCAGGGCGAACGGCTGCTTCAGGCGAAACCGGATGACCTTATCGGAAGGAGCCGATATCTCGTCGGTCCGCGCCATCAGCGCGCCACCGAACGGATCGCGCTTCGCAAAGCGCTGGATCGTGGCCACGCAATCTCTCGCCAGCACCGGCGCGCCGTCGTGGAACACCAGCCCGTCTCGCAAAGTCAGGTCCCATTGCTTGCCATCGTTGGCAATAACGGCACCCTCGACCATCTGTGGTTGCACGTTGAATGCCGCATCATAGCCGTAGAGCGTGTCGTACACCGCCAGCGAAAAGTTCCGCGTGATGTCCGCGGTGGTCCACACCGGATCGAGTGAGGCAAGGTCCGCGTGCGGAGTGAACACGATGGTCTTGGCGGTGTCAGCGTGCACAATGCGCGGGGTAGCAAGTGTCGCCGCGCCGGCCAGCGCGGACTTCAGGACATCACGACGTTGCATCGGACACGGCTCCCAAACCGGTTGGCTTATTTTAGGTCACCGGATCAGGCGCAGCAAATACGCTGCCTCGCTATGACGCATGCAACGCCGAAGCGATCACCGGAGCGGCCGCCAGGGACATCTGCTCGCCATCGTGGCCGACATTCGGCACGTTGATCACGGTCCAGGTGCACCGCGTACCCAGCGCCTTTGCTGCGATATGTCCGGCGCGCACGTAGTTGTGCGCGCGTTCATGTCGCGTCGCGCCCTGGCGCATCGAACGCTGGCCCTTTGGGAAGTAACGGCCAGTCGTCTTGATATCCTGCGTGCCCGTCATGACGATCAGCGGGAATTCCAGCACAGACTGCAACGCATCGGGATCGAGTTCCGCGTCGCCGAGGCCGAATGGCCAGGCAATTCCAAGGTCGGGCATGGCGTAAGTGCCGGCGTTGGCACTCACGGCCACCGCGACCCGATCCCGATAGCCGAACGACAGCATCCGGTGCACGAACTGCCCGCCCGCGGAGTGACCGAACAACCCGTATTTTTCCCGCCGCGTCAGGCCCTGCTCGCGTAGCGCTACGAACAGTCTCTCGTCGATGCCATACGTCCACTGCTCACGCGGGTTGGGCACGCCGTTTTCGTCATGGCGATTGCCGAAGTGGTACGAAAGGTAATCCGGAAACGACTGTTCGCTGAATTCGATGGCAATCGCCAGAATACCCGCCTCGTCCACCACCCGCAGCCAATAGTCCCGGTAATCACGCCCGTTGCGCGCCACGCCGTGATGCACGATCAACACTGGTGTGTGCTCGTCAAAACGACGTGGCCGCGCGCTGTGCAGCAGTAACGGCTGCTCCGGAAAAGCCGGATCCGTATATATCACAGTATGGGCGCCCGGTGCCTCTACCAGCGGCATAAGATCAGTCATTGCATGTCTGCTGCTCAGAGATCAGAGATGTACGCCCCGCTCCAGGATCTCCAGCGTGTAAGCGCGATAGCTGATCCCTAATGCCTCGGCTCGCGCGAGGCGCCGCAGTACGATCTCACGGCCCGGGTTCTTCCAGGCGCGCTTCGCTGCACGCTTCCAGCACCAATGACGCCAGGATTCGTTCGGATCAACCTCTGGATCCAGCGGAGGACCGCCATTGTCGCCGATCCCCCGCACCGGCATATCAGTAGGCGCGGGCGACCGCACGCTTCGCCATCACCCCCACCAGATGGGCACGATATTCGGCACTGGCGTGGATATCGCTGTTCAGTCCATCGACCGGCGTGGTGATGTTTGCGATCGCATCGGGAGAGAAATTGGCGCTCAGCGCCTGCTCCATCGCGGTGTGCCGGAAGACACCACCCTGTCCGGCGCCGGTCACGGCGACGCGCACACCACCCGCGGTCTTGGCCACATATACGCCGACAATGGCGTAGCGCGAGGCCGGGTTGCGGAACTTCTCGTAGGCTCCCTTCTCAGGAGCTGGAAATTCCACGGCGGTGATCAACTCGCCCTGCTCCAGCGTGGTAGTGAACATGCCCTGGAAGAAGTCGTCCCCCTTGATCGAGCGGCGATCCGTTTTGATCGTGGCATCCAGTGCCAGAACGGCGGCAGGATAGTCGGCGGCCGGGTCATTGTTCGCCAAGCTGCCGCCGATTGTGCCACGATGCCGCACCGCTTCGTCACCGATGAACGACGCCATTTCGGACAGCGAGGGGATCTTCGACTTCAAGCCCGCATCGGCTGCCACCGCTCCGTGCGTCGTCATCCCGGCAATGGTAACCGTGTTGCCCGACACGGTGATTCCCACCAATCCCAGCTTCGCCAAATCGACCAATAGCGAAGGCTTGTTCAGTCGCTGCTTCAGCACGGGAATCAGCGTCATGCCACCCGCCAGCGCCTTGGCGTCCGGATCGGCACTAAGCGCCTTCACCGCATCGGCGAGGCTCGACGGCTTCTGATATGCGAAATCATACATCGCGTGGTTCCTCGTTCCGATTATTCCGCAGCCATCCGTGGCGTCCCAGACCGGATGATTGACCATAGCTTCTGCGGGGACGCCGGCATGTCGATATGCCGCACGCCATAGTCCTTGAGGGCATCGATCACCGCATTGATCACCGCTGGAGGCGAGCCAATTGCCCCGACCTCGCCACAGCCTTTCACCCCTAGCGGGTTATGCGTGCACAGTGTGGTCTCGGTGCCTACCTTGATCATGGGCAGATCATTGGCGCGCGGCATCGAGTAGTCCATGAACGAGCCCGACAATAACTGGCCGCCCTCGTCGTATACCGCGTTCTCCAGCAACGCCTGGCCAATGCCTTGCGCCACGCCGCCCTGCACCTGTCCTTCGACGATCATCGGGTTGATCACGCGACCCACGTCGTCCACCGCGACAAAATTGACCACTTCTGCCACGCCGGTGTCCTTGTCGATCTCCACCTCGGCAACGTGGCAGCCGCCAGGGAAGGTGAAGTTCTTCGGATCGTAGAACGCAGTTTCGTCCAGGCCGGGTTCCAACTCCTCGATCGGATAGTTGTGCGGCACATAGGCGGCGAGCGAGATATCGGTCAGCGTCTTCGACTTGTCGGTGCCGGCGACGCTGAATTGACCGTCCTTGAATTCGATGTCCTCGACCGAGGCTTCCATCAGGTGCGCCGCGATCTTCTTGCCTTTGGCAATGATCTTGTCCATCGCCTTGACCATGGCCGTGCCACCGACGGCCAGGCTGCGGCTACCGTAGGTCCCCATGCCGAACGGGATCTTGCCCGTGTCGCCATGCACGACTTCCACCTGATCGAACGGCACGCCCAACTGGTCGGTAACCAGCTGCGCCAGCGTCGTTTCATGCCCTTGGCCGTGGCTGTGCGTGCCCGTATATACGGAGACGCTGCCGGTCGGGTGCACTTTGATGTTCGCCACCTCGTAAAGACCGGCACGAGCACCGAGAGATCCCACCACGGCTGAAGGCGCGATACCGCAAGCTTCGAGATAGGTTGAAATGCCGATGCCGCGCAGCTTGCCCTTGGCAGCCGCCGCAGCGCGACGCGCTTCGAATCCCGCGTAATCTGCCGCCTTCAAACACGCGTCCAGTGTCGCTTGATAATCCCCACTGTCGTATTGCAGTGCGACCGGCGTCTGATACGGGAAGGCATCTGCGGGAATGAAGTTCTTTCGACGGATCGCGACACGGTCCATGCCCGTATCACGCGCACAGGCGTCGACCAGGCGCTCGAGCAGGAAAGTCGCTTCCGGACGGCCAGCGCCACGATAGGCATCCACCGGCACGGTATTGGTGAACACTGCCTTCACTTCGCAGTAGATCACCGGCGTCTTGTAAACACCTGCCAACAGCGTCGCGTAGAGATAGGTCGGGATGCACGGCGCAAAGGTGGAGAGATAGCCACCCATGTTGGCCAGCGTGGACACGCGTAGGGCGAGGAAATTGCCATCAGCATCCAGCGCCATCTCGGCCATTGTGTCGTGATCGCGGCCGTGCGCGTCCGACATGAAGCTCTCGTTGCGCTCTGCAGTCCACTTCACCGGGCGCCTCACCTTGCCGGCAGCCCAGGTGACAATCGCTTCCTCGGCATAGTGGTAGATTTTCGAGCCGAACCCGCCGCCCACATCGGGCGCCACCACGCGCAACTTGTTCTCCGGAATGTGCAACACAAAGGCGCCCATCAGCAGCCGGATGACGTGGGGATTCTGGCTGGTGGTGTAGAGCGTGAAGTCGCCGCCGTGCGGGTCGAAATCGCCCACCGCCGCACGCGGCTCCATCGCGTTCGGGATCAATCGGTTGTTGGTGAGCTCCAGCTTCACCACCTTGGCGGCCTTGGCAAAGGCCGCATCTACCAAAGCTTTGTCGCCGATGTGCCAGTCATAGCAGATGTTGCCTGGCGCATCGTCGTGAACCAGCGATGCACCTGGTGCGATTGCATCCCGTACCGACGCAACAGCCGGCAATTCCTGATAGTCGATTTCGATCAGTTCGGCTGCGTCCTTCGCCGCTTGCTTGGTCTCGGCCACAACTACGGCAACTGGATCGCCGACATGACGCACTTTGTCCACCGCGATCACCGGATGCGGCGGCTCCTTCATTGGCGAGCCGTCCTTGTTGTGGATCTGCCAGCCGCACGGCAGGCCGCCGACATTGTCGGCCGCCATGTCAGCGCCGGTGAACACGGCGACCACCCCCGGGGCTTTCGCTGCTTGCTCGGTGTCGATGCGGCCGATCCGAGCGTGCGGCCGGTCGGAGCGACGCACAAAGGCGTGAAGCTGGCCGGGGCGATTGATGTCGTCGGTATAGTTGCCGCGACCGCTGAGGAAGCGCGCATCCTCCTTGCGGCGGACGGCGGCTCCAATTCCCTCGAAAGGCATCGACGTCTCCCTGTGGCTCGTCGTTATTCCGCGGCGGCCTTCTGGTGCATCAGCGGCCATGCCGCAGCGATCGCCTTGACGATGTTATGATAGCCGGTGCAACGGCAGAGATTGCCTTCCAGCCCTTCGCGGATCTGCTTTTCGGTCAGGCCTTGGGGATGCGAGTTCACCAGGTCGACGGCGCTCATCACCATGCCGGGTGTGCAGAAGCCGCATTGCAACGCATGATGTTCGCGGAACATCTCCTGCATCGGATGCAGCGTGCCATCAGCCGCCGCAAGACCCTCGATGGTCAGCACGTTGGTGCCATCCGCCTGCAGCGCCAACATTGTGCACGACTTCGCCGACACGCCATCGACGTGCACGACACAGGCGCCGCACTGGCTGGTATCGCAGCCTACGTGAGTACCGGTCAGCCCGAGCTTCTCGCGCAGCAGCTCTACCAGGAGCGTGCGGCCCTCGACCTCGACTGTGTGCTGCTTGCCGTTCACCGTCAGGGCCACCTGAGGCATTGCGCAATCCTCCCTGGTCGTCGCGTGGGCCGGAGTGTGGTCACCGCACCGCGCAGTGGTCAAGCGGGCGCAGCCAGTGCCGGAACAATATCCGTTTTGGCGAAGTTTGCGCTCTTGAAGAGCAGAGGGATGTTCAGCGACTTGGCGAGGGCGTACGAGGCGCAGTCACCAAAGTTCAGTCTGGCGGGATGGCGACCCTTGCCGAAGCGCAGGAAGGCCTCGCTTGCGATGCGGGCGAGCGCTTCAGTGTGGGCGACGACGTCCAGCTCCAAGTCCCGGATTACCTGTTCGACCGGCTCCCAAGCCGCGGCGTCGGGGCGACGTCCAGCGACAACGGTCAGCGTTTCCTGCAGGCTGACGGCCGAGATACAGACCGAACTGGCCTGCTCCATGCAGCGAGTGAACGTCGCGGCCTCCGGCTCAAGCTGCACGACAGCAATGACGGCCGAGGTGTCGACGGCGATCACGCTTGGAGTCTGTCCTCGTCATACAGGTCGTCTTCGGTGAACGGGGGCGCGTCCCTGAGCAACTCAGCGCTGCGCTTCGCGATCTCGAGAATTGCCTGAACCCGCGCCTCGATCTCCTCGGGAGTCCGCTGGCGCCGCCTGACCCCGCGCTCGATGAATTCGGCGCCGGCCGTCTCCAGCGCACGCTGAACCTCTCTCACCGTGCCCAGGGACACACTGCCCAATCCGCCAGGAGCCTCCAGGCGGCGCACCGTCACAACCGAGACCCCGGCGCGGCGTGCCAGCTCCTCCTGATCCATACGAAGAAGGGCACGAGCGGCGCGGATCTGGTCAGGCATGATCAGCATGATACCTTTATATCATGCAGGAATGCACCACTTCAATCAGCCATCGGCACCACTTGACCGCCCGGCACGTGTTCCAGATGACACGCCGAGATGTGACCTTCTCCTATTGGCCGCAACTGGGGCTCTTCCACGCGGCAGCGGTCGAATACGAAGGGGCAACGGGTGTGAAACCGACAGCCCGAAGGCGGGTTGATTGGGCTGGGAACGTCCCCCGTTAGGATGATGCGTTGCCGCTTCGCCGTCGGGTCGGGCACCGGCACTGCCGACAACAGCGCACGCGTGTAAGGATGGTGCGACTTCGCGAATAACGTGCGCCGATCGGCCAGTTCAACGATCTTGCCCAGGTACATCACCGCGACACGGTGCGTCAGGTGTTCGACTACGGCGAGATCATGGCTGATGAACAGCAGCGCCATGCCGAATTCGTCCTGCAGATCGACGAGTAGGTTGATGATCTGCGCCTTCACCGACACATCCAGCGCCGATACCGCCTCGTCGCAGATAATCAGATCGGCACCCGGCGCCAGCGCGCGCGCAATTCCGATGCGCTGCCGCTGGCCGCCGGAGAACTCGTGCGGATAGCGGTTGATCGCGTCCCGCGGCAGCTGCACCTTGGCCATCAGCTCTTCGACGCGCTTGGTCAACTGGCGTCCGCCACGCACGATGCCGAAGTTGATCAGCGGTTCCGCCAGTATATCGCGCACCTTCATGCGCGGGTTCAGTGACGAGAACGGGTCTTGGAACACCACTTGGACGCGTCGTCGCAGCGGCCGGAGTTGTCCCGCTGGCAGAGTGTCGATGCGCTCGCCGGCTAGGTACACCTCGCCACCGGTGATCGGGTACAGCCGAAGGATGGCCTTGCCGACGGTCGACTTGCCGCACCCGGACTCGCCCACCAGCGACAGCGTCTCGCCGCGCTTGATCGAGAACGACACGCCATCCACGGCGTAGACCTTTGCGGTCTCCAAACCCAGCACGCCGCCGTGGATCGGGAAGTGCTTCTTCAGCCCATTGACTTCGAGCAGTGGTGCCTCAGCCCTCATGCGGGCACGCGCTCCTCGGCGTAGTGACATGCTGCTAGATGGCTTGGCGCCTTCCTTTCGATCGCCGGTGCGACACGCGAACAGAGTTCGGTCGCCATCGGGCAACGGCCAGCAAATGCGCAGCCCTCGATCTTCTGCCTCAGGCTGGGGACCAGACCGGGAATCTCCGCCAGCCTGTCTCGCCCGCCATCCACCAAAGAGGAGCCCAGTTTCGGCACCGATCCCAGCAAGCCGCGTGTATACGGATGCATCGGACGCGCGAAGATCTCCTCGACCGGACCTTCCTCGACTTTGCGTCCGGCATACATCACCACCACGCGCTGGCACATCTCGGCCACCACGCCGAGATCGTGCGTGATCAGCATAATTGCGGATCCCATGCGTCGCTTCAGGTCACGCATCAGGTCGAGGATCTGCGCCTGGATGGTCACGTCAAGCGCGGTCGTCGGTTCATCGGCGATCAGCAGCTTCGGATTGCAGGCCAGCGCCATGGCGATCATCACGCGCTGGCGCATGCCGCCGGAAAGTTGATGTGGATATTCGCGTACTCGCCGCTGCGGCGCCGGAATACCAACCAGTACCAGCATTTCGACCGCCCGCCTTTCGGCATCACGCGCCGACAGTCCCTGGTGCAGTTGCAGCGTCTCGCCGATCTGCCGTCCGACCGTCAGCACCGGATTGAGGCTGGTCATCGGCTCTTGAAAGATCATCGAGATCGCATTGCCACGAATATCGCGCATCTCTGGCTCGGGAACCTCGAGCAGATCGCGTCCTTGGAAGCGGATGGCCCCAGCGATTTTGCCGGGCGGTTCCTGGATCAACCGCAGGATCGACATCGCGGTGACCGACTTGCCGCAACCGGACTCGCCGACAACGCCAAGCGTTTCACCCGCCTCGACGTTGAATGAAACGCCTTCCACGGCGCGCACCACACCATCGGGCGTGCCGAAATGCGTCTGCAGATTGTCGACTTCGAGCAGCGCCATTCCTCAGAGCCGCTTGGCCAGCCGCGGATCGAGCGCGTCGCGCAGTCCGTCGCCCAGCAGATTCACCGACAGCACGGTGACGCTCAGGAACACCGCCGGGAAGAACACGATATAGGGCTTCACCTGCCAGAGTGCGCGGCCCTCCGCCATGATGTTGCCCCAGCTTGGAATGATGGGCGGTGTTCCGGCACCGATGAAGGACAGTGACGCCTCGATGATCATCGCCGAGGCGCAGATGAAGGTGGCGTTCACCATCAGCGGTGCCAGCGTGTTCGGCAAGATGTGCT
>JAMXLO010000081.1 GCA_024280945.1 Acetobacteraceae bacterium
GCGGTGTTCACCGGTCAGCACGCTTGGCGTGAGCAGGCCGACAGTCTGTTCGACGGGGTCTTGGCGAGTGCCGGCGAGAACGTGTTTGCACATCTCGCGCTGCTCAACGCGCTCGACCTGCGGCTGCGCGCGGCCGAGGTTGTGGTGACAGGGACAGATGCCCGCGCCGCCGCACTGCTCGCCGCCGCGCGCAAGCTTTGCTTCCTCGATCGTATCGTGCTGCGAGCGGCGGACCCCGCCATCCTGCCGGCCTCGCATCCCGCCCAGGAGAAGATCAAGGCCACCGCCGAGAGCGCGGCGTTCGTCTGCGTCGGCGAAACCTGCTCGCTGCCGATGACGGACCCGAGCAAGCTCGCGGACGCGATCGCTGCGACCCGGCAACCAGCCGCGCCGGCGTCAAGTGTCGGAGGACCTTGAAACCACCGACCGGCGTCAGGCGCAAAGCCTCACTTGGCCGTTGTTCGACCCGCCGATTGTGCAAGTTGATGGGGCGAGGGGAATACTCGCTTCCGCGCTGGCGCGTCAGGCGTTCATCGACTCGAAGAACTCGCCATTGCTCTTGGTGTTGCGCAGCTTGTCGAGCAGGAAATCGATCGCATCCATGGTGCCCATCGGATTGAGGATGCGGCGCAGGATGTACATCTTCTTGAGCTGATCGGGCGCCACCAAGAGCTCCTCCTTGCGGGTGCCGGAGCGCGTGATGTCCATGGCCGGGAACGTCCGCTTGTCCGCGACCTTGCGGTCGAGGATGATTTCCGAGTTGCCGGTGCCCTTGAACTCTTCGAAGATCACCTCGTCCATGCGGCTGCCGGTATCGATCAGCGCCGTCGCGATGATGGTGAGCGACCCGCCTTCCTCGATATTGCGCGCCGCGCCGAAGAAGCGCTTCGGCCGCTGCAACGCGTTGGCATCCACGCCACCGGTCAGCACCTTGCCGGATGACGGCACCACGGTGTTGTAGGCGCGCGCCAGGCGAGTGATCGAGTCAAGCAGGATGACCACGTCGCGCTTATGCTCGACCAGGCGCTTCGCCTTCTCCAGCACCATCTCGGTGACCTGAACGTGCCGGGTCGCCGGTTCATCGAACGTCGAGCTGATCACCTCGCCCTTCACCGACCGCGCCATGTCGGTGACTTCCTCGGGCCGCTCATCGATCAGCAGCACGATCAGGAATACCTCGGGATGGTTGGCGGCGATCGCGGTGGCGATGTTCTGCATCATCACCGTCTTGCCGGTGCGCGGCGGCGAGACGATCAACGCGCGCTGGCCCTTGCCGATCGGACAGATCAGGTCGATCACCCGCGGCGTATAGTCTTTGCTTGGGCCTTTCGCGACCGACTGGAAGTTCTCAACTTCCATTCTCAGCCGCTCGTCTGGATAGAGCGGCGTCAGGTTGTCGAAATTGATCCGATGCCGCACGGAATCCGGCGGCTCAAAGTTGATGCTGTTGACCTTCAGCAGCGCAAAATAGCGCTCGCCATCCTTCGGTGCCCGGATCTGGCCTTCCACCGAGTCACCCGTCCGCAAGCCGAAGCGGCGGACCTGGCTCGGGCTTACATAGATGTCGTCGGGACCAGGAAGGTAGTTCGCCTCCGGGCTACGCAGGAACCCAAAGCCGTCAGGCAGGATTTCCAGCGTTCCCTCGCCATGAATCGCCTGGTCATTCTCGGCCAGGTTCTTGAGGATCGCGAACATCATGTCCTGCTTGCGCAGCGATGATGCGTTCTCGATCTGTAGCGATTCAGCGTAGCTCAGCAGGTCGGAGGGGGATTTGGCCTTCAGTTCGGCAAGATGCATGGACGCAGTCCGATTGGTGGTGTGGGACGGAGAACGATGCCCGGTGTGTCGTTGCCGACCATCGCGAGGGATGGCCAGGTTCGATCCCGTATGGTGGGAGATTTGGGCGACGTTGACCGCCGCCACGCGGAGGAAGACCTGACACTAGTCAGACCACCCGCCCCCCGTCAACCGTCCAGGTGGTGCGATCAGCAGGCAAAGTCAAGACATTGCGGCAGGGCGCTGTCTCAGAATGGGCGGACGACGACCATGATCACGATCACGATCATCAGCACGGTGGGAACCTCATTGACGGCCCGGTAGAAGCGCTGTGGCCGGGTGTTACGATCCTCCAGGAATTCACGCCGCCATCTGGCCAGCGCCCCGTGAAAGCCTGACAGCAGCAGCACTGCCACGACCTTCACGTACCACCATCCGGCGGTCCAGTGGATGATGCCCGGGGTCAGCACGAGCAATACGCCAAAAGTCCAAGTCGCGATCATCGCCGGATTGATGATCTGCCGGAGCAGCCGATGCTCCATCACCTTGAACCGCTCGCTCTCCGCCGAACCTGGACGAACGTCACAATGATAGACGTAGAGTCGCGGCAGATAGAGCATGCCCGCCATCCAGGCGATCAACGATATGATGTGCAACGCCTTGATCCAGGGATAGCACGACGCCAGGAACGGGATCGTCATGCCGCTGGCTCAAGAACCGTCGGACACAAGCGACATACCGAGGGACAGAGACGCCGCCTGGGCCCGCTGTTTCGCGCACGGCGCACCAGGCCGGCGAGCGCAGCGATGAAGGCTGCGTCGCTGTTCTGCGTCGGCATCCGGAAGTAGCCCGGAATACCAAGTCGGTCCGCCAACGCGCGGTAGTCCACATCAAGCTCCACCAACGTCTCGGAATGCTCCGACACAAAGGCGATCGGCACGACCAGGATGGCCACGTTGTCCTTGGCGGCACGCTCTATCTCATCTTCTATGCTGGGCTCGATCCAACGCTGCGGGGTAGCGCGCGACTGATAGCAAATCGTCCAGTCGGGCTGCTGCCCGAAACTTTCGACCACGCCCGCAACGGTGCGCTCGATCTGCCACTGGTAGGGATCGCCTGCGTCCACGATCGGCTGAGGCAGACCATGCGCGGAGAACAGAATTCGCAGTGGGATACGCGGATCCAATGCCGCGCGCGCCTTCTGCCAGGCTTGGCGCACCAGGATTGCAGTCGCCGCGATATAGCCCGCATCCAACGGGTAACAGCAAACGACCGATGTCGCAGCGATCAATCCTGCCCGCGCGGCCGCCGCGCGCCATGCCGTCAGTGAACTGCCTGTAGTCGTGCTCGAGTACTGCGGATAGAGCGGCAGCAGAACCACTTCGTCCGGCGCCCAGTCTCGCACGGCCTTCGCCGTCGCGTCGCTGAGCGGATGCCAATAGCGCATCGCGATGAAACAGCGCGCCTCGACCTCCGACAGCTCAGTCTCCAGCGCCGCAGCCTGCTCTCGTGTCAGGCCCAGCAACGGCGACCGGCCACCAAGAACCGCATAGCTGGCGCGCGCTGGCTCTAGCCTCGCTGAGGCGATCCGGCGCGCCAGCAATGGCCGAATAAAAAATGGCACCCGCAGAATCGCAGGATCATTGAACAGGTTCAGCAGAAACGGCCAGATCGCCTCAGGTCGATCGGGGCCACCCAGGTTGAACAGCACGACTGCGACCCTAGGCCGCACGCACCTGCTCCATGAGGCTGGCAACATGCTCGAGCGGCGTTTGTGGCACGATGCCGTGGCCCAGGTTGAACACGAACGGCCGACCCTTCGCAGCGTTCAGAATGCTGGCCACCTCGCGCCGCAGCGCCGGGCCACCCGCAACCAACGCAAACGGGTCGAGGTTTCCTTGCATGACTGTCCGGGTGGAGATGACCTGCTTGGCGAAGCGCAACTCCATTCCGCTGTCCAGCCCGACCCCATCGATCCCCGTGGCGCTCACATAGTCGCCGATCAGCGCGCCGGCGAGGCGAGGGAAGCCGATGACGGGAACCTCGGGGTAGAACTGCTTCAGCCTCAGCCGAATGGCCCTTGCCGGATCAGTCACGTGCTGGCGGAACTGCGCAGGTGGCAGGATACCAGCCCAGGTATCGAACAGCATGACAGCTTCCGCACCAGCATCGATCTGCGCCGAAAGGTATCGCACCGTTGCCTCGGTCAGCAGATCCATCAACTGGCCGAACAGCATCGGCTGAGCATGGGCCATCGTGCGCGTTGCCGCGAAGTCGCGCGAGCCGCCACCCTCCACCATGTAACAGGCAACCGTGAACGGCGCGCCGGCGAAACCGATCAGCGAACAACTGGCAAAGCCTTCATCGGCGAGGCCACGACGGACAACTCGGACCGTTTGAAGTATCGGCCGGATCGCCGATGCCAGCCGTTCCAGTTTCAATGACCCGATGTCCGCCACGGAACGAAGCGGGGGCAACACCGGACCCTCGCCTTCGCGATAATCCAAACCTTGGCCAAGTGCCCATGGTACCATCAGGATGTCACTGAACAGGATGGCCGCGTCGAAGCGGTAGCGACGGATCGGCTGCAGAGTTGCGTCCGCAGCGAGTTCCGGGGTCGTGCATAGCGTAATGAAATCGCCAGCTTTCGCCCTTACAGCGCGATACTCCGGCAGATACCGACCTGCCTGGCGCATCAGCCAGATTGGTGGTGGCCAGACCGGGTCGCCGGCGAATACCTGCAGAAACGGCTTCGCTGCCTTTTCCATACCCATCGCTTTAACAGGAAGAAAAGATAAGGGAATGGGTGAAGAGGAGTTGGGGGATGTGAATTGTGTGGACGGAGTTGTCCCGCCACATCCGGGCCCGATATCCACCATAGCCCCGGCTTCGAACCATCTGAATCCGGATGATAATCCGGCGTCCTCCCGATCTCCCCATCCCAGCGTCAGGATTCGCTCACAGTACCCGGCGCAGTGCGACTGGTCCCCGGTTTGCCGGGACCGGGCGCGACATTGTGCTGGCGGCCCTCTCTTTCCCCGTTATCCTCAGGGCCATGCCTGACATCCGCATCAACCTGCACCTCGTGTCGGACGCGACCGGCGAGACGCTGAACGCGATCGCCCGCGCCACAACCGTCCAGTTCGAGCATGCAGACATTGTCTATCACCGCTGGAGCCTGATCCGGACCCGGTTCCAGCTTCATCGGGTGATCGAGGGCATTGAGCACGAGCCCGGTCCCGTGTTGTCCACCTTGGTCGATCGCGCCTTGCGTGGCGAGCTGGAGACGACCTGCCGGCGCCTCGATGTGCCCGTGGTGAACGTACTGGAGCCGGTGATGAACCTGCTGCAGGACTATATCGGCGAGGAAGCGTCCGCCCGGCCGGGACGCCAGTACGCGATGAATGCCGACTACTTCCGGCGGATCGATTCCATGCACTATGTGCTGGCACATGATGACGGCCAGGCCCAGCCAGGATTGGCCGAAGCGGACGTGGTTCTGGTGGGTGTGTCGCGCAGTTCGAAGACGCCAACCTGCTTCTATTTGGCCAATCGCGGCATCAAGGCAGCCAACGTGCCATTGGTGCCGAGTTTGCCGGAGCCCGCCGGATTGGAGACCGTCGAATGTCCCGTGATCGGCCTGACTCTGGATCCAGAGGCGCTGATCGAGATTCGCCGCCATCGTTTGCGCCTGATCGCTACGGGGAACGCCGTGGCTATCGCCCGCCAGAACAGCAGTGATTACGTTGATGAGGACGCCGTGAAGGCGGAATTGCTCTGGGCACGTCGGCTATGTAATCGGCGGGGCTGGCCGGTGATCGACGTGACACGTCGGTCCATCGAGGAGACCGCGGCCACCGTGCTGCAGCTCATGGAGGCCTGGCACACGCGTCGGCGCAATGACGCCGGTACGCAGGCTTGATGCTGCAGCGGCCCAGTCCTCGCCTCATTCTCGCCAGTGCATCGGCGTCCCGACGTGCCCTGCTGGCGGCCGCAGGTCTCACGTTCGAAGTATGGCCGGCCGATATCGACGAAGCATCCGTCAAACAACAGGCGCGATCGCAAGGCGTCTCCGCCGAACGGACTGCCCTGCGTCTCGCGGATCTCAAGGCGGCGGCCATTGCCCTCCAGCAACCGGAAGCCATGGTCATAGGAGCCGACCAGATTTTGGTTTGCGATGAAGTTTGGTTCGATAAACCTGCCGATGCGGCAGCAGCGACCGAACAACTTCGAGCCTTGCGCGGAAGAACCCATATCCTTGCAACAGCCGTCGCCTGCCACCGGGGCGCCGCTCGTCAGTGGAAGACGGTGGTTTCGCCACGCCTTACGATGCGACACTTCAGCGACCGGTTCCTCATCGAATACCTCGCGTTCGAGGCCGACGCTGTTACGACCACAGTCGGCGGCTATCGATTGGAAGGCCTGGGGGTGCATCTCTTTTCTACGGTGGAAGGAGACCACTCGGCTGTGCTTGGGCTTCCACTACTGCCGCTGCTGTCGTTCTTGCGGGATGACGGAATTCTTGTTCAGTGATCTAAAGCGAATCGGTCAGGCGTGTGCAGCGCCGTGCGAAAAGTTGGCAACCAGCTCCTGGATCTTTTCCGGATCCGACTGATCCATGATGTGGCGGGCGAACCGGGCGCAGTCGTCGATGGCGACCGAGCGCACCGCCTGCTTGACCCGTGGCACCGCGGAAGCAGTCATCGAAAAGCTGCGCAGTCCAAGCCCGAGCAGCAGAGGTGTCAGCCGCGGGTTCGCCGCCATCTCGCCGCAAACCGACACCGGCATGCGCATGCGAAGCGCCGCCTCGGTGGCAAATTGCACGAGCCGCAAGACCGCCGGATGCAGCGGATCATATAGGTCAGCCACTTCGGTCTCGCCGCGATCGACCGCCAGCGTATAAGCGGTAAGATCGTTTGTGCCTATGGCGAAGAAATCGGCCTCCAACGCAAGTGCGTCAGCCGACAGGGCAGCACCGGGTGTCTCGATCATGATGCCCAATGGCGGCAGCTTCTCGGGAATACGCTCGCCGCGGCGGCGGAGCCGGCGCCCGACGCGCTCGTAGATTTCCCGCGCGGCGCGCACTTCGCCAACCGCGGTCACCATCGGCAACATGACGCGGACGGGCCCCGCATGCGCTGCCCGGAGGATTGCGGCGAACTGCGTTTCCAGTAGTTCGTGGTGGCGCAGCAGCAGGCGGATGCCGCGCAGGCCAAGCGCGGGATTGGGATCCGCCACCTCCGGCACGATCCCCGCTGTGGACAGTGCCTCGATATCCTTCTCGCCCCCCCAGTCCAGCACCCGGATGGCCACGAGATCGCCGCCCATTGCCTCGATGATGCTGCGATAGGTTTCGGTCTGTGTGTCCTCGTCGGGCACCGTCTCCCGGTTCATGAACAGGAATTCGGTGCGCAGCAGGCCAATTCCCAACGCACCGGACTGGGCAACCAGCGGCAACTCCAGGGGCAACTCCAGGTTCGCCTGCAGCTCCACCGTTTCACCATCAAAGGTCTCCGCCGGCAGGCGGCGCAGTTTGCCGAAGCGCTGCCGTTCGCGCGCATAGGCAGTGACGGCGCGGCGTGCTGCCGCCAACGTCTCCGACGTCGGGTTGACGACAATGGTTCCGGCCGAACCATCGACCACGGCAAGGTCGCCCCGCGAGATGGCATGGGCAATTCCGGGAGCGCCCAGCACCGCAGGGACACCCAATGCCCGCAACATGACCGAGGTATGGCCTTCCGCGCCGCCCTCCTCGGTTGCCACCCCGGCCAACCGCGCCGGATCCAGTAGCGCAGCGTCTGACGGTCGCAGCGATTCGCTGACCAGAATGGCACCTTCCGGGAGCCCGGCGAAGCTGCGGAACGGCGCGCGCGTCAGGTTCCGCACCAGGCGGCGGCCAATCTCCCTTACCTCCTCGGCACGGCGCATCAGGCTGGCCCTGTCCTCCGCCGGCATACCCGGCTCGGCCTGTGCCATGATGGCTCCGGCGATCGCCTCGGATTCGTCCACCACGGCGCGCTCTGCCGACACCAGCCTTTCCTCGATCCGCTGTCGTACCCCCCGCATCATCCGTGTCGATCCCAGCATCCGGATGTAGGCCTCGATCAATGGGGACAGTTCGGCCTGGCTTTCCTCGGGCAGCACGCTGAGCCGTTTGCGCAGCTTGGTGAGCTGATTGCGTGACTGTGCAACTGCGGCATCGAAGCGCGCGCCTTCGGCGGCGCAGTCAGCAGCGGCGATCCGATGTCGGATGATCTGCGGCGTCGGCTCGGAGGCCCGGAACACCGGACCGATGGCCACGCCGGCCGAGACAGCGATGCCCGCGAAACGAGCCTCTGCCCGGCCTTGCTCGGATCGCTGCCGTCGCAGACGCTTATGCTGGGGCGGTGGCGGGCTAGCCTTGCTCATCGAAGCCGGACTCGACCAACGCGGCCAGCGCGTCGAGAGCTTCCTTGGCGTCCCACCCCTCGGCGCGCAATTCGATGACCGCGCCCATTCCCGCGCCGAGCATCATCAGTCCCATGATCGAACGCGCCGGCACGGACTGGCCTTCGCGGATCACGTCAACCGACGCGTCGAACCTTTCGGCCAGCATGACGAACTTCGCGGCCGCACGCGCGTGGAGACCCCTCTTGTTCGGGATAACCACGCTGCGGCTTAGGACCGGCGCAGGCGGCGAGGATTCGGAGGAGGGTGTGTCGCCGTCCTGCGGCGTCATCCGCAACAGCGACCGTTGCCGTTGGGCTTGCACCCGTTCAGCACGTGCGAGGCAGCGGCGATATACTTGCGTCCCGCCTCCTCGGCACAGTTCACGGCGTCGGCCAGCGGCTGCTTCGAACGCACCTTCGCCAGCTTCACAAGCATCGGCAGATTCACCCCGGCGATCACCTCGACACCATCTCGCTGCATCATGGAAATAGCGAGATTCGAGGGGGTGCCGCCAAACATGTCTGTCAGCAGCACCACTCCGTCCCCGGTATCGCACCGGCTGATACATTGCTCGATTTCGGCACGACAGTTGTCGATATCGTCCTCGGGGCCGATACAGACCGTGTCGACGTTCCGTTGCGACCCTACCACGTGCTCCATGGCGGATCGCAGCTCCTCGGCCAGGCGGCCGTGAGTTACCAGGATCATCCCGATCATTTTCGGAAACAGGCGTCCCTGGCAGAAAATGACGTATATGTACTCATGACCGTGTGTCAGGCCTCCTGTGCCTGAACCGGCGCGGCTGTCACCGCCGCGTCGCGCAATCCCGAGGCGTTCACCGGCCGCCGCTCGGCCAGATAGGCTGCCTCAAGCCCTTCGCGAGCCAGCTCGCGGTGCATCACATGCAACCGCCAACCAAGCCCATCTGCCCCCGGAACCTCAGCTGCTGCGATCCTGTCCGCCAAATGTCGCGCCAGCTTTTCGACCAGGTAGACCGACCGATGCCGCCCACCTGTACAGCCGATCGTGATCGCCGCATATTTCTTGCCCTCTTGGACGAACCTAGGCAAGAGCAAGTCGATAAGATCAGCCATTTTGGCGAAGAATGCCGGGAGGTCGGGGTCTTGTTCGATATACGCCCCGACTTCGGGGTCGAGCCCGGTTCGCGGCCTTAAGATAGGATCGTAGTGCGGGTTTCGCAAAAAGCGGGCATCGAATACCAGATCTGCTTCCCGCGGTAGGCCATGTTTGTAGGCGAACGAGATCAGCGACACGACCAGACGGCTTTCCTGAGCCTGGCTGCCGGTTCCGAAGTGGAAGTCGATCAATCGTCGTAGCGAAGCCAGCGGCAGGTCCGATGTGTCGATCACCAGGTCGGCCGCCTCACGCAGCGGCGCGGTGACGGCTCGCTCCTGAATGATGCCGTCCATCACGCGCCCCTGTGGTGCGAGCGGATGGCGCCGCCTCGTTTCGGTATAGCGGCGCAGCAAGGTGGTTTCGTCGGCCCAGGCGTAAACCAGTTCCGGCCGCAGCGCCGGATTCATCTGCAGGCGTTTCAGCGTCTGCAACACTTCGCCGGCATCGAAGCCGCGTGTGCGGGCGTCAACGCCGATTGCCACTCTTTGTTCGCTACGGCTGACCATCTCTTCGAGCATCGGCAGCGGTGGATTATCGACCGCCTCGTAACCGAGGTCCTCCAGCTCGTGCATAACGGAACGTTTGCCGCCGCCCGATAGGCCTGTCACCAGCACCACGCGCTGACGATCGCCGGTCACGGTGCGAAAGCGCCTGCGACCTGTGACACCTGGCCAAGGGCGCAATCGAGCGCCAGGGTCACGCGCTCCGGTGCCGAAGCGACATGTGGGTCGATCGTCGCTATGGGCAGACCAAGCTCTTCGTCTCGTGTGGGGCTGGGCATGCGTGCCAATGGCTGGCCCAGTTGCGCGACCAATGCAAGTCGGGCCGACGCCACGTGGGGCAGACGGACGATCCCCAGCCCGCGTACCTCCAACAACCCGGCCAGTGCCGGGACTGGACGGGCCACCCCGTCTGCGATCTCCGTCCGGTCGTCCGAAACGAGATCAAACCCGCGGGCGAGCAACCGCAGCAATAGGTCGGACTTGCCCGAGCCTGGCGGTCCGACCAGCAGCACCCCGACACCTCTCCGGCTGGCGCAGCTCGCGTGGATCTGCATGGGCCTCAGTGTGAGCCGGTACGCGCCGGAGGGGAAGCCGCTTGTCCCAGGCGAGGGGAAGTGCCAGCGTGGCCCGGCATGATCAACCGAAACGATATAGCGGCCGCAGCTGCCCGGATCGGTCGGTATGTCCGGCATACGCCGCTCCTTCACCTCAGCGCCACGGAGCTGGGTCTCGGCTTCCCCGTCACCTTAAAATTAGAACTCCTGCAGCACTCGGGGAGTTTCAAACCACGCGGCGCGTTCAATCGATTGCTTTCGACCACTCTGCCGACAGCCGGGGTCATAGCGGCTTCTGGCGGCAATCATGGGATGGCGGTGGCTTACGCCGCCCGCGCTCTCGGCGTGAAAGCGGAAATCTTTGTTCCGACCCTGACGCCGGAAATCAAGGTCGCCCGGATCGCCAGCTACGGCGCCCGCATCGTCCAGATCGGCGCCACGTACGCCGAGGCGCTCGCGGCCTCGCGCCAGCGTCTGGCGTCGACCGGTGCGCTGGAAGTGCATGCCTACGATCATGCAGATGTGCTCGCCGGCCAAGGTACTGTTGGCCGGGAGTTCGAACAGGACGCGCCCGACCTGACGCACCTCCTGGTCGCGACCGGCGGCGGCGGACTGATCGGCGGCATCGCCGCTTGGTATGCGGCCAGCGTTGAAGTGATCAGCGTCGAGCCGGAGGGCTGTCCCGCCTTGCACGACGCACTTCTTGCCGGAAAGCCCGTCGACTCTCCCGTTGGCGGTTTGGCAGCTGACAGTCTCGGCGCGAGCCGGGTGGGAGAGCTGATGTTCCCGGCGGCCCAGGCGTGGGTTGCGGGCGCTGTCCTGGTATCGGACGTCGCGATAGCCGCTGCTCAGCAGCTGATGTGGGACCGACTGCGTCTCGTCGTCGAGCCAGGCGGCGCCACGGCGCTCGCCGCACTGCTGAGCGGGGCTTTCGAGCCACCGAACGAAGCGCGGGTTGGCGTGCTTGTGTGCGGTGCGAACACCGATCCCGCCAAGGTCGCCCAGTCATGAACCAAGAGCGCTTTCTGCTCTCCATGGACAAGCGGGGGATCGCGACGCTGACGTTGAACCGGCCCGAAGTCGCCAACGCCTACGACGACGACCTGTTGCTCGCCATGACGAATGTGATGGAAGGACTGGCACGAGACGCGTCGGTGCGGGCGCTCGTGATCCGTGGCGCAGGCAAGCACTTCCAGGCAGGCGCCGACATCAACTGGCTGAACCGCTTGTCGCGGCAGGGACCGGAGCAGAACTACCGCGCCTCGATCGTTACCGTGCGGTTCAGCAAGATACTCAACGAACTGCCGAAGCCGACCATCGCGGTCATCCATGGCGGCTGCTTCGGTGGTGGTGTGGGAATTGCGTGCTGCGTCGACGTGGCGCTCGCAACGCCTGACGCGCTTTTTGCGATCAGTGAGGTGCGGCATGGCATCGCACCAACGCCAATCTCGACGCATATGGTCCATGCGCTCGGACTGCGCCAGACACGACGCTATGCGCTCACCGGCGAGCGCTTCGGCGCCGATGAGGCGGCACGCATCGGACTGGTGCACGAAGTCGTCGCAGCCGATCATATGGAGGCCCGCCTCGCAGAGGTGTTGGACGCCATCCTGCTCGGGGCACCGGGTGCGATCGCGCAAACCAAGATCTCGTTTCTTGGTGCGAACGGCATGCTGCTGAATGAGCGCGAGGCGACACTTTTGGCGCATGAGGGGTGGATGCAGCGGCAATCGTCCGAGGGCCAGGAAGGCACCTCGGCATTTCGCGAAAAGCGCCGACCGGGATGGCATCATCTCCCGGCCGAATAGATGGTCGGTTGTTTCAGACGTGTATGTTGGCCGGTTGAGAACCTTGGTGGCTTTCCTCGGGTATCGTCGTCCGCAGAAATGCTCCCTGCCGCAGCAGCTCTCGCTGCACATCTCTGACCGGCACAGCTCGCGGTGCCAGTCCGAGCCGAACCGCCACTCCGGCAGCGACCCCTGCCGCCTGACCTGTGAGCCAGCACTGCGGAATCTCGCGCAGGAACGAATGACTTGCCGCGTCGCTCGACACGTGCCGACCCGCCACCAGCAATCCTCCCACCGTCCGAGGCACCAGGCAGCCGTAGGGGACCGACACAGGCGGCAGCTTCGGCGACAGAGAAGGCGACACACCGATTTCGTCTTCAAACGGCGCGGGGTCGCTCCAGCGCTCACGGATCACGCGCGCCATGCCGGGGAGCCGTCGCGAATGCCGCACCCCAAGTTGCGGTGCCGACAGCATGAGAAACGCCTGTTCGAAGCCAGGAGCGTGGGCGCGGTAGACATCGAGGTGCTGCGCCATCAGGCGATGGGAGCGTATCTCCACCTCGGTCAGGTCCTGGACATCGATAGCTGAATAGCCTGCCAGCCGCGGACCCATGAACAGCGCGACGTCGTTGCGCCAGGACACGAACGGGCGCTCGAACAGGCCGCCGCACAGCCCACGGCCTCGGTCCATGAAAGCAGAAAAGCCGGCGGCATCCGAGGTCTTGAATTCTATCCAACGGTTCATGTCGCAGCCGCCCCAGATCCAGGCGGTGTTCATGCAGTGGTGAATGTCGCGTTCCTCGATGTCGGCGTCCCAGCCCTCGCCGGCGCGGGAAAAAATGTCGCCATCGCCGGTGCAGTCCACCGTGACACGGGCACGGATGGCGAGGCGGCCCTCCTTGCTCTCAAAGACCACGCCAGTGACCACGCCCTCTTCCATGACCGGTGCGCAGCCCAAGCCATGCAGCAGCAACTGCACGCCGCTCTCCAACACGAGTTCCTGGCTGACCAGCTTAAGCCTTTCGGGATCGATCGTCGGCGACCAGGTAACGATGCCGTGGTAGGCGGCGGTGCGCTCGCGCCAATAGGCAGCGGTGGCGTCGTCCGCGCTTCCCCATGCTGACCGCGGCGGTCCAGCAATCGCATCCTTCGGCAGGCGGTCCAGCAGATCATTGGCGATGCCCCGTATCAGCTGCTTGCCTGACCAGTCGGTCATGCGATCGATCCAGATGACGAGCCCCCCGGTGGAGAGGCCGCCCAAATGATTGTAGCGTTCCAGCAGCACCGTGTCGGCGCCGCTGCGCACGGCGGCGACAGCGGCCGCGGTGCCCGAGGGACCGCCGCCGACCACCAGCACGTCGCAATCGCGGAATACCGGCACGGCACGCGCCGGCTCCTGGACCACGGCCTTTGGGCGAGCGCGGCGGGCGATCAAGCGGCTTGCCGAGAATATGTCCGACTGAAAAAAGAACGACTGATGGCTATGGCGTGTGGCCTGAGGGCCATGTTCGCTCATCGTCTCACCCCTTCCCGCCGAGTCGGCAGGCACGATGCCAGGGGCGGAGCCATGTCGCCACCGCCCGCCCAAAAATTCATTGTTGGCTAATCCCTGGAATCGCGGCTGAACCTTGGAAAGTTCATCGATCATTAACTCATCGTTCCTAGTATGTCCCGCAGCGGATCTCCATGATCCAACCCCCCACGATCCACTCATGGCGAAAAATTCGCATGGCCAGGCGCCCTGCGACGCGCAGGGCCGCCCGTTTGACCCTCTGCGAGGCAGCCATGTCGAAAGTGAACCGCTCGTTCAAGACATCGAAGCTCACGTCCGATTTCGACGGTAACGACCTGTTAGCCGATCTGCCTATCGCCAACGAGCCGCTTCTTATTGCAGCCAACTGCAACGCCGGTGTTCACGCGGTAACGGCCGGCGCGCCGCCAATCACTCATGTCGCCGCTGCGCTGCCGGCCACGGTGAAGGTGTCGGCCACGCTCAATCAGGTGCTGTACCTGCAGGAGGCGGGCGATACTTCGCTGATCAGCGTCCGTGACATTAACCAGGGACAGATAGGCGACTGCTTTCTGCTGTCCGTGATCGGCGAGCTTGCGCTGTTTCATCCCAGCGCGATCATGAACATGATCACCGTGAATGCGAACGGGACCGAGACAGTTACCCTCTATCTTGATGCCTGGGGGCGGTTGCCGACCTACGGCACGACCTCGTTCAAGCCAGTATCCATCACCGTGAGCAATGACTTTCCCAGCTACGCCGTCAACAGCGGCGTGACGCAGGATGTCTTCAACGGACAGAAAGAGATCTGGGTCCAGGTCCTCGAAAAGGCCGTGGCGACACTCAACGGCGGCTACAACAGCATCGCCTATGGCGGCAATCCGATGATCGCCATGGAGGAGCTGGCTGGCCAGCCGACGACATGGATGTCGTCCAGTGCGCTCACGCTGCAGGCGCTGCAGAGCTACATCGGCGCGGGCGACCTGATCGTGATGGGCACCCGTTCGTCAGGCCTGTCCTACGGGCTCGTCGGCAGCCACGCCTACATGTTCGAGAGTCTGACCATGGTGGGTGGCATACCCATGGTCCAGTTGGGTAACCCTTGGGGCTTCAACCATCCGTCCCTCATCCCACTATCGCAGCTCGCGTCGAGCGGGATTGTCGAAGTGGATATTGGCCATTTTCCCAGTGGGAACAGCAACGTTATTGTCGGCGGCGCTGGCAACGACACCAGGACGCTGACCGCCCTTATCCTCAATGGCTCCGTCGACCTCGGTGCCGGGCAAGACACACTGACCCTGGCGAATGGGACGAACACCCTCACGGTTGCGAACACCGAGACCGTCATCGGCGGAACCGGCGATGATACGGTCATGCTTTCGACGGCCGCCGTCGGCACCAGCATCAACTTGGGGGGTGGCAACGACAAGTTGACCCTAGGCAACTTCGTTAACACCGCGACCGTGGCCAACGTGGAGACGATTATTGGGGGCAGCGGCAACGACACGATCACTCTTTTCAGCGCATTGACTGCCGCGATGCAGGTGGACCTGGGCGCAGGCAGCAACAAGCTGATCCTCGCAGCGGGTGGCAACCTGGGTATTGCGCGCAATGTCAACACGCTGGTCGGCAGCGGTGGCGCCGACGTGATCGCCCTGGCGACCGCCTTGGTCAATGGCAGCATTGATCTCGGGACGGGCATCGATAGCCTTACGCTGGCGAACGGCACCAACAGCGCATCGGTCGCGAATGTCGAGGCTCTTGTCGGCGGTGAGGGCGACGACGCGATTACCCTGACGACTTCGCTCAGCCCTGGGGTGTCGGTGGACCTGGGTGCGGGCAACAACAAGCTGATACTTGCGGCCGGCGGGATGGGCACGATCAGGAATGTCCGCACGCTTATCGGCGGAGCCGGCAACGATAACATCACATTTGCGACGGGGCTTTCCAGCGGAAGCGTCGATCTCGGTGGCGGCAGCGACAAACTCGCGCTGGCGGGTGGCGGGAACGCCCTGACTGCCGCCAATGTAGAGACATTGATCGGTGGGTCCGGCGCGGATGCCGTCACCCTCAGCACGACGGCCGTCAACAGCAATATCGACCTTGGTGGCGGCAACGATGCACTGTACTTCGCCAACTCCACCAACATGGCGACGGTCGCCAACACCGAGACCATCGTCGGCGGCAGCGGCAACGACACGATCACATTGGCGACTGCGCTGACGCCTGGAATGTTGGTGGACCTCGGTGCCGGCAGCAACAAGCTGACACTGGCCAATGGCGGAAACTCCGGCACAGTCAAAAACGTCGCCTCGCTGATTGGCGGCACTGGTGCGGACTCGGTGACGCTCGGTAGCCCGTTGACGAACGGATCGGTCGATCTGGGTGCCGGCAATGACACGCTGACGCTCGCCAATGCGACCAATTCCGTTACCCTCATGAATACCGAGACCGTTGTGGGCGGCAGCGGCAACGATACGATCGTGCTGAGCGGCAAAGTCGCAAGCCTGGTGATCGGCGGTGGTGGCATGAACTTCATCACTGGAAGCAGCGCCGCCGATACATTCGTGTTCGACCAGCGCAGCAGCGGCAATGTCACGAAGGTGATGAACTTCAGCACAATGAACGGCGACAAGATTGCGCTCGATACGACGGGCAGCAATATCCTGGGCAGCAATACCTATGATCTGGGAGGGGCGCCGCTCGCGCTCAACACTGACCTCGTCAACGTTGCCAATGCCGCGGCTCTGCTGAAGAGCAGTCTAAACAATCACGGCAAGGGCGGTTTCGCATTTGAGCAGGACAATGGACAACTGTATTATAGCAGCAACGGCTCCTTCGCGGGCGGCGGGACATTGATCGCGGTTATCACGACAGACGGGACGCATCCCTGGCTATTTAACGTCAGCAGCTTCATTCAGGTGTAGCGAGGGTGGCGCGCACAGCCGTCGCGCGCCACCCAATTTATGCCTCGACGACGACCTGACCGTGCATGTGCGGATGCAGCCCGCAGATGTACTCGTACGTCCCGGTTTGCTCGAACTTGTAGGCGAAGCTCTCTTCGGTATCCAACGGATGCGACTTCATTCTCAGGCCGGGGCAGACGATGCTGTGCGGAATGTCGTCGTGGTTTATCCATGTGACTGGCGTGCCGACCTTCACCTTCAGAGGCGTCGGCGCAAAGGTGAAGTTGTCAATGACGATCTCAGCCTCTGCGGCGTGCGCCACTTTGCCAAGGATCACGACCAGCGCACTGCCGCCGAGGGCACGCCGCAGCAACTGGCGCCGGGCGATACCGCTCGGCTCCAACGGTCCATACATGATGTGTCCTTCAGTTGGCGAGCGGCGCGTCGACGATGGCGAGTGGCGCCTTGGCCGACACCAGGTTGACGTTGGCGATGCCCAGGTAGCGCCTTAGCTCGCCAGCCGGAACCACCATAGGGCCGGGGCTTTTTGCGGTGCCCGGTGTTGGCTGCGGGAAGGCGGTGGAACGCGCCGTGTGGAAGGAAACGTTGCCCTCCACCTTCTGCATCACCTGATGTATGTGGCCGTTCAGCACCGTAACCGAGCCGAACTTCTTCAGGTACGCTAGCGCCTGCGCACCATCGGCGGTGCCCCACCCCCAGTCCTGATATACAATCCACAGCGGCACGTGTGCGAACACGACGATCGGCGTGCTCGCCGACAAGTGCTTTACATCATCCTCGAGCCATTCGAGCTGATCGTGGCCGAGGTTGCCCAACCCGTTGCCCTGCAGGTTCACCACGTTCACCAGGCCAATGAAGTGAACCCCATTGGTGTCGAAGCTGTACCAGCCGTCGCCCTTGGTGCCCTTGCCGAAGCGGTTCAGGTAGCTCTTCCCCTCTTCTTCCAGGATGTCGTGCTCGCCCGGCACGGTGTGCATTGTCAGCTTGGTCGCGCCGCAGAGTTGTGCCGCGGTGTCGAACTGAGCCGGTTTCGACAGGTGAGTGATGTCGCCGGTGTGGATCATGAAAGCCGGCGCCTGTTTCAGCTTGCCGACATCGTCCAGCGCCTCCTTCAGGGTCGCCGTCACGTCGGGGTTGGCGGCCTTGTCGAAGCCCAGATGGCTGTCGCTGATCTGCACGAAGGTGAATTCGTTGGTCGCGGCCTCGGCCGCGCCAAGGATCTGCGAGCGCGGCACGCCTCCGGCCACCGTCCAGACCATGGCGGTGCCTGCCCAGGTCATGCACTTCAGGAAGCCGCGGCGCTGCAGGGCGGGGTCTATGATCATCGATTGGCTCTCCCTTTGCTGTGCCATCCCTACCCGGCAACCGGTGGCCTTATTCCCTGCGCCCGAGGGAATAAGATTGGGCGCTACCGGGTCTTCGGCTCGGCAGCCCGCAGTCAGGATGAAGGCCTTGCCCCAGGATGACCGTCGCCGACGCTTCGAGCTGCTGGCCCTGCCGCACCTCGATGCCGCCTACAATCTGGCCCGCTGGCTGGCGGGCAACACGGCCGATGCCGAGGACGTGGTGCAGGACGCGTATCTGCGCGCCTATCGCTATTTCGACGCGTATCAAGGAGGGAACTTCCGCGTGTGGCTGCTGACGATCGTGCGCAATGCCTTCCTGACCTGGGTGAAGGAGAACCGTTCGGGGCGGATGGTATTCGTGCCCGATACGCCGGTCGCCGATAACAGCGAGAGCCATGCTACGTTGTGGGGCGAGACGCCGCGCGATCCGGAGTCCCTGCTGCTCGAGAGTGTGGACAGCCAGATGCTAAGCCGGCTGATGGAGCAACTGCCGGCGGAGTACCGCGAGGTTCTGCTGCTGCGGGAGGTCGAAGACCTTTCCTACAAGGAGATTGCCGAGATCACCCGAATACCGATCGGCACCGTCATGTCGCGGCTGTCGCGGGCGCGGCTCAGCTTGCGCAAATTGTGGCTCCGCCAGGAAGAGACGGAGGCGGCGCATGGAGTGTGAACGAGCCACCACTTTGCTGTCGGGGCTGATCGACAGCGCCCTGGGTCCGATCTCACGCCTGCGCGTGAACCACCATGTCGCCGGCTGCGGGGCCTGCGCGGCCAGGCTCGAGGAGTTGCGTGCCATGCAGGCCGCGTTACGCACCAAGCTGCCCTATCACCGGGCGCCGCCTGGCCTGGCGGCCCGCATCGGCGCGGCACTGCCACGCGAGGAGCCGCCGCCTGTCATCGCAGGAACGCGACCGCATCGCTGGTTGCGCATGCCGGCATTCAGCCTGGCCGGGACTGGGCTTGCCGGTGCGGTCGCCGGGGTGGCGCTCACCGTCGCGGTGACGGGCGGGCAGAGCGACCAGACCACGGATGTCATCAACAGCCATATCCGTTCGATGCAGGCCCAGCATCTGACCGATGTGCAGACCAGTGACCAACACACGGTCAAGCCGTGGCTGTCGGCGCGGCTCGACGTCTCGCCGCCAGTGCGTGACCTGAAGGATGACGGGTTTCCGCTGATCGGCGGGCGGCTCGACTACATCGACGGGCATCCGGCCGCCGCCGTTGTCTATCAGCGCGCCAAGCACGTGATCAACCTGTTCGCATGGGCTTCTCCCGGGCCGAACGAGCCGTTCCGGGAACAGACGCGACAAGGTTTCAACGTCGTCACGTGGCGGCAGGACGGGATCCGGTATTATGCGGTATCGGATGTCGAAGCGGACCAGCTGGCGCAGTTTGCCAAGCTGGTCGCACGATAGTCCCGCCACGGGACGCCTCCGCGCCCTTGTCGAGACGCCTAACGCTTCGGCCAGTAGCCCTTAGCTGAAGGATACCTTCGCGAAGATCTCCTCGAAGCGCTTGAACGCCTTGTCCACCGCATCGGCCGGTTTCATGCCGCCCTTGATAACGTCGGCATGGGCACGGCCCCAGAGCTGCTCCGCGTTGCACAACCCCCAGGCGGGATTGAACCCTAACCATTGGGCCATAGTCGGCTGCAGCACACCTTCGGTTATGTACGGCTTGCGGTGCGGATCCTTTGAGTCATCCAGCCACCAGGGATCGTCCTTTGCGATCTGCGGCATGCTGGGGAACCACCGGCCCAGGCCGCTTTTCAGGTTCTCGTTTATGACCTGCGGTTGGATGAAGAACCGCATGAAGTCCTTGGCCACGTCTACGTTCTTGGCGCCCTTGGGAATGAATCCCCCGCCGGCGCCGACCTGGCAGATCATCTGGGTCTTGCCGTCGTTCATCAGCGGCAGCGACCGCACACGCATTTCCTGATAGTATTCCTTCTCGTGACTCATCCACGCCAGTTCGGGCGATAGCGTGCCGTCGAAGTTCATCACGAACAGCTTCTCGTGATAAGCGTTGTTGTCGTCGGCGTCGTTCCAGCTCAGTGCCTCGGGCGGGACGAAACCATCCTTATAGAGGCCCGTCATGAATTCCACTGATTTGATCGCCGCCTCACGCACCTGCGGATTGTCGGTGTGCAGCTTGCCGTCGGGGGTCACGATGTCCTTGCCGCCGTTGGCAATCAGGAAATGTGCGAACAGGTTGTTGCCGTCGTTCGGGCCGACGGTGGTGATCTGCAGGCCGAGGCCATATATCTTGCGCATGCCCTTTTTGCGCAACTCCGTTTGCACCGGCTTGAAGAATTCCCAGACGCCATTCCACGTGTTGGGCATATCCGACGCCTTGAAGCCGGCCTTCTCGACCAAGTCGTTCCAGAAGTGGAATGGCGTCGCGGCCTGCTTGATCGGCACCAGGTAGAAGCTGCGCGTCTTCGTCGCTTTGTTGTAGAAGGTCGAGTTGAGCAATGCACTTTCGGACATCTGCGACTTGTGCGGCTCGACCACGTCACTGACATCGACAAGCTTATCGTCCCAGGCGTTCTGCGCCAGAATGGCGGACGGCGCATCGAAATACATCAGATCGGGCACGTCGCCACTCGTCAGTACGGAGATTGCCTTCTGGTTCAGCGCCATGAACGGCATGACGCTGAGATCGATCTTATTGCCGCTGGCCTTCTCATAATCAGCGACAGTCTTCTTGAACGCCTCGTCCTCTTGGCGGACGAAACCTTGATTCTGCCAGACTACCGCCGTCTTGGCCTGCGCCCTGGCAATATAAGGCCGGGCCAACAGCCCCGCTGCCGCGCCCAGGGCGCCGTGGAAAAGTGGGCGCCGGCCAATGTTCGCCATACTCGTTTTCTCCCGGTATTACCGGCATCCCTCTGACGCCGGTCGCGTGTGTGCCTTGTTTCTTTTGATAGGATACGGCCATCGGTCGGGCAAGTGCATCAATGCCGACAGATTTTGCCTTTAGCTAAATCGGCTCGCTGGCTGTCGGATTTAGGAAAGCTGGCGATGGGATGCGCTCACTTGGTGGAGAATTTGTAATTCTTGGCTCTTGCTGGGGTGTGTCCTGAATAGCATGCGTGCCTGTCGAAGGAGCTGTCGCGCCGCCGGAACGAGGATCTTCGATGCGGCATCATTCACACCGCTTCGACGATCCGGATGTCGCGCTCGGCTCCTCCGGCCAGCACGGTCAACGCTCTTGGTGGGCTGCGCTGTCGTGCGCGGCGCGAGCCTGCTCTACGCTATCGAACTCAATGACGACAGTGCGCTGCTTCAGCCCCATTGCGTAGACCTGATCCAGTTCCCGCGCACCAGGCTACGACCGCCGGCGGCTGTTGCTGAGCCTGGCGTAGGCGGCCAGTGCATCGGGGTTGCTGAGCGAGCGATATGTCGCGACCCAATAGGCTTTGGGCAGAATGGATATCTCCTTGGTCGGCTTTTCGACCCCGCTTGCGGGGCATTGGGCTGTCGATGTGCAGGCGTGACCGCAAGGGGCAGCTTGGGTGCGGTGGGCAGCGGCGTCATCGGCCGGTCGGTCGGCACGCGCGTCGGGATTGGCTGGTTCGGCGGCCATTGCGGTCGATGGGAGCCGTGCCGCCGCGGATGCCTCATCGATTGCCGCAACCCGCACATTCCGGGCATCACCTATGATGGCGGGTATGCGGAAGCGATGGTGGCACCCGCAGATGCGCTGGCGCTGATGCCGGATGGTCTGCCGCCTGCGGAGGCGGCGCCGTTGTTGCGTGCTGGCGTCACGACCTACAACGCGTTGCGAGAAAGTGGCGCGTGCAGGTGACCTCGTTGCCATCCTTGGGATCGGCGGTCTCGGCCATCCAGCTGTGCAGTTTGCCGCGAAGATGGGTTTTCGTACCGTCGCCGTTGCCCGAGGCCGCGATAAGCAGGCATTGGCGCGCCAACTCGGTGTCCACATCTACATGGACAGCCAGGCGCAGGACGTCGCGGCCGAACTTACGCGAATTGGTGGGGCGAAGACGATCATGGCGACCGTGACCAGCGGGAAGGCGATGAGTGCGGTCATTCCAGGTCTCGCGGTGTGCGGCAAACTGATCGTGGTTGGCGTGGGAATAGACCCGATCGAGGTCTCCGCTTTCGATCCGATCGGCGCCAGCCGCTCGATCATCGCCCATGCTCCAGGGGCTTCGATCGAGTCGCAGGATACGCTGGCGCTCAGCGCGCTTTCCGGCGTGCGCCCGACCATGGAAACGATGCCATTGGAGCGTGCCGCCGATGCTTACGACAAGATGATGCGCAGCGAGGCCCGCTTCCGCATGGTGCTGACGACCGGCCTGTAAGTCGGTCCAGTCACATCATCCGGTCCTCCGGCGCGACCAGATTGAGCGGTCTCTCGCCGGCAAGTGCGCGTCTGATATTGGCAATCGCCCGCTGCAGTCCCGCCACTCCAGTTTCGGCGATAGCGGCCGCAGAGTTATGCGGCGACCCGATCACATTGGGCAACGACAGAAACGGCTGATCCATGCGGAATGCGCCGTGGCGCACTGGCTCGATCCACCAGGCATCGATGCATGCGCAGAAGTTGGGAAATGCCACCAGGCGGTCGTACAGCGCGCGCTCATCGACGATCTCGCCGCGTGCAACGTTCACCAGGATGGCATCCGACTTCATGCGTGCGAGTTGCGGCGCACCGATCATGCCCAGCGTGGCCGGCGTCAGTGGCGTGCAGATCACCAGCACATCCGATGCCGCGAGCAGGAGGTCGAGCTGATCAGGCGTACCAATCCAGTCCGTGGGTTCCTCGCTGCGACCACGGCGATTGATCGCGTGCACCTTCATGCCGATGCCGCGTGTCAGCCGCGCCATTGCAACCCCGATCCCGCCGAAGCCCAGGATGCCACACACGCCGCCCGCCAGCATGCGGTTGGGTGCGAATTGGTTGAACTCGCCTCGCGACAGCGCTGCGTGTTCCACCAACAGCCGCTTTGCAGCAGCGAGCGCCATGCCAAGCGCGTGCTCCGCCATCGGTTCGGCATAGGCGCCGGCGTTGTTTGCGACCGGCACGCCGGTCGGCAGATCTGCGAGCGGCACATGATCGACCCCGGCTGTGAAGAACTGCAGCAGGCGGATGTTCTGTAACAGTGCGATCTCACCCGGGAGCAGTTCGCGCGTGGTGCGGGCCAGCACCGCATCGGCTTTGCGCAGTGCATCGGCGCGGCCGGCGCTGTCGAGATCGGGCAGGTGAATGGCCTCCGCCGCACCTTCCAAGGCATCGCGCACGACCTGCCGGCCTGCGCCGCCAAGCTCGTAAGCTACAACGACAGTGCTCATGGTCAGAACCACGAACCCTTGTCCACCACGTTCCGCAGCGGCTTGTTGCCGAGAAAGGCACGGCAATTGTCGATCATGATCTGGTAGCGGCGGTCGTCCAGATACGGTCCCCATCCAGCCATGTGCGGTGTGATCAGCACGTTCGGCATGGTCCACAGCGGATGCTCGGGCGGCAGCGGTTCCTGTTCGAATACATCCAATGCCGCGCCGGCGATCTCGCCGGCATGCAACGCTGCCACCAGGTCGTCCAGCTTCGTCGTCATTCCGCGACCGATGTTGATGAAGAACGCACTCGGCTTCATGCGCTGGAAGCGAGCGCGATGCATAAAACCTTCGGTCGCGGGCGTGTGCGGCACCGTCAGGATGACGAAGTCAGCCCGCGGCAGCAGCTCATCCAATGCCTCCGGCTTGTGCAGCTCCGCGACACCAGGTGGCGGCAAGGAGCGCCGCACATCGGTCGCCAGCACCGTCATGCCGAACGCCGCGGCCAATCGTGCGGTCTCCGCACCGATACCGCCCACACCGACGATCAATGCCGTGGCCTCGGGAAGATGCACCACGCCGGTGTTCTCGCGATCCTTCTTCCACTGGCGACGCAGCTGCTGCGGGATATACACATGCAGGCCACGCGCCAACGCCAGCACGAAGGCCATGATATGCGTGCTGATATGGTCGTTGAAGATCTCGCGAAAGTTGGTGACGGTGAGCGAGTGCTCGATCAGCTCCGGATAGTAATAGCCGGCCGCGGGCGCAGCCTGTGGCGCCTGCAGCCAGCGCAGCCGCGAGGTTTTCGCCAGCAGCTCCTTGGGTAGCCGGCCGAACGCCGCCTCGGCATCGACGATCTCGCTCTCGGCCGTCTCCTGGTCCTCGGCGATCACGACACGGACTTCCGGCATGGCTTCGCCGAGTTTTCGTCCCCACTCGCGGGTCACGTCGGTCTGCGGTGGCAGCATGACGAACTTGAAGGTATTGGCACCCGACATGGCTCTGTCCTTACGACTGTAGCGGGATTATGGGGACCAGATTGGAGACCGCAAAGTGAAGCCGCTACCGGCATTCCTCACCGCTGGATTTCGCCCATTCTTCCTGGCCGCCGCGGGCTGGGCCGCGGTGGCGATGGCGATGTGGCTGCCGCTGATGCATGGCGGCCTTACTCTGCCAAGCCGTTTCGACCCGTTGAGCTGGCATGTGCACGAGATGTTGTTCGGTTTCGTGATGGCGGCGGTCGGCGGCTTTCTGCTCACGGCTATCCCCAATTGGACCGGTCGCGATCCAGTCGCCGGCCGGCCGTTGGTCGCGCTCGTGTCGCTATGGCTGCTCGGGCGTGTTGCTTGCCTGGTATCCGACCTGCTTCCCGCCTGGCTCACGCCGGCACTCGACCTGGCCTTCCCGGTCGCGCTCGAAGCAGTAGCAGCGCGCGAGCTGCTGGCGGCTGGCAATCGGCGAAATTACCCGTTGCTTGCTCCGGTGGCCGTGCTGGCGATCGCCAATCTGCTGACGCACCTGCAGGGTCTCGGCGTCGCTGTGCCATTCGGCCTCGGCTGGCGGCTCGGCATCGCCGTGGTGATCGTGCTGATTTCGGTGATTGGCGGTCGCATTGTTCCGGCGTTCACCCGCAACTGGCTCAATGCGCGCGGCCTGTCGCCGGTACCGCCCGCTGCCGACATCCTCGACCGCGCCGCGCTTGGTGTCCTGCATGCGAGTTTGATCGGCTGGACATTTCTGCCCGAGTGGCGAGCAGTGGGTGTATTATTGCTGGTCGCAGCCGTGTTGAACCTGGCGCGGCTCGCGCGCTGGCGCGGCATGGCAACGCTGGATGAACCGCTCTTGCTGGTCCTGCATGTGGGATATCTGTGGCTGGTGGTCGGGGTTGCGCTGTTGGGACTGTCGCTGCTGACTGACGCTGTTCCTAATGCAGCCGCCGTGCATGCGCTGACCGCCGGCGCCATGGGTACAATGATCCTTGCGGTGATGACGCGTGCGACGCTTGGGCATACCGGCCGCGTGCTGCGTGCCGATGTGGCGACGATGGTGATCTACGCGCTGGTGGGTGTCGCGGCCGTGTTGCGGATCGTCGCCGCTTGGGTGAACGAGGGACAGCTCGATTTGCTGGAGGTGGCGGTCGCGGCCTGGGTCGGAGCCTTCGTTCTGTTCGCGGCGGAATACGGCCCGATGCTGTTGGCGCCTCGCGGCTGAGGCGGCCATACTCGCTCCGTCAGGAGAGTGCGTATGAAAGCGGTGGTTTGCGAGGCATTTGGCGGCCCCGAGGTGCTGGCGTATCGCGATGTGCCCGATCCGCCGCCACCTGGGCCGGGCGAGATCCAGGTGCGCATCGAAGCGCGCGGCGTGCAATATGTGGACGTGCTGATGCTGGCGGGCAAATACCAGTTCCGCCCCGAACCGCCGTTCATTCCGGGCGGTGAGGCCGCGGGCAGTGTGGTGGCAGTCGGGCCGGACGTTACGCAATTCCACGTCGGCGATCGGGTGATGAGTCGCCATACGTTGGGGGCGTGTGCCGAGTTGGGCAACGCGAAGGCAACGTTGTGCGATCATGTGCCTGCGGGCATGAGCATTGAAGCAGCCGGCGTCTTTCGCGGCGCCTATACCACTGCCTATCATGCGCTGCTGCAGCGTGGCCGCATGAAAGCTGGTGAGTGGGTGCTGGTGCACGGCGCAGCCGGAGGCATCGGCATCGCCGCGATCCAGGTCGCGAAGCTGTTCGACGCCAAGGTGATCGCGACAGCAAGCGCCGAGGAGAAGCGTCGCGCCTGCTTGGACGAGGGTGCCGACCACGCAATCGACTATCAACATGGCTTCCTCGACCAGGTGAAGCAGCTCACGGACGGCCGTGGCGTTGATATCGTCTACGACCCAATCGGCGCTCAGGTCACCGACGAATCGCTGCGTTGTCTATCTTGGTGTGGCCGCCTGCTGATTTTGGGCTTTCTCGGCGGCGGCCCCACCAACATTCGCAGCAACTACCTGCTGATCAAGGGTATCGATGCGATCGGCGTGCGGATCGGTGGATTGAATGAGGCGGACCCGGCGCTTGCCGCAGCCAACATGAAGGAGCTGGCGCAGCTGGCGGCGAAGGGCAGGCTGAGACCGCGAATTTCGCACCGCTTTCCCCTGGCCAAAGCGGCCGAGGCGCTGCGAGCGGTGATTGACCGTCAGGTGGTCGGAAAGGCGGTGCTGGTGACGCAGACTGATTGACCGGCGGTATTGATTTGTTTCCCGACAAAGTGAAGCCTATGATCTAAGTTCGTGCTTGCATCCAGCCTCTTGTAGGCAAGAGTGCCGTGGCCTAGGGCCAGGGTTCGGAAAGGCATCATGGGGGTGGCGAGACGGAAGTGATCGTTTGTGCTCCGGAGCGTTCGCCGGGTCGCGCTCCCGAGTCTCGCGAGGCGGATGGCTGTCGAGGGCAGCGCTTGAGGTGGTCGGGTGACAGCTGATGGAGAGAGGGTTCTTCCTCTATCGGTGGTTCAAGAACGTTTCGATCTCCCGCAAGCTGTACTTTACCGTCGGGACGATGGCACTCCTGATAGGAGTGGAGCTGTTTGTCCTGTTCTTCTCCCTGAACACGCTTTCCTCCCTGCGCGCTTATGTTGGCGGCGAGGGCCTCTGGTCCAAGGCACAAAAGGATGCCGTGTTCCACCTGTATCGGTATGGCGTCTCGCGTACTGAAAGGGACTATCAACTCTTCGAGCAATTCATGCGGGTTCCGATGGGCGATGCCAAGGCGCGCCACGAATTGCTGAAGCCCGATCGAGATATGCATACTGCGCGCGAAGGCTTCATTGAGGGACGCAACCACCCCGATGATATTGCCGGAATGATCAGCCTCTTTGTCGATTTCAGCGAAGTTTCTTACATAAAGAAGGCCATCAGTATCTGGGGTGATGCGCAATCCCTTGCTGTGCAGTTGCTGCCGATCGCCCAAACTCTGCACGGAGAGATAGCATCTCCGGATCCATCTCAGTCTACGATTGATAAGTTACTTGGCTCTATCTACGAAATTAATGAGCAGCTGACATCCTACGAAGACGACTTCTCGTTCACGCTCGGCGAAGCCTCTCGGTGGCTGGAGCGAGTGGTACTCAAATTACTGTTCGCGACCGCGCTCACCGTCGAAGCCACGGGATTGTTCTTGGCCATATCCGTGAGCAGAGGGATACACAAGGGGCTCAAGAACGTCATCGATGCTGCAAACTCTTTTTCCGCTGGTTATCTGAGCGCTCGTGCCAGGGTATTGTCGGGCGACGAGATTGGGGTGGTTGCCAACTCATTCAATGAAATGGCCGGCCATCTGCAGACTCAGGTGAAAGAGCTGGCGCAGCTCAATGAGAACTTTCGGCTCGAGATCGCCAAGCGGGAGCGTGCAGAAACCGCGGTACGACAAGCCTATGTTCGGTTGGAGACGGCGCACCAGGAATTGCAGCAACAGACGGCGGATCGTCTCCATGCCGAGGAAATGCTGCGTCAATCTGAGAAGATGCGAGCCCTGGGTCAGCTGACCGGTGGCATAGCCCACGATTTCAACAATCTGCTTGGCGTTATCATCGGCAGCGTTGAGGTACTGATAGATATTCTAGAGGGCATGCCAGAGCAGACCGAACTTGCAAACGAGATACTCAAGAGTGCTCTGAACGGGTCGCGGCTGACGCGTCGTCTCTTGGCTGTCGGTCGCAATCAGCCGCTCAACCCGCAACGAGTCGACCTGAGCATGCTGCTCAGCGGCGAGATAGAGATGCTCCGCCGGACGCTTGGCGAGTCGGTCAATATCGAGGCAGTCAGCGCGCCGGATCTATGGTTCACCAGCGCCGATCCGTCGCAGATCGGGGACGCTCTGCTAAATCTGGCACTCAATGCCCGTGACGCTATGCCGCACGGCGGGACACTTCGTATCGAAGCCGCCAACCTGCATCTGGATGCGCGAGGCGCTGCTGCGTACAGCGAGGTGGGTGAAGGCGACTATGTCGTACTGACCGTGACGGATACCGGAACAGGCATGCCCGCATCGGTTGTGCAGCGAGCTATCGAGCCGTTCTTTACCACGAAGCCACCGTCTGCAGGATCAGGACTGGGCCTCAGCATGGCATATGGTTTTGCCAAGCAATCTGGTGGGCACCTGGACATCGAAAGTTCCGTCGGAGTGGGCACCAAGGTCAGCCTCTACCTGCCGCGCGCGCACGAGCAAACCGAACGGCCGATCGAACAGGTAACAGAGCCAGCAATCGAGCCTGGCGAGCCGACCGGCACCGAAACGGTGCTCCTGGTCGACGATAACCAGTCTCTGATGGCTATCACTGCGCGCAACCTGAGAGCATTGGGCTACAAGGTGGTTCCAGCGAAGGATGCAAAGTCGGCGCTGGAACTTTTGGCATTTGGTGCGGCCATCGATCTGTTGTTCACCGACGTCGTCATGCCCGGACAGATGAGCGGTCCCGAACTTGCCCAGGCGGCACGTCAGTTGCGGCCAAGCCTGCGAGTTCTCTTTACGACGGGCTATGCGGAGACGTCGATTGACGATTCAGATGGGAAGATTCTCCGCAAGCCATATGGCAGGCGCGGTCTGGCCGCGGCCGTGCGTAGCGTGCTCGATGGCCAGACAGCGCGCACGTGAGTCTTGGCTCAACCCCAGGGCAGTGCCATGTGCTGCGTTGCCAGAGGAACAGAAACCGCTCTAGCCTGGGTGTTCTCGAGCAGATCCGAGGAAACGTTCATGCCAGAGCCAGGCCGCGCCCTGCCGCAACCTACGCCGGAAACCCAACACTTCTGGGACGGCACGAAGGCCGGCGAACTGCGCCTGCAGCGCTGTGACGATTGCCGTCATGTTTACTTCCCGCCGCGACCGTTCTGCCCGAAATGCGGCACGCGCAAGGTCAGTGTGTTCGCCGCGTCCGGCAAGGCGATCCTGGACAGCTATGTCATCCATCACCGGAAGGTGCCCGGTTTCGAGCCGCCTTACGCCATCGCCGTGGTGAAGCTCGACGAGGGCCCTCGCATGATGACCAATATCGTCGAGTGTCCGCAGACGCCGGAGGCGTTGCAACTCGACATGCCGCTTGAAGTGGTGTTCGCGCAGCAGAACGACGCGATCACCCTGCCCTTCTTCCGTCCGACGAGAGGCTGACCTCATGCCACACAACACTGTTGCCGTCGTCGGCGCGGCGGAGACCACGAAACTCGGCGTCATCCCCGACATGTCGCAGATCCAGTTGCACGCCGATGCGGCGCTGAATGCGATGGCGGATTGTGGACTGAAGCCAAAGGACATTGACGGCGTCGCGACCGCCGGCGAAACCCCGGTACAGATTGCACACTATCTGGGTATCACGCCCACCTGGGTCGACGGCACAGCGGTTGGCGGTTGCTCGTTCATGATACACGTGCGGCATGCCGCCGCGGCGATCGAGGCAGGGCTCGCGAAGACTATCCTGGTGACGCATGGCGAGAGTGGGCGTTCCCGCGTCGGCAATCCGCCGCGCAGCGTGCCGCCGTCGAGCCTCAACGGCCAGTTCGAGCAGCCGTTCGGTCCGATGGGGCCGCCTTCGCTGTTCCCGATCCCCGTGCTGCGCTACATGAAGACCTATGGTGTGACGCACGAGCAGATCGCCATGGTTTCGGTGGTGCAGCGCGAATGGGCAGCGAAGAACCCGCGCGCGACGTTCCGCGATCCGATCACCGTCGAGGACGTACTGAACTCGCGGATGATCGCCTATCCGTTCCGCCTGCTGCAGTGCTGTCTGGTCACTGACGGCGGCGGTGCGCTGATCCTCACATCGGCCGAGCGCGCCAAGGATTTTCCCACCAAGCCGGTTTACATCCTCGGCACTGGCGAAAGCGTCGAAACACCGATGGTGAGCCAGATGGAAAGTTTCACCAGCTCGCGCGCCTTCAGTGTCGCCGGCCCGACCGCATTCCGCGAGGCCGGCATCAAACACAGCGACGTCGACCATCTGATGATCTACGACGCGTTTGCCCACCTGCCGCTGTTCGGGCTGGAAGATCTTGGCTTTGTGCCGCGTGGCGAGGCGGGGCGATTCATCGCCGAGCGTAACACGGCACCTGGGAGCAAGCTGCCGCTGAATACCAATGGCGGCGGCCTTTCGTATATGCACTCGGGCATGTACGGCATGTATGCGCTGCAGGAGAGCGTTCGGCAGATGCGCGGCACGGCGCCTGCGCAGATACCAGCGGCGAAGGTCTCCGTGTGCCACGGTGTCGGTGGCATGTTCGCCGCGTCGGGCACGATCATCTTCAGCAATCAGAAGCCATAGGCAAAGCCAGGAAAGGAACTCCCCCTCCCCTTGCGGGAGGGGGTTGGGGGAGGGTGCCGTGGGGCCGCAATTACCCTCCCCCCAACCCCCTCCCGCAAGGGGAGGGGGAGTCGATCAGCGGATGTCCGACCACCTGTTTTCCGGCCTCAAGGTCATCGACTGCGCCAGCTGGATCGCCGGACCAGCCGCGGCGACGATCATGTCCGACTTCGGCGCCGATGTGATCAAGATCGAACCACCGGGCGTCGGCGATCCCTGGCGTGGCCGCAGCGCAAGCGGCGCGAACAATGACTACTATTGGCAACTGACCTCGCGCAACAAACGCAGCCTGGCGATCGACCTGAAGCACAAGGCGGGCCGTGACGTGCTGTACCGGTTGGTTGCCAGAGCCGATGTGTTCGTCACCAACTTTCCTTTGCCCGTCCGCGACCGGCTGAAACTGGCGCCCGACCATCTGCTGCCGCTGAACCCGCGGCTGATCTACGCCTCGTTCACCGCCTATGGCGAGGCAGGCGAGGAAGCGGCCAAGACCGGCTTCGATTCAACGGCGTACTGGGCACGCACCGGCCTGATGGATGCCGTCAGGGCGGATGTGGATACACCGCCAGCGCGCTCGGCGCCCGGCATGGGCGACCATCCCAGCGCTACCGGCCTCTACGCCGCGATCGTCACCGCTCTGTATCGCCGCGAGAAAACCGGGTGTGGCGGCGTGGTGCGGTCGTCGCTGCTACAGAACGGCACCTGGGCCAACGGCTGCTTCATCCAGACGCGCCTGTTCGGCGAGCCCGTGCCACATCGTCCGACACGCGAGCAGGCTCCGAACGCGCTCGCCAACCACTATCGCTGTCGCGACGGCCGCTGGTTCATCATGGCACTGTTCAACGAGGACCGGCAGCTTAAGCCGCTGCTGAATGCGATCGGTCTCGAGGATCTGACGCATGACAAGCGGTTCGCCACAAAGGAGGCACGCAAGCAGCATGCCGCAGCGCTGGTCGCCGAGTTGGACGTGGTGTTCGCCACGCGTGACATGGCGGAGTGGCGTAAGATTCTCGACGGCGTCGGCGTAACGTTCGGCGTGGTGGCACGGATTGACGACACCGCGGATGACGCGCAGATGCAGGCGGTCGGCGCGCTGGTCCCGTTCGATGACAGCCCGACACTGACGGTATCGAGTCCTTTCCACATCGATGGTGAGGCGAAGGTGGTGCCACGTCGTGCTCCGGAGGTCGGGCAGCACAGCGAGGCTGTGCTGCGCGAGGCGGGCTACTCGGCGGACGAGATCGGTCGGCTACGCTCGCAGGGCGTGCTAGCATAAGCAAGGAGACAAGCGATGCAACCTGTTGTCGCAGTAATCGCACCGGGCATGATGGGCAGCGCGGTGGGCGCGCGGCTGGTGGAGAATGGCATCGAAGTCCGCACGTTGCTCGCCGGCCGCAGCGAGGCCACGCTTGTACGCGCCAAGGCCGCCGGAATGGTCGATGCGTCGGATCAGCAGATCGTCGCGTCGGACATCATTCTGTCGATCCTGCCGCCAGGTGATGCGCTCGGCCTGGCGGAGCGACTGGCGCCCGCACTACGGGCCGCGACGAAGAAGCCGATCTATGTCGATTGCAACGCGCTTGATCCGGCGACAGTGGTACGGATCGGTCGGGTGGTGCAGGAGACCGGTGCCACCTTCGTCGACGGTGGCATCATCGGCGGCCCACCAAAGCCTGGCTACAGCCCGAAGATTTACTTGTCTGGTGAAGCCGCGCCGCGCGTGGCAGAGCTGACAAAGTTTGGTCTGCAGATGCCGATCCAGCCGGGACCCATTGGCGCCGCATCGGCGATGAAGATGTCCTATGCGGGTATCACCAAGGGCTTCACCGCACTGGGTGCGGCGATGATGCTGGCTGCATCGCGCGCCGGCACGGCAGAGGACCTGAAGGCCGAGTTGTCATCTAGTCAGCCCGCGCTGTTCGGCTGGCTCACCCGCCAGGTGCCGGGCATGTACTCTAAGGCCTATCGCTGGGTGGCGGAGATGGAGGAGATCGCCCAGTTCGTCGGCGAAGATCCCGCAGCTCGCAGCTTCTACGAAGGCGCGGCACGGCTATATGAACGCTTAGCCGCGGACTTCGACGGCGAACGCAAGGAGATCGCCGCGCTCGAGGCGTTCTGCAAGCCGAAGGGCTGATTGCGGCGGTAAACCCTCGCGACAGTCTTGCGTCAGCCATTTCAGCCCGCCTTTCGCAGACCTTCGATCATGTGCTGATATTTCTCGGGCAACAACCAGGGCGGACGAGTGGACACACAGCGCCTGAAGGCCTCAGGCCAAACCTTCATCGCCGCCTGCAGTGCTTCGCGTGCTTCAGCGAGCTTTCCAAGTTGGCCCAGTGGCGCCGCTAGCCACCGATAGGCTCGCGGATCATTGGAATAATGTTCAATCACCGCCTTCGCCGCGGCGGCCGCCCGGTAGCCTCACGATCGGGTCGAATTCGCGATAACGTCCTGCCACAGGCCGTTGGTTGAGCGAACCGCCAATCTGAACTCCGTTGGCACGCCCGCAGGTGAGCCCGATGCCGGATTAACGTACCTTGCCTACTGTGCCACACTATCCGCGAAGACGAGCATGAAGCACGGTCATCATCAGGAATGGCGGTTCAGGCCGGACCGCCGCACTAGGGAGAAAACGTTCAGTGGCTACACAAAAAGTACTGATCATGGGCGCCTCCTACGGGTCGCTGCTGGCGAGCAAGCTGCTGTTCGCCGGTCATGAGGTGACGCTGATCTGCCTGCCTGCCGAGGTCGATGCGATCAACAGCGACGGCATCAGGGTGCGCATGCCGATCAGGGGGCGACCTGCGCCAGTCGAGATCGACTCTCGCACGCTGCCGGGGAAGGTGACCGCCGCCGCACCGGCCGGCATCAATCCATCCGACTATGATCTGGTGGCGCTGGCGATGCAGGAGCCGCAGTATCGCTCGCCCGGCGTGCGCGAACTGCTGGATGCGGTGGCCAAGTCACGCAAGCCGTGCATGTCGATCATGAACATGCCACCACTGCCCTACCTGAAGCGCATCCCGGGGCTGAACACCGATCAGCTCCACCACTGCTTCACCGATGCCAGCGTGTGGGCCAACTTCGATCCCGGCTGCCTGACCTTGTGCAGTCCCGATCCGCAGGCGATCCGCATGCCGGACGACAAGATCAACGTGCTGACAGTGACGCTGCCGACCAACTTCAAGGCGGCGCGGTTCGATTCCGAGGCATCGACCAACATCATGCGGCAATTCCAGCGAGAGATCGAAGCGATCCGCTTCGATGCCGGCGATGCGCTGATCGACCTGCCGGTGAAGCTGAAGGTGCACGACTCGATCTTCGTGCCGCTGGCCAAGTGGGCAATGCTGTGCACCGGCAACTATCGCTGCGTCCACAAGGATCAGGCAGTATCGATCAAGGAGGCGGTGCACGCTGACCTCCAGGCGTCGCAGCGGGTTTATGACTGGGTGCGCGAGCTTTGCCTGCTGTTGGGTGCGCGGCCCGACGATCTGGTGCCGTTCGAGAAATATGCCGCGGCGGCGAATGGCCTCATCCGGCCGTCATCCGCGGCACGGGCGCTGTTCGCCGGCGCGCCGAACATCGAGCGGGTCGATCGGCTGGTGCAGAGCATCGCGGCGCAGAAAGGCATGCGAAATGCCGTGCTGGACGAGACGGTTGCGCTGGTCGATGCGAGGTTGGAGCAGAATCGCAAAGCGGCAGCGTAGCTACCTGGCTGTCCTCATACGCCGGCGATTTAGGAGTCGCCGCAATTCGCCGAGGTCTGCCGCGCCGCTGAACACTACGGCGATTGCGTAGACGACCAGACCGATGCTGACCAGCGCGATCAACGCCAGGAGTCGGCTGGCTCCATGTTGACGGGTGAAGAGCAGGTGCTGCGCGAGCACGAGCGCTAGCCCCATCACCGCTACCGCTCCTATTACCCGGATTACGCGCTGGCGGAGTTGGGCATCGATTTGCAGATGTCCCCGGCGCATCAGCACGAAGGCCAGCCATCCAACGTTGAAGATCGCTGCCAGGCTGGTCGCCAGGGCGGGGCCGATGTGCTGCAGCGGTATCATGAAGGCAAGATTCATCGCGAGGTTCAGCGCCACCGCGGCAATGCCGACCTTCACCGGGGTCGCAGTATCGCCCCGCGAGAAGAAGCCTGGCGCCAGCACCTTCACCAGGACGAAGGCCGGCAGCCCGAGCGCGTAGGCGGCCAGCGATTGCGCCGATAGCCGCGCGCTTTCCGCGTCGAACGCGCCCCGGCCGAACAGCGACCACATCACCGGCCAGGCACAGATGATCAGCGCCACCGCGGCGGGCAAAGTGAGGAACAGCGCATACTCGATCGCACGGTTCTGCGTGGCGAGCGACGCCTCCGCCTCGCCGGCACGGACCTGACGTGACAGCAGTGGCAGCAACGCAGTGCCAACAGCGGTGCCGATCACCCCCAGCGGCAGTTGCTGCACCCGGTCGGCGTAGTAGAGCAGAGACACGGTGCCCGCCGGCAACAGGCTCGCGATGATTACGTCCACCGCCAGGTTGAGTTGGGTAACGCCGGCGCCGATCAGCCCCGGCAACATACGTCGCAGCAGGATGCGGATTTCTGGCGTCAGGCGAGGGCGCGGCAGCCGCAGCCCCATACCGGCGCGCCGAACCGCCCACAACAGCAGGCCTAGTTGGGCAACGCCGGAGATAGTGATGCCCCACGACAATGCGTGCCCAGCCGTCGGCACGTAGGGCGTCAGCCACAGCATGCAAGCGATCGAGACGATATTGAACAGCACGTAAGACGCGGAGGCAGCGGTGAAGCGGTCCAATCCGTTCAGCACGCCGGAAACCAGTGCGGCGAGACAGATCAGCAGCAGATACGGGAAGGTGATGCGCGACAGCGCCACGGCGAGTTCGAACTTTTCCGGAATCGCACGAAAGCCCGGCGCCAGCACCGCCATCAGGTGCGGCATCAGCAGTTCGCCGGCGATGGTCAGCGCACCGAGCCAGAACGCCATCACGGCGAACGTCTCCTCGGCGAACTGACGCGCCGCCGGACGGCCTTCCGCCGCGAGCATGCCCGAGAAGGCGGGAACGAAGGCGGCGTTGAATGCTCCCTCGCCGAACAGCCGGCGAAACAGGTTCGGCAGCTTCAGCGCAACGAAGAACGCGTCGGCCACCGGGCCGGCGCCAAGGATCGCTGCGATCAGCATGTCGCGGGCGAAGCCCAGGATGCGGCTCGCCATGGTCCAGCCGCCGACGGTAAGGACACCGCGAAGCACTATTCGTCCCGTCGCGGGCGCGCCAGCAGCGACGCGATAGCCTCGGCCAGAGTGCTTCGTCCGGACAACAGCGAGGCGACCGCCGCACAGATCGGCATCTCCACGTCCGCCCCCGATCCGGAGGCTTGGGCGCGGGCCACCAATGCGGGCGCCGTGGCAACGCCTTCGGTGACGCTGCTGCGCGCCGCAAGCACATCCGCGAGGCGCTCGCCACGCCCCAGCGCGACGCCCAGGCTGTAATTGCGACTGGCTGCCCCGGTGCAGGTCAGCAGCAGGTCCCCCAGGCCGGACAGGCCCATCACTGTTTCCGCCCGCCCGCCTAAGGCGACGGCAAGCCGCGACAGCTCCGCAAGCCCGCGGGTAATCAGGGCGGCGCGGGCATTTTCGCCCAGACCGACGCCGATCACTGCGCCAGCGGCGATCGCAATCACGTTCTTTGCCGCGCCACCGACCTGGGCGCCGATCGGATCTTCATTGCCGTACAGTCTGAACGAGGCGGTGCCGAGGGTGCTGGCAATCCGTTCGCGCAGTGCAGCATCGACAGCGGCGACGACCGAGGCGGCCGGCAGCCCGGCAGCGATCTCGTGCGCGAAGTTTGGACCGGTGAGCACCGCCGCCGGCAGATCGGGCCGCACTTCGGCGGCAATCTCCAGCGGCAGTCGCAGCGTGCCAGTCTCCAACCCCTTTGCGCCGATCACCAATGGCGCACTGGGCAGGTGTGGCAGCGTGGTGCGGACGAACTGCATGGGAACCGCGAGTACGGTTGCATCGGCCTCGACCGGGTGCGCGCCGGTAACGGCGACATCCGGAGGCAGCCGCACGCCAGAAAGACGGGGATTTTCGCGGCTCGTTGCCATCGCCGCCGCCCGCGCCGGGTCTCGTGCCCATAAGGTCACCTGGTTGCCGGCCCGAGCGGCCTGTACCGCCAATGCCGTGCCCCAGGCGCCGGCCCCGATCACGGCAACGCTACTCATCGGCAATCCGCCTAACCTCGGCTGCCTGGCCTTGTTCATCGTTGCCAAGTCGATCGAGCAGCGCGGCCAGGATCGGCGGCAACTCCGCCTCGAACCGGTATGGCGGGTTGATCAGCAGCATGCCGCAGCCATTGAGCCGGCCGGGATCGACCGGCTCGCGGAACACAAGCTCAACCGTCACTACGTCGCGGATACCGCCGTCGCGCACATCCGTCATCAGCTGCCGCACGGATGCGCGTTGCTTGATCGGATACCAGGCGGCGAACACTCCGGTGCGGAACCGCCGCCAGCCGATCGCAAGGCCCTGCGCCAACGCAGTGAATTCCTGAGTATCCTCGAATGGCGGATCAATCAGCACCAGCCCACGCTTCTCGTGCGGCGGCAGCAACGCACCGAGTGCCTCCCAACCGTCCCGACAGTGCACGCCGACCTGTCGGTCGCCATGGAACAGGCTGCGGAGAGCGGACGCCTCCTCCGGATGTCGCTCGCAGCACGCCATCCTGTCATCGCCGCGCATGAGTGCGCGCGCAATGGCAGGTGAGCCGGGATACGAGCTGGGCGACTGCACCAGGTGGACATACGCGGCGAGCACCGGGGGCGGGTCGTGCAGCAGCCGGCCAATGCCGTGCCGCCATTCGCCGGTGCGCGTGGCTGGCCCTTCGTCCAGTCTATAGCAACCGGCGCCAGCATGAGTGTCCAATACGAACAATGGAGCCGGCTTGCGTTGCATCGCACGGATCAACCAGACCAGCACCGCGTGCTTGAGACAGTCGCCGACGTTTCCGGCGTGGTAGGCGTGGCGATAGTTCACAACGGCCATCTGGGGCGCGGCGCGACGTCCAGTCCATCCGCCAGGCCAAGCCGTAGTCGCTCGATGCCGGTCCAGGCGACCATTATCGCATTGTCGGTGCACAGTCTGACCGGCGGCGCGATCAGCTCGAATCCATGCTGGTCAGCGACGTCCGCAAGCGCCCCTCGGATCGCGCCATTGGCTGCCACGCCGCCAGCGACGACCAACAGCTGCGCATCAGGAGCCCGCTCGCGCATCATCGCCATGGCATGCGCCGCACGGTCCACCAGCACATCCGTCACGGCGCACTGAAAACTGGCCGCGATGTCGGCTGCCACCCGCATCGACAGAGCGCCTGCGCCCTGCCGCGCCACTTCATGCGCGACAGCCGTTTTCAGGCCGGAAAAACTGAAGCCGCAACCCGGACGCCCCAGCAGTGGCCGCGGAAACGTATAGCGCCGGGGATCACCGCCTGCCGCCAGCCGCTCCAGCGCTGGCCCCCCCGGCCAGCCAAGTCCGAGCAACTTTGCCACTTTGTCGAACGCTTCCCCCACGGCATCGTCCATCGTGCTGCCCAGGCGCACGTGCTGGCCAACGCCTTCCACTGCAACGCACTGGCAGTGGCCACCCGAGAGCAGCAGCAACAGGTAAGGGAAGGCGACGCCGTGCTCGACCAGGCCCGGAAGCCGGGCGGTCAGCGCATGTGCCTCCAGGTGGTTCACTGCGATGAATGGCAAGCCATGCGCAATGGCGATGCCTTTGGCAAATTGGCTGCCGACCATGAGTCCGCCGATCAACCCCGGTCCCGCGCTTGCAGCGACACCGCCCAGCTCGCCAAATCCCAGCCCAGCGCACGCCATGACCCGGTGCACTTGATCGGGCAGGATAGCCAGATGCGCACGCGCGGCAATCTCCGGCACGACGCCGCCGTAGGGCGCGTGCTCGCGTTCCTGGCTCAGCACCGCTTCGGCGAGCACCCGCCCCTCACCGTCGAGCACTGCCGACGCGGTCTCGTCGCACGAGCTTTCGATCCCTAGCACCGGGCGCATATCCACTCTTTCCAGCAGTCGCGCAGAGTAATAGGACGCGGCGATGACCACCGCCATGCCGCTGCGCGTTGGCACCCGAGGCTCGCCGCTGGCGCTCGTTCAGACCCGGGCATTGATTGACCGGCTGCTGGCGGTGCACGTGGAAAGGGTGGAACAGCACATCATCCGCACCACTGGGGATGCTGTGCAGGATCGCCGCCTTGCGGAGATCGGTGGCAAGGGACTCTTCGCCAAGGAAATCCACGAAGCGCTCACCCAGGGCCGCATCGATCTGGCTGTGCACAGCCTGAAGGATCTGGAGACTGCACTGCCGGCGGGCATTGTGCTCGGATGCACGCTTGAGCGGGAGGACGCGCGCGACGCGCTCATCCTTGCCGATCCGGCGGGCAGGGTGGATCCGATCGATCCGTTTGCCTGTCTGCCGACAGGAGCCGTGCTCGGTACTTCCTCGGTGCGCCGACAGGCGCAGCTCCTGCATGCGCGGCCCGACATTGGCATCGCAACACTGCGCGGCAATGTGCAAACACGCCTAAGCAAGCTGACCGATGGTGTCTGTACCGCGTCGCTGCTCGCAGTGGCTGGATTGAAGCGTCTGGGCCTCGCCGATCGTGCGAATCATTTGCTCGGCCCCGAGGTGATGGTGCCGGCTGCGGGGCAAGGCATCATCGGCGTGACTGTGCGACAGGACGACCAAAGGCTGCGTGACATGCTCGCCGCCATCGACGATCCTGCCGCGCGGGCGGCCGCGGCCGCGGAACGGGCCATGCTGCTGCAACTGGACGGCTCGTGCCGCACACCGATTGGCGCGTACGCTTTGATATGCCCGGACGGCGCGCTGAACCTCACCGGGCTAATTGCACGCCCCAACGGGTCCTTCCTCCTGAGACGCAGCCTGCAGGGTGCCGTGGCCGACGCCGGCAGAATCGGCCGCGAACTTGGCGAGAGCCTGCGGGCTGATAGCCCCCGCGACGTCTTTGACTGACCGTGCACGCGGCATTCTGATCACACGACCTGAACCGGGTGCCAGTGAGACCGCGGGGCGGGTGTCAGTGCTTGGCTACCGGCCGGTCGTGGCGCCGCTGATGGTGGTACAGAGCCGCGGTGTGTCGCTGCCGCCGGTCGAGCGCGTGCAGGCGATCCTGGTCACCAGCGGAAATGCGATTCCACTGTTGCCGGAGACCCATTGCCGCCTGCCATTGCTGGCGGTCGGCGAGGCTACAGCCGCGCGCGCCCGGGCCGCCGGGTTTGCTCAGGTCAGCAGCGCTGATGGCGACGCCCGGGCCCTGGCCGCGCTGACAGTCCGAAGCTGCCACCCGGATGGAAAGCCGCTTCTGCTGGTTTCGGGCCGCGGCCAAGGCCAAGGACTTGCCGCGGCATTGCGCGCGAGTGGGTTTCGTGTGGTTCGCCGCACCCTCTATGCCGCCGTCCCGGTCACGATGCTGCCGGACGATGCTCGGGGCGCGATCGAAGCAGGCGGCATAGAGGCGGTGCTGCTGTTCTCCGCAGAGACCGCACGTCAATGTGTGCGCTTATTGCGGGCTGCAAGTCTGCGCGACGCCGTCCGTTCGATGGAGGCGCTGGCTATCAGCCAACCGACCGCCATGGCATTAAGGGTGCTGCCCTGGCGACGCATTCGCGTTGCCGAACAACCCAACCAGGACGCTTTGCTGGCCATGCTGCGATGAGTGACTCGCCCGCTGCTTTGCCGCCGCCGGAAGAGCCGCCGGCTGAACCGCCGCCACCGCCAGCCGAGCGGCCGGCCCGACGGTCACTTTTGCCGTGGCTGACCGCCGCAGGCTTTTTGCTTCTTGCCGCTGCCGTGGTCTGGGTCTGGCAGCATCCCGCCATCCCGCCGGCCTCAACCGAGGCCACAGATACGCTGGGGCGCCAGGTCAGCGCACTCGAAGAGCGCGTGTCGCGGCTGGAACAGCGGCCGTTGCCGAGTGTCCCCGATCTCGGAGCACTCGACGCCCGGGTGACAGCGCTCGAGCAGCGGCCAGCACCGGAGGCCTCCGGCGCACCGCCCACGAACCTTCAGCCGCTGGAGGCGCGCGTCACGGCGCTAGAGCAGCGACAGCTGCCAGACCTCCAGCCGTTGGCGAATCGCCTCACGGCGTTGGAAGTCCGACAACAGCAAACCGGCGCCGAACTTTCCGCGCGGGTGGCCTCGTTGGAGAACGCAGACCGCGCCCTGCAGGCAGATCTGGCGCATCGCGCGGACGCTGCCACCGCCGCGGCGAAACATGGTGCGCTCATCGAGAGTGCTTCGCTGGCTCTCGCGGCAGGACAGAAGCTGGGCGATATTCCCGGCGCGCCGCCCGCGCTTGCCCGGTTCGCCGATGTCGCCCCGCCGACGCTGGCGAGCCTGCGCCTCACGTTCCCAGCAGCTGCGCGCGAAGCGCTCGGAGCATCTCGACCGCCCACAGAAGGGAAGCCGCTGGTGACCCGGCTGTGGGCACAGGCGCAGGATCTCGTGACCGTCCGGCAGGGCGATCATGTGTTGGTGGGCGATCCTGCCGCTGGCCTACTGGAACGGGCCCGCACCGCGTTGGATGCTGGTGATCTCGGGGCGGCAGTGGCACATGTGGGCGGCCTGCAAGGGGCGGCGGCGCAGGCCATGGCGGGATGGCTCGCCCAGGCTCATGCGTTGCTGGCAGCAAGGGCCGCGCTCATCGCGTGGGCTCAGTCGGCCTGATGCGCCGCATCCTGCTCGTTTTGCTGGTCGGTGTGGTGGTGCTGGCGCTCGCCTGGGGGCTGGCAAGCTTGCCGGGTCGCGTCAGCGGCGACGTCGGCGACATCTCGTTCGAAGCGCCAACCTCTGTGATCGGGCTCGGCCTGCTGCTGTCGTTTGCCGCCCTGTATGCGTTGTTCCGGCTTATCGGAGCGGCGGTCAGGTTGCCTCGCACAGTTCGCAGACGGCAGGCTGCGCGCCGGCGGATGTCTGGCGATCTCGCGGTTACCCACACGCTGTTGGCGCTGGCGGCCGGCGATACCGGCGACGCACGGCGCGAGGCAGGCCGTGCCCGTCGGTTGCTGGGAGATACACCGGCAACCTTGTTACTGGCGGCAGAGGCAGGGCGTATTGCCGGCCGCACCGACGAGGCGGAGGCGGCGTTCAGAACGCTCGCCGAGCGTGACGATGCGGCGTTTCTGGGGCTACGCGGACTGCTGCGTCAGGCGATCGACCGGGGCGACTGGACCGAGGCGATGGCCCTCGCACGCAAGGCCGAGTCGGTGCAACCGGGCGCAGCATGGCTGCGCCGCGAACGCGCGCGACTCGCGGTGCGCGCGGGCGAATGGTCTGATGCGCTCGCGCTGGCGGACGCCGATGCGCCTAAGGCGGCACTCGCCACGGCAGCCGCGGAAGCGGCAATTGATGAAGGACAGACGCTGCGTCTCGCGAGACAGGCCTGGCAGGAAGACCCGTCGTTGGCCCCAGCCGCTCTTGTTTATGGGAAGCGACTACGTGCGGCAGGGCGCGAAGCGCGAGCGCTGACCGTCATCCGCCATACCTGGAGTATCGCGCCTCATCCGGACCTGGCCGAATTTGCCCTGGCGCCGGTAATCGATCCGCTGGCACGGACCCAGGCCGCGCAGCGCCTGACCGAAGCCAATCCGACGCACGCCGAGAGTCGCTTGGTGCTGGCGCGGACCGCGTTGGATGCCGGTCTGACAGGGGAAGCAAAGCGGCATGCGGAAGCTGCCATTGCTGCGGCAGTCAATCAGCGGCGGCTGTGGCTGTTGCTGGCGGAGATTGAGGAGGCGGAGGGAAGCGATCAGCGTGACGCATTGCGCCGGGCCGCTACAGCTGGCCCAGACCCGACCTGGCGCTGCGAGTCGTGCCACACCATCCACGCCAAGTGGCACGCTGCCTGCCCTGATTGCTTCACGGTCGGCAGTCTACGCTGGAGCTCCGCCCCTATGGACGGGCCGCCTACACTTCAGGCGCGGGACGAGACGCTCCTGATCAGCAGCGGCTAAGAGCTGAATGAAGCCGCCGGTTCACTGACCGGGCGCGGGGCCGGCTCAGAGCGCGTCTGGTCCGTCAGCATTTCGATGTGGCCGGTGATTTGGCCGCCGTCCTCGACCTGGAGGCGGCGGCAACGCGCCGTGCCCAGCACCTTGCCGCTGGCGCGTACGATCAGGCTGCCCCGCGCGGTCAGAGTGCCATCGATGGTGCCAGCGATTTCGGCGTCCTCGACCTCGATCTCGCCCTTGAAGATTCCGCCGGGCGAGATGGCGAGTTCGGTCGCATGGATCATGCTGGCTTCCACGGTCCCTTCGACCACCAGCCGCTCGGCGTCCTGCACGGTGCCCTGCACGCTGATGCCGCGGCCGACGACCAGGGTCCGGCGCTCGGACGGATCGCGAGCCTGGGGACGAATCGGTGGCAGTCCGGGACGCGCGCCAGCAGGTGGTGTGGCCGGCGGGGGCGGCGCTGTGGTGAAGGGTTGCCGGGACATTGTTGGCACCTCCTGCGGCTGGGCAGGACGGAAGGGAGGCACGCCGAGACCGGAATCGGCGGGCCTTACAGACTCGTCGGCATGAGCCTGAGTGTCGTCCTGCTGGGGAAATGAGAAGCCGGCGGGCAAGGTGGTGCCCGGTTCGGCGGCTTGCGGGTCGTCGGGCCTGCGACGCTTAAACACGGACACGGGCGCCTCGCTGGCTGGCAATGCTTGGATTCGCGATGGTGCAGCCGGCGTAACACGGTCGGTTCCGGTCGAACAACCTATTGCCGGAGGTTATCCACAATGATCCGCATGAGCCACGAGCGCCTGGTCGAGTACGTGGACCATCACCGCAGTGCCGATCACTGGGATGAGCAGGTTGAGCAGTGGGACATAGCCGGCGAGAGCCAGGATGCAGCCATGCATCATCACCACCGGCCGCGCGCGGCGATAAAGCATAGCTGCCGCGGGGCGTGGCATCCGGCGCATCGCCACGGCGGCAAACAAACCCCGACCGATGGCGTAACCGCCAATGATCCAGGCGAGGATCAGACCGACGCCAGGCAATATCAGTGCGGCGATCAGCGCCAATATGTTGAGCAGCAGGATCCGTGCAGCAATGCTGATGCCGTCCCAGAACTGAACCATCAGCGGCGCGCCATCTGCGGGCGGCAGCGCGGGATAATGGCGGCGCTCCACTGCCACGGCGACGCGATCGATGTAGAGCGAGCTGATGACCACCGCGACAGGCAGGAACAGCCACAGAGCAAGCAGGGAGGCACCGATTCCACCGGCGAGATCAGCGGCCCAGCCCAACCAGCCGTGCAGGTCGAGCAACTGATGGACTGCCCAGATCGCGGCGAAGTGCAGCGCGATGAAGCAAGCCGCCGCCCAGAGCAGGCTGCGGACGAGCACGCCGAGGAAGACGGGGTCGTCAAGCTGGCCTATGGCGCGGGCGAGGGGAGCGAACAAGTTGGGGCGCTGCTCAAGATCCGAGGACGTCGGCCAGCCGATCCTCGATCGCGCGCGCGACCCGCCCTCGGTAATGGATGGTGTCCCAGTAATCGTCTTCGTGCCGTGTGAACGGACTGTCGACCAGGAAATCAACCACCCAGGTGTTGGATCGCGTTTTGGCCAATCGGCTGAGCGCCTCCTTGCAAGCATCGAGTGCGGCTGCCGCCGGGCTCCCTTCTCGCGGTATTGCGCCGACGTAGCGCGGCGGAAAAACCAGGACGACGCGAGCGCTCGGACCAATACCGTCGAGGAAGCGTTGCATCAGCGGCAGAGCGGTGAAATCGCTGACCAGTGTTTGCCCTCCGGGTAGTTGGTTTGGTGCTGGCGCCTCGTCGAATTCCGTCGCGTGCCAGAGCCTGCCCGTGTCGTAATCATGATAACCATCGGCGCGCGCAGGTCGATCCAGGCCGGCAAGCAGCTTCAGCCGACGCGCTGCGGCCTCGAACGACTTGTAGCGCATCATATTGATCGCATAGTCCAACCGATCGTTCGAATAGAGCCAGAACGGAAACGGGTAGTTCGGTATGATCGGACTGGCTGTCGTGCACCACGATTGATCAAGACCGAACACAAAGGTCAAATACGGATTGTGCTGATGATGACGCCGGAAATACTCGGCAAGTACGAGTTGTTCAACCGGCCCGCTGCCCGGCACGGCGAGTGAGACCGCCGTATGGCTGATCATGCGCGAGAGCCGCGCCGGATCGATCAGTTGGATGGTGGAGTTTCCGAAGATCGCTGCGTCGACATCCGCTCGGCGAGCGATACTCGCGAAGGCGAGCCGCTGGCCGAAATTGGCGACCCCCTGTGCTGGCAGCAGCGAAAAGCGGCCAGTGTCGTAGGGATCAAGCGCCAGAAGCAGCCCCGCAACCACTGCGCCGGCGATCAGTGTGCTCATAGCGTAGCGCCAGAGCAGGCGCCGCCAGTGCCGATGTTCAGAAATGGAAGTAGATGAATTCATACGCAGGTCCGTCAGCCAGCTTGAGCAGCAAGGCAATCGTTGCGAAGGCTCCTGCAGGGGCAAGCCAACGATATGGCCGCAGCCTGCCGGCGATGCTCTGACTGGTCGGAGCCAGGAACACCACGGCTGCCGCAATGGCAATTGTGCTCAATCCACGTGGCCAAGCCGGTCCGCTGCCGGCCGCCATCGCCGTCAGCACGTTCCACGCCGCAGGAAGGCTTGGCGCGCGGAAGAACACCCAGGACACGAGCAGAAATACCATCAGCAGCGCCCAGCCGAGCGGTCGCGACATCGGCACGCGCCAGCGGCGCCAGAGCACGCCGACGGCCAAGCCGATCCCGTGCAGCATGCCCCAGATCACAAATGTCCATCCGGCGCCATGCCAGAGTCCGCCGAGTGCCATGGTGATAAGCAGCGCCGCCTGCTGCCGTGTCAGACCATGCCGGTTCCCACCGAGTGGGATATAGAGATAGTCGCGCAGGAAGCGTGACAAGGTCATATGCCAGCGTCGCCAGAATTCGCGCAGGCTGTCTGCGCGATAGGGCGCGTTGAAGTTCACCGGCAATCCGAACCCGAGCATCAGTGCGAGTCCAATCGCCATATCGGAGTATCCGGAGAAGTCGAAGTAGATCTGCAAGGGGAAGGCGAGAGCGCCGGTCCACGCTTCGCCTTGGGTCGGCGCGTGCTGACCGGCTGCGGCAAAGACCGGATCTGCAAGCGGCGCAAGCGAGTCTGCCAGCAGGATCTTCTTGCCAAGGCCCATAAGGAATAGCGCTATGCCTTGGGCCAGCCGCGCCTCCCACCCTTCACGCAGCGGCGACAGCCGAAACTGCGGCACGATCTCGTAATAGCGTACCAGCGGCCCGGCGAGGATCTGCGGAAACAGCGCGATATACAGCCCGTAATCGCGCAGGGAATAGCGCGGTGCTCGGCCAGCATATAGATCGGCAAGATAAATAATGTTGTGGAACGTGAAGAAGCTGATGCCGATCGGCAGCAGAATCGCCGGCAGATCGAACCGCAAGCCTGTCGCATCAGCAACGGCACCGGCGAAGAAGCCCAAGTACTTGAACACTGCCAGCGACAGAAGATTTGCCACGATCGCCGCAACCAGCAGCGACTTGCGACCGATCCGGAAATACGCCGCCGCGACGAGCCAGTTGAACAGGATCGAGCCCACCAGCAATGGCTCGAACCGCCAGTCCCAGTAGCCATAGAACAGCACCGACGCCAGCAACAGAAAATACAGCCGAACCTCGTCATGACGCGCCAGCAGCCAATAGATGAAGAGCACAGGCTGCAAAAAGCCCAGGATGAAGATAAGGCTATTGAACAACATCGCAGGGCAACCGGCTGGTTCACGCCGGCGGCTGGAATGGTTGGGCGATCTCGCGGAACTCGTCACGCGTTTCACACAGCGACGCGTGCCCGGCGAGCGCCGGCCAATGCCGCTCGTCGAACAGTCCAGGATGGGCCTCTCGTGCGAAGCGCAATGCGCAGGCGACGGCGATGTCGGCATGTCCGATTGACTCGCCGAACCAGAAGGTGGATTTGGTCGCGACGCGGGACGACTCAAGCGCTGTCAGCACATCAGCCATCTGCATCCGGCATCGCGCCATCCACCGCTCGGAAATTGCCTCGTGCAGGACTTGTTCATAGAACAGGCTAACTGATTTGTCGGCGAGGCCGGTCGCCAGCGCACACACCTTGAGCGCACGCCGCCGCACAGGACCACTATGCGCGATCATCGCACGTGACGAACCGACGCGTTCGTCGAGATAATCCAGGATTGCGCCGCTCTCGATCAGCGCCTCGCCATCATCGGGCACCAGCGTCGGCACGCGGCGCAGCGGATTGAACGGCGCGATTTGTTCTGCATCGCCGAAAGTCGACCAGGGTCGATGCTCATAGGCGATGCCGTAGAGACGCAAGGCGATCGCGACGCGCCGCACGAACGGCGAGTCATATTGGCCGATCAGGATCATGGGATGCTCCGCTAGCTGATGGGCGGTGGCCCCGTCCGGTAACCGTTGAACTCGAGGCCGGGAAGCGGCTGCTTGGTGCCCCAACGGCCGAGAAATCGTCCGAGTTGCGGTTCGAACCGGATATGCACCACGCCGGTTCCGTCACGGTCATGCCAGACAAAGTCCGCCTCGCAATCCCCGGTTCGCCGCAACTCGGTCAGTATGCCGTCGAACGGGACGAAATCATGGATGTGATAGTGACCGATGAGGGCGCCATCGCTGCCGACCTGAAACGTCGTATCCATGGTCTGCAGCCCGGCACCGTTCCACACCGGTCCGCGCCACGCGCCCGCACTGTCGGCGAAGCAGGCGTCGAGCGCCATCGCCGGTGGCGCGGCCACGACCGATACAAGAATGACAAGCAGGCGGGCGTACATCCGGCTTCGTCCGCTTCCCTCCAGATGGAACGGCGCGCTAGCCTCTCTGCCTTCGGCAGACAGGTGACTGGATGGAATATACCACGCTGGGCAGGACAGAACTCAAGGTCAGTGTCGCCGGCCTCGGCTGCGGCGGGTTCAGCCGGCTTGGGCTGTCCACCGGCGGCACCGAGGCCAGCGCAATCGCCATCATCCACGCGGCCCTGGATCATGGCGTTAACCTGCTCGACACCGCAGCGCCCTACGGCACCGAGGACGTGGTCGGCAAGGCGATCAAATCGGTGCCGCGCGACAGCGTGGTTATTGCCACCAAGTCGTCGGTCATCCGCGACGCCGAGCGCTGGACGCCGGAACGCGTGGTGGCGAGCCTGGACAATTCGCTGCGTGAGCTTGGCATTGACTGCATCGACGTGTTTCAGCTGCATGCCGTCCCGCCGTCCGGCTACGAATATGTGCGCGACGTTATCGCGCCGGTACTGCTGAAAGAGAAGGAACGGGGAAAGTTCCGGTTTCTCGGCATCACCGAGACCGCGCCGAATGACCTGGAACACCAGATGCTGCTGCGTGCCGTCCCCGACGGGATGTGGGACGTGGCGATGGTGGCATTCCATCTGATGAACCAGAACACGCGCGAGGCCGTGTTTCCGGCCGCTCTCAAGCATCGGGTCGGCACATTGTTGATGTTCGCCGTGCGCGGCATATTCGCACGCCGCGAACGCGTCGCCGACGCGATGAAGGAGTTGGCAGCGGAAGGCAAGGTGCCGCAGTCGCTGGCCGACGATCCCGATCCACTAGGCTTCCTGGTCCATCCCGATGGGGCGACCAGTCTTACCGACGCGGCGTATCGCTATGTGCGGCATGAGCCGGGCGTGGACGTGGTGCTGTTTGGCACCGGCGATCAGGCGCATCTGCGCGCGAATATCGCATCCATTTTGCGGCCGCCACTGCCACAGTCCGACCGTGAAAGGTTGAAGGATTTGTTCAGCCATCTGCGTGGCGTGGGCCTGGTGGCGCCGCCGCGTGCGCGATGACAGGAGGACATGTATGAAGATTGCTCGCATCGATGATCTGCACTGCGACGCCGGCTGGCGGACGTTTTCATTTCTGAAGATCACCACCGATGATGGGCTTGTCGGCTGGTCGGAGTATACCGAGGCGGACGGCAGCCGTGGCCTGACAGCGGTGATCCGTGGCTTGGCAGAGCCGCTGATTGGGCTCGATCCGCGACCGGTGCAACAGATCGCGTCGATGCTGTGGGTGCGCCAGGTGCAGGCACCGGGCGGCATCAACTCGCGCGCGCTCGCGGCGATCGAGAATGCACTGCTCGACATCAAGGGCAAGGCGCTGGGTGTGCCGGTCTATGAATTGTTCGGCGGTCCGGTGCGTGACCGCATCCCGGTCTATTGGTCGCACTGCGGCTCCTATCGCGTGCGCAACAACGAACTGGTGGGTGCACCGCCGCTGCGCACTTACGACGACATTGCCGCACTCGGAGCCGAGGTGAAACGGCGAGGCTTCAAGGCGCTCAAGACGAACATCCTGCCGTTCGACGGACAGAAGCTGACCAATTTCGGTCCAGGATTTGGCAGGACACCTGGCTGGCCTGAGCTGAACGTTGACAAGACGACGTTGCAATCGGTGCGCGATCTGTTGGGCGCATTTCGTGCCGGCGCCGGGCCGGAGATGGGCCTGCATCTCGACGTGAACTACCACTTCAAGACCGAGGGCTATCTGCAGATCGCCAAGGCGGTCGAGCCATTCGACATGACCTGGCTGGAAATCGACACCTGGGATCCCCAAGCGCTGGCGCTGATCCGAAGCAAAGCGCCCTGTCCGATCGCCTCTCTGGAGTCTGTGTGCGGACGTCGCGCGTTCCGCCCGTTCCTCGATGCCTACGCGACGGACGTGGCAATCATCGATGTGATCTGGAACGGGTTCCTGGAGTCGATCAAGATCGCTGCCATGGCAGAGGCGTACGAAGTGAACTGCGCCCCGCACAACTACTACGGCCACCTCTGCTCGGCGATCAGCGCACATTTCTGTGCCGTGGTGCCAAACTTCCGCGTGATGGAAATCGATATCGACAGTGTGTCGTGGCGTGATGAGCTGTTCCTCAACGCGCCAGCAATGGAGAACGGCGAATTGCTGTTGCCGAAAGGCCCTGGCTGGGGCGTCGAGGTCAACGAGGCCGCGGTGCGCGACCATCCCCCAAGTTAGCCTGTCATTGCGAGAAGCGTAGCGACGAAGCAATCTCTATGACGGTGGACTGAGCAACATGACCACACGGTTCGACATTCTTGGCATCGGCAATGCGATCGTCGATGTTGTAGCGCAGGCGGACGACACATTCCTCTCGCGCCACGACATGCGCAAGGGTTCGATGACATTGATTGACCCTGAAGCGGCCGAGACACTGTATGCAACGATGCCACCCGGCCAGGAGAGCAGCGGCGGCTCCGCTGCCAATACCTGCGCAGTCGCGGCGGCGCTGGGCGCGCGTGTGGCGTATCTGGGGAAAGTGGCCAACGACCAGCTTGGCACGGTGTTCCGTCACGATATGATGGCGATCGGCGTGCACTTTCCCTCGACCCCGCTGTACGGCGGCGCATCGACCGCTCGCTGCCTGATCCTGGTGACGCCCGACGGCCAGCGTACGATGAACACATACTTGGGCGCGTGCGTCAGTTTCAGCGAGGCCGATGTTTCGGAAGCACTGGTCGCCGATGCCGCGGTATCGTACCTCGAAGGCTACTTATTTGATCCGCCTGCGGCGCAACGGGCGTTTCGGCGTGCCGCGGCCGCGGCACATGCGGCCGGCCAGCAGGTCGCATTGTCACTCTCCGATCCATTCTGCGTCGATCGGCATCGTGCGGCATTTCTGGAGTTGGTGAAGCAGGACGTGGACATCCTGTTCGCCAACGAAGCCGAGGTTACGAGCCTGTACGAGGAGAACAGTTTCGAAACGGCGGCTGAACGCGCGCGTGCTGATGTGGCACTTGCAGCACTGACGCGCAGCGAGGCTGGCAGTGTCATTCTGCGTGGGGACGAGACAGTGGAGATCGCGGCAGAGCCGACACGCGTGGTGGATACGACGGGGGCGGGCGACGCGTACGCCGCTGGGTTCCTTGCCGGCCTGACATCCGGCAAGCCGCTACCGGTCTGCGGTCGGATCGCCTCGATCGCTGCGGCAGAGGTGATCAGCCATTTCGGTGCGCGGCCCCAGATCGACCTGAAGAAACTGATCAGGTCTGTCTGATACCGACGGTGTTGGAGCAGAATCGGCGCTGCCATTGTCGCCCGTCACCTGCAAGTGGCATCCTTCGGCAATGAAAATACGCGACGCCGTGGCCGAGGATGCGGAAGCCGCCTGCAAGGTGCTCAGGCGATCGATAGCGGAATTATGCTATGCCGATCATCGGGACGATCCGACGATTTTGAGCCGCTGGCTGAGAAACAAGCGCCCAGAATTCTTTCTTTCGTGGCTTGCACAACCGAATAATTCTGTGCTCGTCGCCGTCGACGACGGCAGAGTGGTTGCGGTGGGCTCCGTCACCGATGCGGGAAGGATCAATCTGAATTACGTATCACCGGATGCCCGGTTTCGTGGCGTCAGCCGAGCCTTGCTCGGCGCACTCGAGGCTCGGGCTGTGGAGCGAGGCAACACTCGATGCACGCTTATCAGCACTGAGACTGCCCACCGCTTCTATCGGGCTCGCGGATATTCCGAGGAAGGACCGCCGACCGGCGAGTTCGGAACGAATGCCGGGTACCCGATGGCCAAGCTCCTGAACCGTAATCATGCGGACGACGATAGTATCCAGCTCGAACCGGCCAGACCTTGTGGAGGTGACCGCACGCTGGAGATGGGAGGCGTTCTTTCGCGATACGCGAACCTTCGAGGACGTATTGAGTCGAGCTCGCCGGACATCCGTCATGGGCCTCGCAATCCCGCACACGCTGGTTTTGCCTGTGGATGATGAGCCCGTGGGCACCGCCAACCTGACGGCGCACGATTTGGACGAGCGGCCGGACTTGACGCCATGGCTGGCAGGAATGTTTGTGGCTCCTCATGTTCGCGGTCGGGGCTATGCGGCCAGGTTGGTCGCTGCTGTCGATGAGGAGGCCCGCAGAGGGTCGATTTCGACTTTGTGGCTTTATACGAACACTGCTGAGCGGGTTTACGCTCGCGTAGGATGGCGCACCATCGAGACAGTCTTCCATCACGACAAACCGTTCGCGCTCATGCGCCGCGACCTTTCGCCCTAGAGCGCGATCGTTTGAGGCGCTGGTCAGCCTGTTGTCGCGGAAACCCCTACTGCGGAACCGGCGCCGGACGCAGCATCGCGGTCATCATCAGCATGGCGATCACCGCAATGGACACGATGGTAAAGCCGTCATGATAGGTCAGCACATTCGCCTGCTCGCGCACCGCCTGCGCCAGCAGCGACGCCGCCCGTGATTGGGCCCCGGTCGCGCCGCTCGACCGCGCCGCGATCGCGTTGGTGTAGCGCCGCAAGACGCTCTGCGACATCCGAGGCACCGGACATCACGTGCCGCCCCAGCGGTTTGAATCCAGCTGCTTGCGAACTCGCAGATAAGTCTGCATGAACGCAGTACCCTCATCGCCACCCAACAGACGCGCCGTCTGCAGTACCACCCCAAATGTCATCGCGTCGGCAGGGCGCAGATGGCGAATCGTGAAGAATACGAGCGAGATCAACCATGCCCCAGCCATCGGCCAAATAGTCAAAGGAATGAAGGTTCCCGAACTGAGCCCGGCCACAACCTGACCAACCAACACCCACGTCAGGCTGGGTGAGAAAGGGATCAGCGCCGACGCCAGTCCGAACGCGCTGGCGGAGACCATCAGCACGCGCCGCGGACCGAACACCAGGCCGAGCCACGCGGCAGTTGGACCTATGCACATCTGTTCGACCGTCGCTGCCGTGGTAATCCAGGCACCTTTCATCGAAGCCCGCGCCAACGGCGCTGCGCAAATCTGCCAGTCCGAACGTGGTTATGCGGCTGTACTGCGTGGAGATGACCGAAACGAGCAGCACCGCAGCGAGGCCAACGATAGGGCGAGTGCAAGCTGGACAAGGGGCGGCGGTGTGATGCGGTGCCGGGACCCATGGGTGAGGTGGTGCCAATGAAGGGCTCGGGCAGGAATTATCGATAGTGATGCGCTTCTATAACCACCGTCTCATGGCAGACTAGCTTTGCGTAATCATCACTCATACGATTGAAGGCAAGCGTGGAAATAGTGCCGCTGCAGACGCTTGCAGAACAATATCGCGCCCTGTCTGAGCCCGCACGCCGCGCGGATATTGTGGGATGAACCGTCACCCAGCGGAACGCACTGCCGGAAACACCTCCTCGGCCAGCAATTGCATCTGCTCCAATGCCAGGCTCTTAGGCATGCCGACCCAGTGCACGCCGGCAATCAGCGTGGTGACGCCGAAGCGACGGCGCAGGTCCAGGATCTGCTCCGCCACCTCGGCCGGCGAGCCGATCAGGAATCGGTCGTCTACGAGTTCTGCGAAATCCAGATCGAAGTGATCCGACGACGGCATCACCTTGTCCTGACCCCACTCGCGGTACGCCTTATATTTCAGCTCCAACGATGGCCGCGCCCGCTCCACCGCCTCGGCCCGGGTGCGACCGATGAACACCTCTCGCGCCATCGGAAACTCGGCCGGAAACGGCTTGCGGCATGCATCCAGCTCGCGTTTGTACACTTCCATCTGCTCCGCAATCGTCGCCAGCTTGTTATGCGGGTTGACGAACCAGGCGTCAGCCATCCGTGCCGCGCGACGAATACCGACATTGATGTTGGCACCGATCCAGATCGGCGGCATCGGCTTCTGTACCGGCAATACCGTGCAGTTGGCATTCTCAAGCGCGAAATACGACGCCTGCATGGTGACAAAGTCCTCGGTCCACAGGCGTTTGACTGCGGTAAGGCACTCCTCGAAACGGTGGCCGGCCTGCTTCAGCGTCGTGCCGAACGCGCGGAACTCCACTTCGCGGTAGCCAATGCCGGCACCGAACACGAGCTTGCCCCCACTCATAACGTCGAGCGACGCGAGCTCTTCGGCGACGTGCAGCGGGCTGTGCAAAGGCAACAGAACAACACCGGGAACCACTCGGAGCTTCGGCGCCACCAGGGCGACCTGGCAGAGATACGGAATCTGCTGGATGTACTGGAACGGGTGCGAGCTGTAATGTGAGCCCTTCGCAATTAGTTCATAGCCAAGCTCTTCCGCGAGCTTTGCTGCCTCCAGGTCTTCGCGCAGGCGAAGCTGCATGTCGTCGCCCTGCGGATACTGGCCGCGAATGATCAGCCCGAATTTCATGTCACCCCTCCCAATGCCGCCGCCATCGCGCCGTCGTCCCTATTGGTTGCCGCCCGGCACCCAGAGCACATCGTCCGCCCCGTTGCCATTCAGCACGCGCGCGACGATGAACAAATGGTCCGAGAGGCGGTTCATGTAGCGCAGCAGCGCCGGCGTTACCGCCTCGTCCGCCGCAAGGCGCACCACCTCGTACTCGGCCCGCCGCACGATCGTACGCGCAAGATGCGCATGCGCCGCACCGGCACTGCCGCCAGGCAGGATGAAGCTGGCGAGTTTCGGCAGCGCGGCATTCATCATGGCCACCTCGGCCTCGAGCCGTGCGACGGGTCCATCGGTCATGCGTAACCGGTTGCCCGCTGCGCCTGGGACTGACAGGTCGGCGCCGATGTCAAACAGGTCGTTCTGAACCCGAGCGAGCATCGCATCGATGTCCGGATTGTCGCGTGTGTGCAGCCGCAGCACGCCGATCGCGGCGTTCGCCTCGTCCACTGCGCCGATTGCCACAATGCGCTGCGCGTCCTTGCGCAGGCGGGCGCCGTCACCGAGCGATGTCTCCCCAGCGTCCCCGCCACGGGTCACGACCACATCGATCCGTACCATTCACTGTGCCTCACTCGAGATGGAACACCACGCGCAATGCCATATCGAACGGGACAGGAGTGCCATCCTTGACGGCAGGCAGGAAGTGCCAGGTCAGCACGGCATCGCGCGCCGCGCGGTCGAGCGAGACGAAACCGGAGGTTTGGTCGACGTCCACCCCTGTTGGTAGGCCTGCGGAGGAAACGTGGATCAGCAAAATGACCGCGCCCTGCTCGGCACGACGCGCCGCATCAGGCGGATATACCGGCTGGCGGTTGCGATACTTCGAGTCGACGCTGGCCGGGATGATATGCGTACCAAATGCGATGGCATCGGTCTCGTCATTGCCGCCGAGGCTGATTTGCGGCGCTTGCCGCAGAAGTTGCGGGGGCCGTGGCGTGCTCTGCACAGCTGCCGCGGTGGGCGGTGAGGGCGGTGGGACTGGCTCGCTGGCAATCTCAGCCGGTATCGGCGGACTCGGCGGCGCCTGGGGTTGATCGGGCTTTCCCTGCACCGGCGCGGGAGGTGTGGGCTCCACTGGCGCTGCGGGCGGCCCGGAACCCTTGTGCTCGACAAGTACCAGTTCCACCGCTCCTTCGACCCCTGGTGCCTTCGCTGGCGGTTGCGAGCGGCTAAACCACAATAACAATGTGGCCAACAGAACGATGTGCAGGCAGATCGAGACGACCAGGGGAACGCGCAGGTGCCCGTCTTGATCGTGCCTGCGCAACGCGGGGGGGAGTACAATGTGACGCGCCCTGACCGAGAGCCACCCGAGAGGCGAGCGTTGCATCAACACGGCGGCAGCAACCGGGGGGACGGATCGATGCCGATTGGCAGGCCGAATACCGCCGCCGCCGCAGGCAAGACCTGATCTGGGGGGAGATCCGCGACAACCCGGCCATTCCGCAGGACGACGATGCGATGGGCATAGCGCAGCGCAAGTTCGATCGCGTGCAGCACGACAATGACGGTGCGGCCGATGTCCGCAGTGGTCCGCAGCAGTCGCATGATTGCATGCGATGCGGCGGGATCGAGGTCGGCGGTCGGCTCATCCAACAGGAACACGTCCGGCTCCGTGGCGAATGCGCGCGCCAACATTGCACGCCTCGCCTCACCACCCGAAATGCGATCCACCCGTGCGGACCGCAACATATCGATACCGCAAACCTGCAAAGCCCTGGTTACTGGCGCCGCTGCCCTGTCGCGATGCGGAATACGGCCGAGGGTCGCTACCTGCTCCACCGTCAGGCCCCAGGTGCTGCGGGCGCCCTGCTCCAGCCAGGCAACTCGGCGCGGGTCCCGCGTCGGGGTATCTGGCAGCAGCCCGGCCAGCGCGCGCAGGAGAGTGGACTTGCCCGCGCCATTCGGGCCGCACAGCGCGACCAATTCACCCGGGCCCGCCGCCAGACTGACGTCGTACAGGACCGTGTGCCCACCCAGCACCACGGTGAGATCTGAGAGACCGATCACGGCACGGATCGCCGTGCGATCGCAACCAGGAACGGTGCGCCAAGCAACGCCGTCAGGACACCGACAGGCGGAGCGGTCGAAAGCGGCAACATCAGCGGCGCCAAACGCACCAGTATGTCGGCAGCCAGCAACAGGGCCCCTCCGGCCAGCGCCGCGGCCGGAAGCAATGCGCCCGGACGCTCGCCCACCCACGGGCGCAGCAGATGGGGAACGACGAGGCCGATGAAGCCGATCGAGCCGGCTACAGCCGCCCCGGCGCCTGCCGCGCAGGTGGTGCCGATCGCGGCCATTCGCAGCGTGGCCGCAACCGGAATACCCAGGCTGCGTGCTGCGTCCTCCCCCAGGCTCAGCGCATCGAGGCCGCGCCCCAGCTTCAGCAGGATCACCCCGCCGAGCAGGATCACCGGGCCGGCCATTTCGACCTGCGAGAGCGGCCGATCCGCCAGACCGCCCATCAGCCAATAGGTGATTTCGGTCAGAGCGAAGGGGTTCGGGGCCAAAGCGAGAGCCAGCGCAAGCAATGCCGATGCGATGGCGGAGACTGCGACCCCAGCCAGGATCAGCGATGGTCCAGACGGTGCACGGCCGGCAAATGCCAGCAGAAACGCCGCACCGATCCCGGCCCCCATCAGGCCGCCGGCGAGCAACGTCGGTGGAAATTCCGCGGCAAAGCCCCAATAGAATGCGATAACGGCGCCAAGGCCCGCACTGCCGGTGATTCCTAGCAAGCCTGGATCCGCCAGCGGATTGCGAAGCGCACCCTGAAGCACAGCGCCCGACAGGCCCAAACCACCGCCGATCAGCAGTCCGAGCATCGTGCGGGGAACCCGGAGCTGCCAGAAGATCAGGTTATCCGGAAGAGCCAGCGTGGCGTCGCCTGTCAGCAAAGAAATTGGGATCAGGACAGCCAGCAGCATCACCAGCCAGCGTATCATTGCGCTAGCAGTGCAACAGCCTGAGCGCTGAACGGGCCGGCGCAAATTGTCATGGCGGGCGGAATCTCGCGCTGTGGAATCCCAGCCAAGGCGGGGTGTTGCAGTATCGTCGTGGCCAAGGACGGATATGCGGGCGTCGTTGGGACAACCAGCAGGTCAGGAGGACGGCGGAGCAGCGCCTCCAGTCCGATCCGCCGCCCGTCCGACATGTTGGAGAGACCGGCGGCGCGCAGCAACGCGTGCATCAGCGTGCCAGGTCCGGCGGTGAAACCCCTAGGCTCCCAGACCAGGGCGCGGACCACTCGGTCCCGGTGTGGAACTTCTGCAAGTTCTGCGTCCATGCGCTCCAGTTGCATGTCGCCGCGCGCCGTCACATCAAGCGTGCGTGCTATGTCCCGAGTCATCCGACGAATGCCGGCAAGGTTCTGCGGCAAAGAAATGCGCACGATGGGGATGTGCTCTTGCTGCAGCACCGCGAGCGTGGCCTGCGCACCATAAGGAGCGGCCAATATCAGGTCGGGGCGCAGGCGCAGCACCGCCTCCGCCGAGGCGCGGACGCTTGGGAACCGTTCTGCCTCATGTGCTACGAACGATAGGGATGGATCCTTGGCGAGCGGTGACAGCGCGATGATTTTTTCTGGCGCCAGCAGGACCAGCATCTGATCAGTACAGAGATTGAGCGACACCACGCGGTCCGCGGCCTGGCCGTGCAGCACGGGGACGAGAACTAGGAGGCCACATAGAAGGCACCGCCATATCGTCCCCTGCCCCGCGTCGCTCACAGCACTGGAACCCCGTGCTGCTTCGCCTTTTCCTCAGGCTCGACGTGGATCGTGATCATAAGGTGCGGCATCGCCGCTCGCAGCGCCTCCTCGATGTGGTCGCAGATCGCGTGCGATTGCGCGACGGTCATGGAACCAGGGACCACGAGATGAAAGTCGAGGAAGGTGAGCCTGCCTGCATGGCGAATGCGGAGATCATGTGCTTCGATGGCGCCGGCGGCGCTCTCGCCCACGACTTCGCGGATGCGGTGGACAACAGCGGGTTCGGGTGCTGCGTCCATCAGGCCACCGACCGACATTGAAATCATCGCCATGCCGGACCAAAGCACGTAAACGCCGGTCGCCGCCGCGATAATCGGATCCAGCGGCAGATAGCCAGTCATGACAACAAGGCCGAACCCGATGGCGACGCCGACCGAGGTCACGACATCCGCCGCCAAATGCCTGCCGTCTGCCGCGAGCGCCGGCGAGCGCAAACGCTTTCCGACACGGATCAGCAGGATCGCCCAGCCGGCATTCAGTAGCGTCGCCAGGGCATTCAGCGCCAGACCCTCCAGCGGCTGTGATAGTGGGTGCGGGTCCCACCAGGTGTCCCAGGCGTGGCGAAAGATCGAAAGCGCCGCGATCACGATCAGCGCGCCCTCGATGACAGCGGCGAAGAACTCCACCTTGTCGTGGCCGTAGGGATGGTTCGCGTCGGGTGGAATGGCGGCGAACCGCAACGCGGCGAGTGCGATCGCGCTGGCGGCAACGTTCACGATCGTCTCCAGGGCATCGGAATAGAGGGCAGCGCTGCCGGTGATCCACCAGGCGAGCCCCTTCAGTCCCAGCACAATGCAGCCGATCGCAATGCTGCCGGCTGCGATCCGCATCCCTCGGGCCAATGTCCGCCCCTCCGTCAGGTGTGGAGGTAGCAGACGTGGTCCGGCGCGTCAGCCGGTCGCGGCGACCATTCGGTGGTGACGATGGCGTATCGGCAACAGTACGGCGACCGCCAGAACGACCACCAGAACGTTCATGCCGGCGGCAACCAAGAACACTGCCTGCCACGACCCGGTCGCGTTTTTCAGCACATTGGCGAACGGCACCAACAGGGCCGATGTGCCCTTTGCCGTGTACAGCATCATCGAATTTGCGGTGGCGTAGCGCGACCCGAACAGATCGGTACAAGTGGAAGGAAACAGGCTGAAGATCTCGCCCCAGGTGAAGAAGATTAGCGCCGCACAGGTGACGAACGTCCAAGCGTTGGTACCGAACAATGCCAGCAGCCAATAGCTGATCGCACCAAGGCTGAAGGCCAGCGCCATCGTGTATTCGCGGCCGATTCGATCGGAGACGGCGCCGAAGAACGGACGTGCCAGTCCGTTCATCACATTGTCGACCACCAGTGCCACGCTGAGCGTTGTGGCACCGAACAAGATCGTCGTATTGGCCAGGCCGTAGTCCTTGGCTATCGGGGCAACCTGCGCTGTCGCCATCAGGCCGCTCGCCGATACCAATATGAACATCACATAGAGCAGCCAAAACGCCGGAGAACGCAGCACCTCGATGCTGGTGTAGTTGCGCGTGGTCTGCGGCACGGCGTCATTCTGGGTGGCCGGCAGGCGGGCACCGGGGTCGGGTCCACGCAGCGTGTGCGCGGCGATCAGCAGGACGATGCCCTGGAACAGGCCGAACCAGAAGAATGCGGCCGAATAGCCATGGGAATCGATGACCAGCCGGATCGGGATCACGGTCAGCGCCGCCCCGGCACCGAATCCCGCCGCAGTGAGGCCCACTGCGAGACCACGCCGGTCTGGAAACCATTTTACCGCATTGCCGACACATGTGGCGTAGATCGCGCCGGCGCCGATCCCAGAGATTGCTGCCCCGAGGTAAAGCATGCCGAGTGATTTCGCATAGGCGTTGATGATCCATGCGACGCCGACCAGCACGCCGCCGAACGCCACCATCAGCCGCGGGCCGCTGTTCGGCCCGAGGTGGTCCACGATGTATCCCTCGATCGGCGTGAGCCATGTTTCAGTGGCAATGAAGATACTGAAGGCCACCTGGATTTCGGCAATGCTCCAGCCATGCGCCTGCTGGATCGGGCCGACAAACAGAGTCCAGGCGTATTGCAGGTTGGCGATCAGCACCATGCAGAGCACGCCAAGCCAGAGCTGCACCCAACGATTCGGGCTGTGTTGCATGGTCACGGACATGAATGCCTCCCAGGGCCGCAACAGAGCTTCGCTTCACACTCCGTGCCTCGTGGCAACGGTGCGCTGAAGCGCTCGCTCTAAAGATCCATTACAAGGGCTGCAAGCTAACGGATGAGAACTGTTCCGCGATTTCGCCTCATATTACTGAGATGTCACTTAGTCTCGATTGGGCCAATTATGTTTTCTCGAAATCTATGCGCTCGACCACCGGTAGACCCTGAAGGTAACGGCGCAGGCAATCCATCCCAAGCTCTACCGCACCAAGCCGGACCCATTCACGTCCCCCCAGAATACGCGAGCGGCGGAAGGATACGTCATCGGCTGTCGCAATGGCGATCCATATCGTGCCGCCAAAGTCGATCCGGTCAGGACCGTCATCCAGGTCAATCAGGACGGCAAGGGCGTGGGTCGCGCCCGCGTGTTCCCGCGCGGCGCGTGCCACGGCTTCCGTCGTCTCCTGTGACAGGTCGCCTGCCAAGCCAAAGCCCTGGATGTCGAGCGCCCGGTGCAGTGCCGTGCGCTCGCGCACCGTGACGCCACAGCGCAGGACATGTTCGGCACCCGGCAGGTGGCCAATGCGTGCGGCGATCTGGCCGCTGGTGAAGGTCTCGACCAGCGCCAGGGTTCCGCCCTGTCGCGTTAGTTCGGCCAGCACCACGCCTTCAAGTGTCTGGTCGTCTTCCGCCAGAATGAAGTTGCCCAGCCGTTCACGAACTGCAGTCTGCACCGGTTCCAGTCTTCGCCGCACGTCGTCCTTGTCGGTGCCGCGAATAGTCAGCTTGGTCTCCAGCTGCGGGTAATGTGCCCGGAAGCCGAGTTTTACGCTGCCGTCGGGAACCAGTTCCTCGATGTCATTCAAGAGGGCATCGGCATGCGATTCGCCGATACCGTAAGAGTGGAACCGCTTGAGGTAGATTGTCGCCGGTGCGCCACTGCGTGCCAGCAAGCGCGGGATCACCTGTTCTTCCAGCATCCGGCGCAATTCGCGCGGAACGCCGGGTGTAAAGAAGAAGCGCGCCCGTCCGATATCGAGCGCAAAACCGCAAGCGGTGCCGATCGGATTGTCGATCATCTCTGCAGTGGTCGGCAGCATTGCCTGCTTGCGGTTGTTCGGCGGCATGATGCGGCTGCGCTTGGTGAAGAAGGTCTCCATCTTCTCCAGCCACTCCTCATTCAGCACCAGATCGACGCCAGCCGCCTGAGCGGCGATCTCTTGCGACAGATCGTCGATGGTAGGCCCCAGGCCACCGTTCACGATCACCGCATCGGCCCGCTGCGATGCAAGCTGAAACGCCGCCAGCAGGCTCTCCCGATCATCGCCGACCGTCGTACCCCAGTGCACGGACAGCCCGACATCCTCGAGTTTCTGGCTCATGTAGCTGAAGTTGGTGTTGACGATCTTGCCGGTAAGAACCTCGTCTCCGGTACAGATGATTTCGATGCGCATGGCGTTTCCTATGAGCCGGTGGGCGGTATCCTGCGGGCGAATCGATCGGTGCGTCCAGATTGCCGACGCCAAGGTCAGATATCGCGGCCCACGCAGCTAGGCCTCGGCGGTAGGGCGCACCGCGGCACTACCTTCTGCGGCGAATTGGCGTTCCGGCCGTTCACCCCAGCCAGGAGCGATGACGCTGCCGGCGGACGGCCCGGATTTCCGCCGCATACTGATCCGGTCGGACGGTGTGTCACATTCGGAGCGAACCATCCGCGTCGCTCATGGCGAAATTTGCATCAGCCATACTCTGAGTTCGCCACGTCCGGTGTTCTTGCGCGGATTCCTCCATATGGTCCCACACTGACTGGCAGGTCCTGCGCAGGCATGCGGTCCACAGCGCGACTAGATGAAATTAGTCCCAACGTTCGACTGAATTGTCTGTCCTGTCATGATTAATTGCCCAGCACCATCACGACCAGCTGTGCCACTTCTTCAGGCGCCCCCATTCGCCCGAGCGGTATCCGTGCGACATACTGGTCGCGCCGCTCGTTCATCATCTCGGTGTCAATCAATGACGGCGCCACCGCGTTGACGGTAATCCCATCTTTGACCACGCGGGCGGCATAGCCGCGCGTCAATCCCTCCATCCCGGTCTTCCGGCATTGTAGTGCACGCCGATCCCGCCCGCCCTACGCGCGGCCCTCGAGGAGATATTGACGATCCGACCCCAGCGGCCGCGCGCACCCCAGCAACACTGTCTGGGTGCAAAGGAAGGCTGACTTGAAATTGACCGCCAGGGTCAGGTCAAGTCGGCCTCCGTAAGATCATCCACATTGCAGATCATACCGATGCCGGCATTATTCACCAGGATGTCCACCCTGCCCAGCGCCACCTCTACGCGGGTCAACGTGACCTGGACGGCGGCGCCACACGCGACATCGGCACTAACGGCAACAGCGCGGCGGCCGATCCCGCGCACCGCGGCCACGACCGCCTCTGCCTCTGCCTCGCACTTCCGATAGTTGATCGCCACACCCGCCCCGGTGTCCGCGAGAGCGAGTGCCATCGCGCGGCCGATGCCACGGGAAGTGCCCGTCGCCAAGGCGACACGATTCCTGAGGTCAGGTACCAAATTCATGTCATAATCCTTGGACTGAGGACTAAGATCTTGTCCGTACGGTCCGTTGTGACGTATGTCGACACCGGCCCTGATGGGAGGAACTAGATGCGTCGACTGTTGTCCAGCCTGGCCGTCGTCGGCCTGCTCACCGCGCAACAGGCACACGCTCAGCTTGATTGCTTGTCGTCGACCGAGCGGTCGGCTGTACACGTGGCGGCCTTACGCAGCCAGTTGATGGTGCTGGCGACCGGCTGCAAGGAGGACAGCAGCTACAACGCCTTCATCCGCAAGTATCAGGCCGACCTGATGAGCAACGAACGCATGCTTGCCGAAATGTTCAAGCACAAGTATGGGCGGCGAGGCCAGCAGGAGCACGACAGATTCACCACAGAGTTGGCGAACGCCGAGTCAACCGCCGGCCTCAAGCTTGGCACTGACTTCTGTGCGCATAACGGCATGATCTTCCGCGAAGTGATGGCGCTTCAGAGTCCGGCAGACCTGCCGACCTTTGCCGCCGGCAAGAACCTGGTACCCTCAGCGGCGGAAGTGTGTCAGGAGGTCGCCGAGGCTCCCGCCGCACGCGGCAGGGCCGCACCGGCCAAGCGTCACTGAGCCACGGTGACGCTCGCCCGGAGGACAGCGCCACCCGGTAGTAGCTTGACGACAAATGCATCGGTCCCGGTAAAGCGCGCGGTTGGCGTATAATCGATCCGTGTCTCGTCGCCAACGGAATGAATGTAGACCTTGCCGTGCGATGGTTCTGTCACCAGCAGACCCGCATCGAATGGCTTACCGCCGTTGTCGATGTTGATGGCGCACCACCCCCCGTCGTTGCCCATGGTCATCGTAACCGGCGTCTCCTGACCAGCGGCGGGCGCAACTTTCGGCACGCTGCAGTTCTTCGCTGCCCCGACAAGGTCAGCCTGGAACATGCGTGTCCTCGATACTGGTTGCTTCTGTTCGCAGGCCTGCAGCACCAGTGCCGTTGCCACAAGTGCCAGTGCGTATCGCATCACTGATGGTATCTCCTGTCGTGAGGATCGTGCTGATGTCGGGCAAATGCGGTTCGCGCAAGGCACGTCTGGTCAGCCTGGCCTGGAGCGCAGGACAGCATTGATCAGCCGGGTTCGATTCTCCAGCATGTTACGGCGCGAGTTCTGCATCTTCTCCCGGAAGCTCTCGCCCACCACCAGATGGATGCCAAGTGGCTGCCGGCCGCTGCCACGTTCCGCTTCCGTCTCGGCGATGGCGGCCTCGCTGTTGTCCTCCCAGGCCAATATTTCGAATCCGGCAGCCTCCAGTAATGTCCTGGTTTCCTCCGGTGTGCGCAGGAAACTGATCTCCGGGCTGTCCGCCCAGTTCACCGGGTAGTGCAACGGGCCGCCGGGGCCCTGAACAACGTCCTGGATCGCGAGCCGACCGTCATCCTTCAGGACCCGGCGCAACTCGGCATACCAGCGTGACCGGTCGGCAATGTTCATCGCCACGTTCTGCGTCCAGGCTAGATCGAAGCGCTCATCGGGGAACGGCAATGCGAGCCCAGAACCTTGGCGGAAGTCTACTCGGTCCATCAATCCCGTACGGCGAGTCAGTTCGGTAGCGGTCGCCACGAATTCGGCCGTGAGGTCGACACCGCTGACCCGGCAACCGTAGGTCGCGCCAAGATATCGCGCCGGGCCGCCAAGTCCTGAACCGACGTCGATGACATGGTCGGCCGGCGCAGGCGCCAGCATCCGGGCCAACTCCTCGGTCGCGCGGCGCCGCCGGGAATGGAATTCATCCAACGGCGCCAGATCGTCGGTGGTAAGGTGATCGATGTCCTTGCCGGCCGCCGCCAAAGCCCCAAGCAGTCGCTCGGTTAGACCACCGCGTGTATAATGGCTCGCCACAGCTGTCGGGATATCACTCATTGTAGTGCCCCCTGGCATTCTCCAACTGATTCGCCAATATCAACATCAATCGGCGCTTGTTTGGTTGCGGGCTCCTCGCGTCTGACGCGGGGTCCGGCGGCTCGATGCTCCCAGTCCGGAAGAGATTCTGTCCGTGTTGCCCGGACCGTTGGTTTTTGGAGAGAAGGATGTGCGGCCAAATGGTTGATCGACGTGCAGTCAAAAGGACGACCCGCAATCTGATATAGGAAAACCCGGGTGCCGACATCACGGCGCCGATTATCGTGAGAAGTCGCATGGCACATCACAAATTCAAAGTCGGACAGACGGTCAATCTGATCGCCAATCGCCTCGAACGGCACGTTCCCTCAGGTGCTTATATAATCCAACGGCTGCTACCGATCGAAGGACCGGAGCTGATGTATCGGGTGAAGCATACTGGAGATGGCCACGAGCGGGTGGTCAAGGAAGCGCAACTGCGGCCAGGCAAGACACTTACTCCGCACCAATGACCGCCGTCTCCTCAAGGCCAGGCCTGGACGATATCGTTTTGGCTAAGTTTGGGGGCGCCTGCAATGAAGAGCAGCGCTGTTCGCGTTCTGCGCCTAAGCGGAACCACGCGAACCGATGGCCCGTTATGGGAAGCGCGCCTGGTTCGGCCGATTGGATCCTCGAAACCAACATTCGATTGCCGAGGGCTAAGCCAGTTCCTTGATCCGCCTGAGCAGACTGCGCCGTGCAGCGGCGGCGTCGGCGGCCAGGCGGAGCACAAAAAGGAGCTGTCGTGGGTCGGCAGCCAACGACACCAGCACACGCCAAACAGCTATAGCACCCTGCGCATCCAGCGCGCCTAAAGCTGCGGGCGGCAGGCAACATTCAGCCGGATCGCAGATCGCCCGCAGCACGGCGAAGGGCAGTCGCCTGACTGAAGCGGCATGTGCGACGGCGCCCGACTCAAGATCGAGGGCCGCGGCACCCGTCGTTTCATACAGCTGACGTTTGATCGCCGCCCTTGCCACGACTTGGCCGGCGGCGAGCGATACATGCGGTGTTGCACCCCCCAAGCGCTGAGTGAGTTCATTGTCGGTGGGATGCGAGACATCGGCGGAAATGACCCGGATAGGAACGATAAGCGTACCGGGTCGCAGTGCCGGATCGAGACCTCCCGCGAGCCCGAAGCTGACCAGCGCGCGAGCCCCCGCAGTGATCAATCGAGCAGCTGCAGCTTCCGCCCCTTTCGCAGTGCCTCCGCCGATCGCCACGCGCCAACCCAGGCGACGCGCGATCCGCGCTTCCGCCGCCAAACCGACAACCACGCCAGTCGATTGGTCAAAAGCCAAACGCGACCCTGCGTGCATTGCCCCGCAGCAGGTTGCGATAGCGCGACAGCGCGAGGAGCGGAAAATACCAACGATAGCCGTGGTATCGCAGATAGAACACGCGCGGAAAGCCGACGGCGTTGTAGGGAAGTTCGCGCCAGCCGCCGTCGCTGTCCTGCGTGCGCGTCAGGTACTCGATACCCCTGGCAACGGCTGGATGTTCGGCCTTGCCAGCAGCCATTAGGCCAAGCAGCGCCCAGGCTGTGTGGCTCGGTGTGCTCTCCTTGTAGCGCCCATGCGGAGCGTCACGATAGGTTTCCTCATCCTCGCCCCAGCCCCCGTCATCTCGCTGCACCGAAAGCAACCACGCCACCGCACGACGCACCGCCGGATCTTCGTGCGCGATGCCGGCGGCATTCAGGGCGCACAACACCGACCACGTGCCGTAGATGTAGTTGGTGCCCCAGCGGCCGAACCAGCTGCCTTCTGCCTCCTGCTCGCGCCGCAGGTAAGCGAGCGCCCTCGACAGCACCGGATCGTCGACCGGCATGCCGATCTGCGCCAGAAACGACACACAACGCGCGGTGACGTCTGCGGTCGGCGGATCGAGCAGGGCGCCGTGATCGGCGAAAGGAATGTTGTTTAGATAGAGATGCGTATTCTCCGGCTCGAATGCGCCCCAGCCGCCATCGGAGGACTGCATACCGATGATCCACTCGCGCGCGCGTTCAATGGCTGCCGCATGGGCGGGATCACCGTTGCGATGCAGCAGCATGCCTATGACAGCGGTGTCATCGACATCCGGATAGTGCGGGTTGGCGTACTGGAACGCCCAACCTCCCGGGCGCAGTCCCGGTCGTCGCACAGCCCAGTCACCAATCACATCCAGGATCTGCCGCTGGCGCAGCCACGCGCAGGCGGCGCCGGTATCAGCTCCGAATTCCGCCACTGCATGTCCCGCCAGCCCGGTGTCCCAGATCGGCGACAGGCAAGGCTGGCAATACGCACGGTCTGGCTGGATCACCAACAGCTTGCGGACGGCGCGCCAGGCGATCGCGGCCGCCGGGTGATCGGGTGCATAGCCAAGCGTATCGAACATCATCACGCTGTTGGCGATTGCGGGATAGATGCCACCGAGCCCATCGTCGCCATTCAGCCGCTCAGTGACGAAGCGCACCGCTTTGACGGTTGCGCTGTCGCGGCTCCGCCGCGGGAAGGCAGGCTGCACGATCCGCAACACCGCATCGACGAACTTGAAGAACGGCCCCCACCAGGCCGAGCGGTATGGCCCGCGGATCCAGTCACGCACTCGCGCGGGCGGCGTGCGAAACAGTTCCTGAATGTCGGCGTTGCGCGGATTCCGCGCCAAGGGCCGCATTGCCATCAGCACCAACAGCGGCACGATCACGGTGCGTGACCAGTACGACACCTTCGACAGGTGGAACGGGAACCACAGCGGCAGGTGCATGATCTCAAGCGGCATAACCGGCAGCGCGCGCCACGGTACCTGACCAAACAGTGCCAACTGCGCCCGGGTGAACACGTTGGTCCGCTCCGCGCCGCCCACCGCCAGGATCGCTTTCCGTGCCCGCACCATATGTGGCGCGTCAGCACCGTCGCCGATGGCCTTCAGTGCGAAATACGCTTTCACGCTGGCCGACAGGTCGAACGGCCCGTCGTGAAACAAGGGCCAGCCACCGTGCACGCCCTGAATGGCGCGCAGGTAGACGCCGATCTTGGCTTCGAGTTGCGGATCGATCCTATCGAGAAAGTGCTCGAGCAGCACATACTCGGCGGGGATTGTCGCGTCCGCCTCCAGTTCGAACAGCCAGTGCCCATCGCCGTGCTGCTTATGCAGCAATGCGCTGCCTGCACGTTCGATTGCAACGTCCAGCGCCGCCCGACTCGTCAACACCGCCTCATTCGGCATCGCGCATTCCTCAGGCGGCCAATAGCACCTCGGCCGCGGTTCGGCCCGACCTGATGGCGCCCTCGATGGTGCCGGGCAACCCGGTGTCGGTCCAGTCGCCTGCCAGCACCACGTTGGCAAGCCTGGTCCGCGGGCCGGGTCGCAGCCGCTCCTGCGCCGGCGTTGCCGCCACGGTTGCGCGCCTTTCCTTCACCACGCGCCACGGTGGCAACGGGCCATCGGACAACCCCAGCGCAGCTCGCACGTCGGGCCAAACAGCGCGTGCGATCGTCTCGGCATCCTGATCAACCATGCGATTTGCCGCGCTGATGGTGACCGACACGTGTCCAAGCTTGACGAATACCCACTCCGCTGTGCCTCCGATAAGGCCGATGAATCCAGGCGACATGCAATCCGCCGGGGTGCGAAAGTGAATGTTGAGGATCGCTTGAAACGCAGTCGGACAAGTCTGGCCGGGCAACAGGTCGGACACCACCCACGGCGGAGCGGCCAACACCACCGCGCCGGCTGTTATGGGTCCCTCGGTGGTGGAAAGGTCAATGCCGCCATTGCCATTGTCACACAGCGCAGCAACGCGCCGGCCAGCGTGGACCATCGCCCCGTGTGCTTCCAGCCAAGCAATGGCGGGATCCACGAGACTCTCCGATAGACCAGCACGTGGGATCGCGGGAATGCAGGCACGGCCACCCCGAAACAGCGTCTCCTTCATCACGGCACCTAGTAGGCTGGCCAAGCCTTCGTCGGCGGGCGTATTCAGCGCTGCGACGGCAAGCGGTTCGATCAGCCGCTCATACAGGGTGTCATGCCGCATCGAGGCGTCAACCGCGGCCTCGGAGTTGATCTTGCGCAGTCGTAGCAGTGCCAGATGATCGCGCACACGCGTGCCGGGAACGCGTCGCGTGGGTGACAACACCCACCAGGGGATGCGCCCTCGATTCGGTCGCAGCACCCAGCGGCGACCGTCGCGCAGATCCAAGAATGGGAATATCGGTTCAACCGGCATCGCCAACGTCTCAGTCGCACCGATCGTCTTCAGATAGCCGAAGGTGGCGCGGTTGCCCGACAGCAGAAGATGGTTGCCATTGTCGATACGCAGCCCAAGCCCACGATCAAAGTAGGATCGGCATCGCCCACCAGCAGCCGGTCCTGCCTCTATCAGCGTCACGGCTTTGCCAGCCGCAGTCAAGGCAATGGCGGCGGAAAGCCCGGCCATTCCGGCGCCCACGACAGCGATGTGCGATGGCATCAGGACGCCCGCCCTGCTGCTTCAGCTGAGACCATGGCGCAGCGCGAGCCACAGCTTCTGCCAGGCCGGCAGGCTGACGCGTTCGTGGAGCGATGACCAGCCTTGGCGCTCCAGACGCGCCAGGATCGCGGCGTAGGTTGCCCCCATCAGACGGGCTGGTTTCATAGCGTTGGCGTCGCACTGGCGCATCGCGTCTGCTGCTGCGCAGAAATGCTGGTTTGCAAGGCTCGCGACGCGGGCACACACTTCACGCAAGCCGGACGCTTGCAAGACTGCGGCAGGATCGTGTGGCACACTTGCCTCATCCAGCCACTCCGACGGCAGATAGAGCCGACCGCGTTCAGCGTCCTCATACAGGTCGCGCAGGATGTTGGTGAGCTGAAGCGCGCGACCGAGGGAATACGCCACTTGGTCGGCGGCGGCCGACGAATCGCCGAAGGCGCGGACCGACAAGCGACCGACTGAGGCCGCCACCCGATCACAATAGAGATCGAGCGTCGCGAGGTCGGGTGCTACGATGCTTGCTTCGGCATCCATCTGCATGCCATCGATGATCGCCAGGAAATCATCCTGACGCAGACCGAAGCGCCGCACGGCGGCGACCAGCACGCGGGTGACCGGACCATCAGATTGGCCGCGATACAGACCCGCGACGCGCTCGCGCCAGGCGTTCAATTCCGGTAGCTTGGTCGCAAGCGCACGATCGTCGTCGACGATGTCGTCAACCATGCGACAGAAGGCGTAAATCGCATACATGGCGTATCGCCGTTCGGGTGGCAGCACCCGCATGCCCCGATAAAATGACGTGCCGGCGGCACGCACGATCGACGTGACAGCGTCAAGATCGGCCTGGGCGATGTTCAGCGGTGTCACAGCCATTGCAAGGCCGCCACCATGCTGCCAATCGCATCGCGCTTGGTGAGCCGCACGCGGCACGCCAGCGGGTCGCCGCGGCGAAGACGTCGCGTCAGCCGGCGAGCGAGGCCAACGATCACCGCCGTTTCCAGGCGCAGGCGGCGGCTGCGGGTCAGCCGTGGTAGATCGATCGCTGCACGATTCAGTTCATCGCAATGGTCCAGCAGCTGATCGAATTCGGCCCGTAGTTCCGGCGTCTCCTTTGATCCGCGCAAACCGTCCACTGCAACGCCTGGCAAATAACAGCGATCCAATGAGGCCAGATCCTTTGCGCAGTCTTGCAAATGATTGAGGACCTGCAGCGATGTACACAACGCGTCGGATGGCGCCCACGTCGCGCGATCTTCGCCATGCAGGTCAAGTACATGCCGACCGACCGGCATCGCCGAGTAGCGGCAGTAGTCGTAGAGTTCGTCCCAATTCGCATAGCGCAGCTTGGTCACATCGCGACGGAATGCGATCAGCAGGTCGAGCGAATGGCGCGGCGAAACCCCCGTTTCGGCCAGGCTGGCGCGCAGCCGCCGAGCACTTGGCGAGCCGGTATCCCGCTGGCCCAGCAGCACATCTTGCATGACGTCCAGCCGCGCCACCTTCTCTTCGGGGGGCAATGTGGAGGAATCCGCAATGTCGTCGGCATTGCGGGCGAAGGTGTAGAAGGCATGCACGTGGCGGCGCAGATCGCGACTGATCAGCAGCGAGCCTACCGGGAAATTCTCGTCGTCGCGGTCCTTGCCGGACCACGTTTCAACGGTTGCCGTCTGGCTCATGCACCTATGCCCTGATAGGCTCGACCCTTCCAGGCAACCCCGTGGCCGAGGTGATGGTTGACCGCCGAGCCGATGGTGGCAGCGGTGTAGAACGCTGCCACAACTGGCAGGAAAGGAGCCCATAGCACCGACCGGTGGTAGCGCTGCAGCGTGGGTTGATAGCTCGCCGCCATAGCACCCCAGATCAGCCACCCGAACCACCGCGCGATGCTATGGCCGAAGACGGCAGCGAATGGGGGCACAAGGAAGGTCAGAACCATGGCCATCACAGTCCCTGCCAGCAGTATCGGTGAGTAGCCAAGCTGCACATAGGCGGTCCGCGTGACCATGCGCCAGATATCGACGACACTCGGGTATGCGCGAATCGAGCGCGCGAGGCCGGAATGGCCCAGCCAGATGCGCCCCCCTCGCTTCACCGCCGCCGCCAGTGCCACATCGTCGATCAGGGCGCCCCGCACCGCTTCGATGCCACCAATCCGTTGCAGGGCGCGCCGGCGTATCAGGACAGTTCCACCGGCCGCCGCTGCTGTCGCGCGCAACGGGTCGTTCACCCACGCGAATGGGTAGAGCAGCTGAAAGAAGTAGACGAAGGCGGGCACCAGAGCGCGTTCGGCCGGGGTATCGCAGGCGAGCTTTACCATCTCCGAGACGAGATCGAGGTCGTCGCGCTCGGCCTGCGCGACGAGTGTCGCGACGTGGCGCGGATCGTGCATGATGTCGGCGTCCGTCAGGAGGATGAACTCGGCGGATTTTGCCTCGGCAATCCCGTGCGCGAGTGCCCAAAGCTTTCCACTCCAACCGGGCGGATGAGGCTTGCCATCGATTACATCGAGCGATTGTGGTTGCGCCTGCGCAATCTGCCGGGCAATCGTTCCGGTCCGGTCTGTACTGGCATCGTCCACCAGGATGATCTGCAACGCACCTGCGTACTCCTGGCGGTGCAGCGAAGGCAGCGTTGCACCGATCACCACTGCCTCGTCGCGTGCTGGCACGACGACTGTCACCGGTAGCGCGGTTGACGGCTTGGCTGGAACCAGTTCCGGCTCCGAGCGCCAAAAGCGGCCGTGCGCCAGGAGCAGGTACAGCCAGATCGCCATGGCGAGCGTCGCAAGCGTGATCATGCCCGCAGCATGCCATTGGTGCGGAACCAGCCGACAGCGTCCTCGATTGCCGCACGCACCGGGCGCGGTGCGTAGCCGAGCTCGCGCTTCGCCTTGTCGGATGAATAGAACATCTTGTGTCGCGCCATTTTTATGTGGTCGCGTGTCATCATCGGCGGAATGCCGGTGAGGCGCGCAAAGAACTCCATCAGCCACGCCGCGGGCCATACCACTGCTTCTGGCAGCTCGATGCGTGGCGGTCGCCGGCCAACCACGTCTGCCACCAACGCCAGAATGTCCTTCAGAAGCAGGTTTTCGCCGCCGAGGACATACCGGTCGCCGAGACGTCCCCGTTCGAGCGCCAGCGCGTGGCCTTCCGCCACGTCGTCGACGTGCACGATGTTGAGCCCGGTGTCGATGTAGGCCGGCACCCGCCCCGCCGCCGCATCGAGGATCATCTTGCCCGTGGGCGTCGGCTTGATGTCTCGGGGACCGACCGGGGCAGCCGGGTTCACCACTACGGCCGGCAGACCGTGCTGACGCACCAGATCCAGCACAGCCCTCTCGGCCATAAACTTCGAGCGCTTGTAGGCGCCGATGAAGTCTGCCTCGTCCGTCGGTGTGTCTTCATCGGCCAGAAAACCATTGTGCGGACGGCCAAGGGCGGCGACCGAACTGCAGTACACGATCCGCTCTACACCGGCTGCCTGCGCCGCCCGCATCATCGCCAGCGTGCCCTCGACGTTTACGCGCAGCATTGCGTCGGGATCGGGAACCCAGAACCGATAGTCGGCGGCGATATGGAAGACATAGCGGCAGCCAGTGGCGGCGCGCCTCAGCGACGCGGCATCCGTGAGATCCCCCAGCACAAGTTCGGCTTCAATGCCCGCCAGGTTGCGACGGTCGCTGTTGGCGCGGACCAGCAGGCGCAGAGGATGGCCGCGTGCTACAAGAACCCGCGCCACGGCGGAGCCGACGAATCCGGTCGCCCCGGTCAGCAGCGTCCAGCCTTCTGCTGCCACGCCGACATCCCCTTCCTGAACGAGGCGCCACCTATAGCCTGAGGTTGCTGAATCGGTGTAGAGCCGCCCGCGCCGCGATCTCAGCCGGAGGGTGGATCCCTGAAGAAGCTCTCGATCGCCCTTGCGGTGGGAGGCCTGCTACTCGGCACACTGCTGATTGGCTGGTTTGGCTTTGACCGGGTAATCGCGGCCGTCGGCCGCGTGGGCGTGGTCGAGTTTGTCGCCATCATCGGCTGGCAGCTTTTGCTGTTCGTCCCACTGGGGCTGGCCTGGGTCGCGATCGTGCCCGCGCGCAATCGGCGCCCGTTTATATTTGTGTGGGGACGCATGGTGCGCGACGTGGCCACCAACTGCCTGCCGTTTTCGCAGATCGGTGGATTCGTGATCGGGGCCCGGGCGGTGACCTTGCACGGCACGTCGTGGTCGCTCGCCACGGCCTCGACCGTCGTGGACGTCACGGCTGAATTCCTGGCCGAAGTCGCCTTCACAGCAATTGGCCTCGGGATCCTGCTTTCCCGCGCACCGGACTCCAGCCTGGCCGTGCCGCTCGAGGTGGGCCTGGCGCTGGCGGTGATCGCGGCCGTGGGGCTGATTTGGCTGCAGCAAGGCGCCGCACCAGTCTTTGCCCGGATTGGCGGGCGTATAGCCGGGCGTTGGTTTGGCGCCGCGCGGGAACGCGCCGAAGTTCTGCAAACCGAGCTGTCACTGATCTACGGCCACCCGCTGCGGCTGGCCCTTAGCTTCACCCTGCATCTGATCGGCTGGATCGGCACCGGCATTGCCGGCTGGATCACTTATCTTGCTGTAGGCGTGCCGATCGACTTCGACGATGCTCTGGGGATCGAGGCGCTGCTCAGTGCCTTAGCCGCCATAGCCTTCCTGGTGCCGGTCAATGCCGGGGTCCAGGAGGCCGGGTATGCGGGATTAGGCGCCATTTTTGGTGTAGCGCCCGAACTGTCGCTCGCAGTTTCGCTCGTTCGTCGCGGCCGCGACCTGGCGGTGGGCGTTCCGGTCCTGCTGATCTGGCAGTTCTTCGAGATGCGGCGGTTACGGGAGGCGTCCCCGGTGCCGCGAACCGGCGCTGATTAGGCCGCAACCCGGCCCTCGATCGGATACTGCGGATCATTGTATTCCCGGCGTCGAGGGACGTCCGGGTGCTACCAACCGATCCACCAACGCCTCATCTTCCGCGCCTAACCGACCTCTCGATGAATTCCCCCCCTGCTCTCGAGCGCGCGATGATGCGGGCTGCAGTCGCTTCGTCGGCGGCTCCGCCGAACATCATAGCGCCAAGACATAACGATCAGACGCGGAGGCCGCTTCCCCCCAGCGCGCGATACTCCATCATCGATCCCGTCGTTTGCCGGTGTCGAGCTTACAGCAGTTGAATGGGCGGATGCCGAATCGCAGCACCCCCGGGCCTCCCAGCCTCCCCGCCCTGTTCCTCAGCTTCCTGACCATTGGCTCAACCAGCTTCGGCGGCGGCCTGTTGGGCTGGATCCGTCGCGAATTGGTGGAGCGCCGCGCGTGGATCGATGACACACAGTTCCTCGTCTACTACGGGCTGAGCCAGATGGTGCCCGGCGCGACCAACGTGAACCTATCGGTCATTATCGGCTCGCAGCTGCGCGGTGTTGCGGGAGCGCTCATGGCGGTGGCCGGGCTGCTGCTGATTCCGCTGGTCATTCTGCTGTCGCTGGGCGCGGTCTATTTTGCCGCCAGCGAGCTGCCGGCCAGTCATCTGATCAATGCGGCCCTGGTTGGCGCAGGGGCCGCGGCGATCGGATTCAACATTGCCACAGGTCTACGGCTAGGCCAGCGCAACCTGCGCAGGATCGGGCCGCTGCTGGTGGCCGGGGTCATCATCGTGGGGATTGGGATTCTCGGCTTCCCCTTGTTGGAAGTCGTGGTCGTCATGGTGCCGATCAGCTTGGCGGTCACATTGGTCGAGCGCGCCGCATGATCGGCACGCTGCTGCAAATCGCGGCGATGTTCGGCCTGCTGTCGTTGCTCGCCTTCGGTGGCGGTGCCGCCGTATTGCCGGATATGCAGCGCCAGGCCGTGCAGGTGCATCACTGGATCACGTCCCGCGAATTCCTCGACATGTTCGCGCTGTCGCGCGCCGTGCCACCTGGCTCGATGATCGTGGTGCTGATCGGGCAGAAGGCGGCTGGCTTCCTCGGTGGTCTGGTGGCGCTGATTGCGATGTTCGGCCCCTCCTCGGTGCTGGCCTTTGTCGTTGGCCGATTCTGGCACCGCGCCGGTGGCGCGGCCTGGCGAGAGGCGTTGGAACAGGCGCTGGCCCCCGTGTCCATCGGCCTGACCATCGCCAGCGGCATCGCATTGGCTCGCAGCACGGAGCACGACTGGCTGGCCTACGGCGTGACTGGGGCGACGACGCTGCTGCTGACCTTCACCCGCGCGCACCCGCTGGTGGTGATGGGCTGCGGGGCTGTGGCTGTAGCTCTGGTAGGGGTCTAAAAGGCGGCATGACAGCAAGCCTCGGCATCGGCATCGTCACCTGTAATCGCCGAGACATTCTGCTCGAGACGCTGAACCGTGTCCGCGCGCATACCAGCATGCCTTGCATCGTCGCGGTGGCGGATGACGGATCGGACGATGGCACCGCCGATGCGGCGCGCGCGCAACAGGTCATGGTGGCGACCGGGCCCAACATGGGGATCGCCTGGAACAAGAACCGCGCGCTGTTTCTGCTCGGCGCCGTCATGCAGTGCGACGTGGTGATCCTGCTGGAGGACGATTCATTCCCCACTCAGGATGGCTGGGAAACGGAATGGGTGCTCGCCAGCGAGCGTTGGGGGCACGCGAACCTGGGTGCTCCCTGGCTGCACGACAGCTTCCTGAAGGGAAGCGGAACTGTCGACGATCCATACCTAAGTCTAGACGTGACGGCCCAGTGCAGCAGTTTCTCACGCACGGCCTTGTTGTATGGCGGCTACTTCGACTCCCGATTTCGCGGCTATGGCCAGGAGCACGTGGAGCACACGCGCCGCCTCGTGCGCGTCGGATACGGCGGCACGTACGAGGATATCGCCGGTGAGGTTCGGCCGATCTACAAGCTCTTGAAAAGCAGCATCGAAGTCCTCAGTGGCCACAGCTTCTCCAATGCGGCCGATCGGGACCGGAACTGGCTGATGTGCCGGCAACTGCTGTTCGACGAGGTGTATCGCATGCCTTGGCAGGATGACACAGAGATGGCGCAGTTCCGCAGCGAGATGCAGGCGGCGCTGATACAGGGCTGATTAGGCGTCGAGCAGCGCACGCAGCCGGGGCAGAAAGCGCCACGCCCGCGTATCTTCCACCGTTGCCTGCCCTTCGACGTCGGTGAAAACATGGTCACCATAAGGGTCGAGGGAGTCGCCGCGCCCGCGCGTGCGTTTGAAAGTCCATTCCTCGGCCGATTTCGTGAAGTAGTGATTGATCACCATGACATCGCAACACACCGCTGGCTGCATGGCGTGCGATACAACGGTCTCGCCACGCGCATTGCAGGTCGGACGCGCACAGTCGAAGATGTGGGGTGTGCTGCCCACCCGTAGCAGGTCCTTGGTACGCACCAGCGACTTTACGTGTCGATTGGCTTCGGCGTCTTGCGGGAAACGCCGGGTGAAGTTTTCTAGGACCAGTCCATACGGCCGCGCCTCATGTCCGGAAGGACCGAAGATCTGCCAGTTGAGCAGGATGTCCGCGTAGGCTTCGTACGCCTTGCGTAGCAGGATGCCGCGAATCGACCCGGTGCCGACTGGCACGATGAACTCATCGATGTCGATGAACGCCACCCAGGCAAATGCTCCGGCATAGTTGGTATGGAAATGCTGATACGCCGATAGCTGGCCCGGTCGGTCATGCCAGTCGAGAATCGTGACATTTCTGGCAAAACTTGACTGCCGGATCAGCTCTGCGCCGCCGTCGCTGCTGCCGTTGTCGTACAGCACGAACAGGTCGACACCGACCATCCGGTGGAACGCGATCCATTCCAGGAGATAGGACGCCTCATCCTTGAATATGGCGCAGACAGCGATCTTCTCCATGACTGTTCCCGTTACGACTGCAGCAGAGCCCGAAGCCGCGGGACAAAGCGCAGCCCGCGCCTATCCTCGATCAGTGCCTGACCGGCTACGTCATCAAAGATTCGCTCCCGGTATGGCTCCAGCGAATCGCCGCGGCCACGACGGCGCTTTATCTGCCAGTCCTCACGCGATTTCGTGAAGTAATGATGTATCGCCATGACGGTGTGGCACTCGTTCGGCTGGATGGCGAATGGCAGAATCTCGTTCCCGCTGCTGTTGCAGGTGGGCCCGCTGCACTCTGCCGCGTGTGGAGTGTAGTCGATGCCGCGAAGCATGCTAGGGCGCACGATCGCCTTTACATGGCGACAGGCATCAGCGGTTTCGGGCATGCGGTGCGTGTAGTGTTCGATCACCAGACCATCAGGGCGTTGTTCGTGCCCTGAAGGACCGAACACCAGCCATTGCAACAGCACCTGCGCATAGCGCTCATACGCCGGCCGCATCAGGATCGGGCGAATTGAGTTGCCATCGAGTGGTACGATGAACTCGTCGATGTCGATGAACGCCGCCCAGCTAAAACGCGCCGCATGATGCGTGCGGAAATGCTTATAGGCCGACAGTTGGCCGGGGCGGTCCGGCCAATCGATTAGCGTGACATTCCTGGCAAAGCTGGAAGCGCGGACACGATTGGCCCCGCCGTCGCTGCTGCCGTTGTCGTACAGCACGAACAGGTCGACCCCGATCATCCGGTGGAACGCCAGCCATTCCAGCAGATAGGGCGCCTCGTCCTTGAAGATCGCGCATATCGCGATCTTGTCCATACCAGCCTCCTTCGGAATCGCTGAGTAGCACAGACGTTTCGGCAACTCGACGTCCGGCGCCTGCCGTCGTAGGCTTTGCCGAATCCTATTGGGAGGAATTTGTGGCAATGCCAAGCAATGGCCCTGAGACGTGTCTGACCGGCGTGAAAGTGCTGGATCTGACTCAGTTCGAAGCCGGACCGTCCTGCACCGAGGCGCTGGCATGGATGGGTGCGGATGTGGTGAAGGTGGAGAACCCGAAACTCGGAGATCCCGGTCGCACCGCCGGCGGCAAGCCAGGTCAGGACGCCTATTACTTTCTGCAGTACAACGCCAACAAGCGCTCGCTCACCGTCAATCTGAAGGACCCTCGCGGCGTCGAACTCGTCAAGGAGATGGCGAAGAAAGCCGACATCTTCTGCGAGAATTTCGCCCCCGGCGCGATCGAGCGGCTTGGTCTTGGGCCGGATGTGATCCGCGCCATCAATCCCTCGATCATCTACTGCCAGACCAAGGGTTTCGGCGCTGGCAGCGCGTTCGAGAAGAGCCTCGCGTTCGACATGATTGCGCAGGCGGCCGGCGGCCTGATGAGCATCACCGGCGAGGAAGACGGCCCTCCCTGCAAGCCGGGAGCGACGATAGGTGACACGGGCACCGGCATGCTGATGGCGATTTCCGTCATGGGCGCGTATGTGCGCCGGCTGCGCACCGGGCAGGGCGAGCATCTTCAGCTAGCGATGCAGGACGCGATCCTGCACTACATCCGCAACTCATTCACCTACATGGAGCGCACCGGCAAGGCCGCGCCACGCGCCGGATCGAAGACGGTCGGCGGCGGCAATCCGCCGATCGGAGTGTATCCGTGCAAGGGCGGCGGCCCGAACGACTACGTTTACATCTACTGCAGCCGCGCCAATCCGGAGCACTGGAACCGGCTTCTGAAAGTGATGGGCCGCGAGGACCTGATCGGCGATCCGAACTACGACACACCGGACGCGCGCACCGAGCACCGCGAGGAGGTCGATGCCATCGTCGCAAATTGGACGATGCAGCATGACAAGCACGAGGCGATGCGGCTGGTGAGTGCGGCCACCATACCGTCGGGCGCGGTGATGGACACAATGGAACTGGCCAACGACCAAAGTTTTGTGAAGCGCGGCATCCGCCAGGTGATGAAACACCCGAAGGTTGGCGACTACACGATGAGCGGCTGGCCGGTGCGCTTCTCGGGTGCCACGCCGCCGATCAAGGCCGCGCCGCTGCTTGGTCAGCACAACGCCGAGGTGTTGGCGGACTGGCTTGGCCTCAAGGAGGACAAGATCTGTGTGTTGCGTAATGACGCAGTGATTGGCGGATGATTGAGCCATGGACGACAAACCGCGAGTCTTCCACGTCGAGGCGCGCAAGTCAAGGAAGGCTCAGAGCGGCGCGTCGATGACCCACCAATACTGCATCGTCCAGGACGAGGGCCACGTGCGTGTGGTGACACTGAACCGGCCCGAGGTGCTGAACGCATTGCACGCCGACGCGAATGACGAACTCGCCGCCGTGTGGGACGAGTTTGCCGCTCGTGACGATCTGTGGGTAGGGATCATCACTGGCACCGGCGAACGCGCCTTCTCGGCCGGTAACGACCTGAAGGTGCAGGCGGCTGGTCGCCGTCGCCCGAACGGACCGAATGGCTTTGCCGGCATCACGCATCGCTTCAACCTCGACAAGCCGTTGATCGCGGCGGTGAACGGCTGGGCGATGGGCGGCGGGTTCGAAACGGCGCTTGCCTGCGATATCATCGTTGCGGCCGAGAACGCGCTGTTCGCCTTGCCGGAGCCACGTGTCGGATTGATTGCCGGCGGCGGTGGCGTGCATCGCCTGCCGCGCATGATCCCGCGCAAGAAGGCCTTGGGGATGATCCTGACCGGCCGGCGCGTCTCGGCCCGCGAAGGGTTCGAGCTTGGTTTCGTGACCGAGGTGGTGCCACAAGGCCAGGCGCTGGACGCCGCTAGGCGATGGGCGGCGCAGATCCTGGAGTGCTCGCCCAAGGCAGTGCGTGCCTCGAAGCAGGCGACCTACCGCGGCCTGGACGAAGCGTCGCTAGAGCGCGCGATGCGCACGGTCTATCCTGCGCAGCAGGAGAACCTGGAGAGCCAGGACTATCTTGAAGGGCCGAAGGCATTCGCTGAGAAGCGTAAGCCAGACTGGCAAAACAAATAGTATAAATTGTGATTGCGCAGATTTGCTGCGCAGCAATTTAGGCAAAATCCTTCGCAATCACGTTGCCCGTGAGGCGACGCGAGTGTGAGAGATATCACACACCTACGCGCCGTCAGGTTGTAACTATCAACCTCCGGACGGCGCAATTCGTTCCGATGTAAAATTGTGCGCCGCAGCCGGCTCGTATTTGCATCTAAGAAAGGAGTGTCATGTCCTCGCAAGGGAGTCACCACGGTCATTCGTTTCAGCGCGGTCTGCTTGAAGGAATTCAGCGGACTACGGAGTTCGGCCGGTTCGGCCGGCTGTTCCCGCAGCTGAAGCCATTCGTCGCTGACAGCGACGCTTTGAATGCTCTGGCGGACGCGATGCGCGATGATTCTTCGACATCGGCTCTGACGTCTGACAATCAGAATATCCCCGCCGGCTACACGTATCTCGGCCAGTTCATCGACCATGACATCACACTCGATGTCACGCCTCTGGGGGCGATCCAAAACGATCCCGCCGCCGTCGTCGACTTTCGCACACCACGCCTTGACCTCGACTCGGTTTACGGCATGGGACCGACTGCAACACCGAACCTTTACGATCGCCTCAATCTGAACAAGTTGGCGGTCGGACGATGTGGCCCAGGCGGTGCGGGCGACGCCAAGGTCAAGGCTGGCATTCCCAACGATCTTATGCGCAACCGGGAGGGAATGGCGCTTCTCGGTGATCCGCGCAACGATGAGAACCTGATCGTCGCACAGACCCACCTGGCGTTCATCAAGTTCCATAATGCGGTCGTCGATCGCCTGGTCGCCGCGGGCAACGTGCCGGCAGCGAAGATCTTCGACACAGCGCGCCAGCAGGTGCTGTGGCATTACCAGTGGATCGTCCTGCACGATTTCCTGGGTCGCGTCGTCGATTTCAACGATGTGCAGGACGTGCTGGCCAACGGCCGCAAATTCTTCAAGTACGAGCAGTGCAGCGCGTTCAACGTTCCGTTCATGCCGGTTGAATTCAGCGCCGCCGCATATCGGCTAGGTCACTCGATGGTGCGGCAGAAATACAGCCACAATCGCGCCTTCAACGACACCGACTTCAACCTGCTGTTTCACTTCACCGCGGCCTCGGGTGGCATCGTCGGCGACCTGTCGTCTACGGATCAGGACGCCAATAGGAAGCTCGCAGAGCAACTGAAGCTGCTGCTTCCGTTTGTGGTGGACAAGCTGCCTGGGGATTGGGCGATCGACTGGCATCGCTTCTATGAACTGGGTGAGCCGAAACCGCCGCCGGCCGGTGCCGGGAGCCAGGACAACAAGTTCCGCCTCAACCTCAGCCGTAGCTTGGATCCATATCTTGCGACGATCCTGCACAACCTGCCGGGCGGCGGCGGCAGCTTGCCGTTCCGCAACCTGTCGCGTGGCGTCCAGCTTGGCCTGCCTAGCGGACAGGACGTGGCAGCGGCCATGCACATCCGGCCACTCTCGCCAGAGGAAATCGCGGGCAGCGGCCCTGATGGCGCCAAGGCCCATGAGCTGAAATTAGACGTCGCGACACCGCTTTGGTACTACATTCTGAAGGAAGCGCAGCTTCGGGGTGAAGGCCGGCGTCTGGATGGTGTCGGCAGCCGCATTCTGGCGGAAGTCTTCGTCGGGCTGTTGCAGGCCGACAAGGAATCGTTCCTGAACCAACCCGCGTGGAAACCGACGCTCCCGGCGGCGCAGCCTGGAACCTTCACCATGCCGGACCTGCTTCGGTTCGTTAACGACCTGGATCCGATCAACGAGCCCTCGACCTTCGGCTGATCCTGATCGACACTAGCTAGGCATCAGCGACCCTGTCGGCAATGCAGCCTGGGTGGCCCCCAGGCTGCATTGCCGATAATCTGCCCAGTGGCACCAATCGACCGGGCAACCGACAGGAGGAAGCGATGCGTATCCACAACTTGTACTGTGATGCGAACGGCGAATCGCACTGGCGTGACGTCGAGGTGCAGTGGGTAGAAGAACGAAACTTCTCCAAGCTGTCCGCCCGCCTGCCGGCCAACGGCATCATCTTCCGTGAGACCTCGGGCGATTATGACCTATCCTGGCACCCCGCGCCGCGGCGCCAGTACATCATCAATCTTGACGGCGGCGTGCAGATCACGGCCAGCGACGGCCAGGCGCGGGTAATCAACGCCGGCGAGGTGGTGCTGGTGGAGGACATCACCGGCAAGGGACATCTGTCGAAATCGGTTGGCGGCAAGATGCGACGCTCGATCTTCGTTCCGGTTGAATAGGAGGCTGACAATGAAGCTGGCATTCTTCGACGACTACAAGCTGGGCGTGGTGAAGGGCGATTCCATCGCCGACGTATCGTCGGCGGTGCGCGACATCCCACACCTGAGTCCGGCCGATCTGATCAACGGGCTGATCGCTCGCTTCGGCCAATACCGCAAGCGACTGGAGGATGCGTCCGCCAGTGGCGGTGTGCCGCTGTCCGGCGTGAAGTTGCAGGCCCCTCTGCCGAAGCCAGGCAACATCGTCTGTATGGCAGTGAACTACATGGAGAACGGCACGCGAAAGGAACCGGCGCCGATCAACGCGTTTCACAAGGCTCCTACCGCCGTGCTTGGTCCGGGCGGCACCATGGTCCTGCCTGACGTGCCGGCGACGATCTTCGAGGGTGAGGCCGAGTTGGCACTCGTGATCGGCAAGCGCGCCAGCCACGTAAAGGCGGCTGATGCCATGAGCTATGTATTTGGCTACACCAACTTCATCGACGGCTCGGCGCGCGGCATCCCGCCCACCAGCTTCTTCGCCATGAAGTCACGCGACACGTTTGCGCCGATCGGCCCCTATCTGGTGACCAAGGACGAGATTCCCGACCCGCACAAGGTGCCGGTGAAGCTGTGGAACAACGGCACGCTGATGCAGGACTTCAATACCGATGATATGGCGCACAAGATTCCGCGCTGCATCGAGTGGGTGACCTCGATTCACACACTGGAGCCAGGCGACATCCTCGCTACCGGTACCAACCATCGCGGCCTGAATGCCTTCATGGACGGTGACACGGTGGAACTGGAGTGTGGCGGACTGGGGAAACTGACCTTTAAAGTGCGCGACGAACTGAAGCGTACCTGGTCACGCGAGACACGGCTGGATCGACAGAACCAGGGTTTTGATTCACCAACGCCGCAGACCGGCGGGAAATACGCACCTGCGAAGTAAGCCGGAGCGTTCTGCCTCGCCAAAGTTGCGCCGGGTGCTTCAAGCAAGCACCCGGCAGCGGAGTTTCGCCACCGCAGTTTAAACTTGGCGCGGCCTTAACGGGCGTCGCCAAGAGCTGAAGGCGTGATCCGCCGCTGGCTGCGAGGTAGCTTCGTAGGCTCGTCTCCTGCCGCTAAGTCAGTTTCCGCCTGAGCGCTTCGTTGACTAGCGCCGGGTTACCCTTGCCGGACATCGCCTTCATCACCTGCCCCACGAAAAAGCCGAACAGCTTCTCGCGACCAGACTTGTACTCCGCGACCTTGTCCGCGTTCGCTGCGAGAACTCCCTCAATCACGCCTTCGATTGCACCAAGATCGGTTACCTGCCGCAGCCCTTTCCGCTCGACGAGCGTGGCAGGATCCTCACCGCTTTCCACCATCGCCTCGAACACATCCTTGGCGATGCGGCCGCTGATCGTGTTGTCCGCTATCAGATCAAGCAGCTTGCCGAGAGATGATGCCGGTATCGGACTGTCGGCAATCGTGCGTCCCGCACGGTTCAACGCCGCAAACAGATCGCCCATCACCCAGTTGGCAGCGATCTTCGTATCGCGTCCCTTCGCCACCGCTTCGTAGTAGTCCGCGGTCGCCTGCTCAGCCACCAGCACGCCCGCATCATATGCAGGCAGCCCGTATTCCTGCATGAACCGTCGCTTCTTGGCGTCCGGCAATTCCGGAAGCTTCGCCTTCAGTTCGGCCACCCACGCCTCGTCCAGCACTAGCGGCAGTAGGTCGGGATCAGGGAAATACCGATAGTCGTGCGCATCCTCTTTGCTGCGCATCGACCGAGTGCTGCCCTGCGCAGGATCGAACAGCCGCGTCTCCTGTTCGACCGCGCTGCCTGATTCCCACACTTCGATCTGGCGCTTCGCTTCGGCCTCGATGGCCTGCATTACGAAGCGCACCGAATTGACGTTTTTCACCTCGCAGCGAGTGCGATACGGCTCGCCGTGCCTGCGTACGGATACGTTGACGTCGGCGCGCATGGAGCCTTCCTCCATGTTGCCGTCGCAGGTGCCCAGGTAACGCAGGATGGTACGCAGCTTGCGTAGATACGCGCCCGCCTCCTCGGGTGAGCGGATGTCGGGCTCGGAGACGATTTCCATCAGTGCCACGCCAGCACGGTTCAGGTCGATGTAGGACTTGGTCGGATGCCGGTCGTGCAGCGATTTGCCCGCGTCCTGCTCGAGGTGCAGCCGCGTAATGCCGATCTCACGTGTCGAACCATCGGCCAGTTCGATCTCGATTCGGCCTTCACCGACGATCGGATGTTGGTATTGGCTGATCTGATAGCCGGCGGGTAGATCGGCGTAAAAATAGTTCTTGCGATCGAATCGGCTCACCAGGTGGATTTGCGAATTTAGACCAAGCCCGGTGCGCACCGCTTGCGCCACGCACTCGCGATTGATCACTGGCAGCATGCCAGGGAACGCCGCATCGACGAAACTCACCTGAGTGTTGGGTGGCGCGCCGAAGTCCGTTGCGGCACCCGAGAACAGTTTTGCCCGACTGATCACCTGCGCATGTACTTCCAGGCCGACGACAACTTCCCACACACCGGTCGACCCTTTGATGGCGTAGCCCATGCTCAAGCTCCCGCGCGGATCTGTGGCGATGCGTGGAACTGTGCCGTACGTTCCAGCGCCGCACCTACCGTGAACACGGTTTCCTCGTCGAATGGCTTGGCAAGCACCTGCAGCCCGAGCGGCAGCCCATTCGCGTCCAGCCCGGCGGGGACAGAGATACCCGGCACACCCGACATGTTGGCTGGAACCGTGAACACATCGTTCAGATACATTTTGATGGGGTCGTCCATGTTCTCGCCCTGCGCGAACGCCGCCGATGGCGCGGTCGGGGTAACCAGTGCATCGACATGTACGAACACCTCGGTGAAGTCACGCAGAATGAGCGCGCGAACCTTTTGCGCACGCAGGTAATACGCGTCGTAATAGCCGGCAGAAAGCACATAGGTGCCGATCAGCACGCGTCGCCGCACCTCGGCGCCGAACCCCGCAGCGCGCGTGCGCTCGTAAAGATCGCGCAGATCAGCACCGTCCTCTCGCAACCCGAACCGCACGCCGTCATAGCGCGCCAGGTTGGACGACGCCTCCGCCGGAGCCACAATATAGTATGTCGTCAGTCCGTACTTCGTGTGGGGCAGCGAGACATCGACAATCTCCGCGCCGGCGTCGCGCAGCCAGTCGAGGCCCTGGCGCCAGAGGCGTTCGATATCCTCCGGCATCCCGTCCATACGGTACTCACGCGGTACGCCAATGCGCAGTCCCTTCACACCGCGCCGGCAGGCCGCCGCAAAATCGGGCACGGGGACATCGGCACTGGTCGAGTCCTTCGGATCATGTCCCGCCATGGAACCCAACAGGATGGCGCAGTCCTCGACCGTCCGTCCGAACGGCCCCGGATGATCGAGCGAAGACGCAAATGCCACCACCCCCCAGCGCGAGCAGCGACCATAGGTTGGCTTCATTCCAACGATTCCACAGAATGAAGCCGGTTGACGAATCGATCCGCCGGTATCCGTGCCCGTGGCACCCATTGCAATGCGTGCTGCGACAGCGGACGCTGAGCCACCAGAGGAGCCGCCAGGGACCAGGAGCGCAGCGTTGTCCTGCCGCCTTGTCCATGGATTGGCGACCGGTCCGTAAGCCGAGGTCATGTTGGATGAGCCCATCGCGAACTCGTCCATGTTCGTTTTGCCAAGAAAGATCGCCCCATCGCGCAGCAGATTGGCGCTGACGGTGCTTTCATACGGCGGCACGAACGGCTCAAGGATGTGGCTGCCTGCCGCGGTGCGCACGCCTTCAGTGCAAAACACGTCCTTGATCGCGAGAGGAATGCCAGTCAGCGGCGCAAGTTTCCCAGCCGCCAGCGCTGCATCCGCGGCATCGGCCTGTGCCAGTGCACGCTCCGCAGTCACGGTGACATAGGCGTTCAGCCGCGGGTTCAGCGCGTCAATCGCTGCGAGGTGTGCCTCGGTCAGCTCACGGGCTGAGAATTGCTTCTCGCGCAGCCCCTGCCGTGCGGAAGCGATGGTTAGCTCAGTGAGAGTCATGCGGAAGCGCGGGCGATAGCCCGATCCTCATCAGTCATGGCCAGGCTCGACGCCGCCGTCACTCGACCACCTTGGGGACGGCATAAAAGCTCCCTGCCCGATCCGGCGCGTTAGCCAACACCTTTTCCGGATAGCCACCGTCGGTGACGTCATCCTCGCGCATCTTCAACGCCATCTGCTGCGCGCCGGTCAACGGCTCGATACCATCGACGTTCACCTCGTTAAGCTGCTCGATCCAGCCCAGGATGCCGTTCAGTTCTGCGGCCAAAGATGTGAGCTCGTGATCCTCGACGCGAATGCGGGCGAGGGTCGCGATACGGCGAATTGTCGCGGCATCAAGCGACATCCGACATGATCCTTGTTTTGGTGAGCCACTGAACATACCGGCGGCGGCCACTCGGTTCAACCAACGCCTCTGCTTTGCCATTGCCGCGGCGTTTACCGATAGTCCGCTGCATGGCGATACTCGGCATCCGGGAGCTGCGCGAGCGGCTCGCGCGGAACCAGCGGCTGATCGGCCTCGACCCAGGCAGCCGCACCATCGGCGTCGCACTGTCGGATATCGGTTTGTCGCTGGCCTCGCCCTACGGCATCCTCAAGCGCCGCCGGCTACGCGACAACGCGGCGGAGCTTCTCGCGATCGCGCAGACGGAGGATGCCGGCGGCATAGTGGTCGGGCTGCCGCTGTCCATGAACGGTAGTCTTGGCCCGACGGCGCAGGCGGCGCGGGATTGGGCGCAGGCGCTGGCCGATGCGACAGGTCTGCCAACGGCATTGTGGGACGAGCGCCTCTCCTCGGCTGCCGTCAACCGGTTCCTCATAGAGGAGGTGGATCTCAGCCGGAGGAAGCGGGCGGGCGCGGTGGACCGCGCCGCTGCTGCCTGGCTGCTGCAAAGCGCACTCGATGCCCTCCGCTCCGGAGCGTGAGCGTCAGGCTTTGGCCCCAAGCGTGATGTCGCCCGTTAACACCTTACCCTTCGTCTCAGGCCCGAGCAACAAAGATAAGGGCGCCAGCCACCGTGCCAATCAGAATGGGACCGGCGAAGCCGGATCGCTACCCAACGGCGAACGCGGCCAGCACGGGAGCGACTACTCTAGACCGTCCCAGACTGCGCCTTGGTGGTAGCAGAAGCCGCTGGCGGTCGCCCGCACCTCGGTGGGAAAGCACTCCGCCAGATAGGATGGGTTCCGACCACAGATCGCGCCAAGGAACATACCCTGGACAGTGAAGGCGCCAGCGATCATCGCGTAGTTTGCAGTGAACAGGTAAAGTGGCGTAACGAATATGCCAATCACTGCCGGAATGATCATTGACCAGCGGCGCCCATAGCGGTCGGCAACCCATCCCCAGAAGCCGCTGGCCAGGAAGCCGGTCGGGTTGGCGAGTGCGACCGGCAGCGCCACTATGCCTGGGCCAAAATTCAGGTCCTTCTGCAAGTCTGTGGCAATTAGCCCGTATAGCAGACGACGAAGCTGCTCGCCACCCAAAGATAAGCAGTGATGGTGTTGCCAAATACGCGACGTCGGAAGATGTCGAACAACGGGGCACGGAACTCCTTGTCTTGCTTTCGCTATCTGTCGCGGTTTGCCACCCACACGTCCGGCTCTTTCACGTGCCGGCGCACATAAAGCACCGCAAGTGCGGGCAGGATGCCGATCCACAGCAGGCCGCGCCATCCGATACTGTCATACAGCAGCCCATAGGCGGCACTGGACAGCAGGAAACCGATACCCACGAGCCCCCCGCAGAATGCCACTCATGAACCCACGCGAGGGCGCCGGCCAACTTTCCACCGCCAGCGCCGCGCCTGCTGGCCACCCCGCGCCCGTGCCGATCCCCAAAAGCGCGCGAAACAGAAATAGGACCAGAATGTCGGAGAGAAGGCCGCAATGAAATTGCAGACGGAGTACCAGGCAATGGAGATCATCAGCGGTACCTTGCGGCCGCCCCGATCGGCCAGCCAGCCTGATTCGGTTGCGCCCAGCAGCCGCAACACTCTGAATACTGAGGTGACCGCGACCAGCGGAACGTGGAAAGTCTGTGCGATCGGCACCATGATCAGCAGAAAGATCGTGAAGTCGAACGCATCGAGCGTCCAGCCCAACCAGGCAGTAATCCAGGCCATCCATTGTTCGCGAGTCGGTTCTTTCCACCGGGTCAATGCGTAGGTGGTTCGCGCTTCGATCGACATCCTCCTTGGCCTCTCGCGGGTCTTGCGCTCTAGCCCTTCACGCCTTCATCGTCGGACCGGGACTCGTGTGCCGCCGGAACGCGCAGTGGATGGCACTTCGAGGGTAACGAATAGACACCGCTACTGTCGCCATCAGGTTCCATGGCGTTTGTTCACACTTGAGGAACCGGCACAGCGCCACAGGTCGACTCCGACCAAAGGAACAGTGGGCGAAGAACCGTGAGTAGCCACGTCACCGCCGCACATGCCATCGCGCTCCACGCGCCATGAGTGGCTTCCTCGCAAGCCTCGAGCAGGCTGTTCCAGCGTTGCGACGCTACGCTCTGGCGATGCTTTCGGACCAACGCGGCGCTGACGATGTCGTGCGGACCTGCCTCGCCAGGGCACTCGATCGCACGCACGAGCCTGGCGAAGCTACCGGGCTGCGCGTCTGGTTGCTGGCGATGATGTACCGCGAACTGACGGCTCGGTTGCGACCGCGCCGTCGGAGGCTCTTTTCGTCACCGATTGGGAATATTGTCAGCGCAGTGGCGTCTACTGAACTGTCCCGTGCCTTTAGCGGGCTGCCCCTGGAACAGCGCAGTGCCGTGTTCCTCATCTCGGTGGAGGATTTATCGTATGCTGCTGCGGCTGAAGTCATGGGGATACCGGCCGTGACAGTCGTGAATCTGCTGAAAGGGGGACGCGAGCGGTTGCGGCAAGCCGTTGGAGCGGGAGCGTCCGGGGCACCCCAGACGGGGTCATGAGCGAACCTCTGCCCCCCGTCGGTGAGGAGGAACTGAACGGCTACGTCGATGGCCAACTGCCGCCCAAGCGGTGGGCCGCGGTCGAGCGATACCTGGCTGCACATCCGGACGCCGCGCGCCGCGTCGCTACGGACATCGCCCACAGGCAGGCATTAAACGCAGCCTTCGCGAAGTATTCGACCCAACCGCTGCCGCCTGAGTTGAACCTGAACCGCCTGGTGGAAGAGCGTCTTCGTACGCGGTCCCACAGGCGGTGGCAGATCGCTGCGGCCGTTGTAATATCGCTGGGCATAGGAGGCGCTGGTGGATGGCTGCTGCACACGCAGCCAACACTGGATCGCTACGAACGGGCAATGGCAGCGCTCGAACACCAGGCACTGGCGAGTCACGCGGTCTACAGCCCTGATCGCCGCCATCCGATCGAGGTTACCGCCGCCGAGCGGGAACATCTGGCGCAATGGCTGTCCAATCGGCTGAGCCGGGCGGTCTCCCCGCCGGATCTCTCAGGATTCGGTTATCGGCTCATTGGCGGCCGCCTGCTCGCCACCGAGCAAGGCAACCCCGCCGCCCTCTTTATGTACGAAGACGCTGACGGCCACCGAATGTCGCTGGTGATGCGACCGATGGCAGCGGACCTGCGAGTGCCAATCGCACAATGGGATCGGAATGACGTGAACGCCTCCTCTTGGATCGACAAAGGCCTCGGCTACGCAATCCTAGGTCCGGTCCCCAATGACGAATTGGTCCGCATGGCACGCCAGATCAGCGGCACGCAGGGTTAAACGATCAGGCCGTACTCAATCCGAGCGAGACTTGGCGGCGCGCCGAGTTCGCTTCGACGACGAGGCTGCGGTCGTGCCTGCAGCCTGCGAGTGCGTGGCACGACGCTTGGGCTTGGCTGTTGCGGCGCCTTCCGACGCTTTTCGTGCCTGTTCCCAGAACTCGCGGTCGCGGCCTTCGGGACGGCCACTCGCTTCCCACAAATGGTAAGCGCGAACGCGAATATGATCCTCTGTTTCAAAAGCCATTGCCAGGCACCTCCGACGGCTACGCAAATCGCGGCCACACTATCGAAGCGAATCGAGCCGGGCCAAGTACTGTCTGATCAAAGTTCCCCGGAGGCCGCCATCTTTTTGATGCGGTCAGCCGTGCGGCAGGCTATGGCCTGGATGGTGAGCGATGGATTGACGCCGCCTACGGTTGGGAACACCGACCCATCGCAGATCCAGAGGTTACGGATGTCCCAGCTGCGGCAGTCGGCGCTGACGACGCTGCTACGCGGATCATCCCCCATCCGTGCCGTTCCGTTCAGGTGCGCGGTGTCGTCATGTTCATACCAGACCTCACGCCCACCGGCGGCCCGCATCACATCTGTCATGTGGCGGATCGCGTGCTGCACCAGCTTCTTGTCGTTCTCGCTCAGCGAGAATGTCACCCGCGCGATCGGCAGCCCGTATTGGTCATTTTCATCGGCCAGGCCGACGCAATTGCGCTCCTGCGGCAGCACCTCGCCGACGATCTTCAGGCCGGCCTGATGATTGTAATCCGCCATGTCCTCGATCAGCGACTCGCCCCACAGATGGTGGTTGCCGATCTGCGTGCCGGCCCATTGCTGTGGCAGCGGGCCCTGGCTCATGTACGCGTAGCCACCGAAGAAATCTTTTCCGGAATCAGTATAATTCCAATGCTCGGTCAATGTGAGCTACGGCGGCCCCTTGTACCAGCGAATTTCCTCGTCGAACTTGCCCCACACTGCCTGATTGGTCTGCACCATCAGATTGCGTCCAACCAGGCCCGAACTGTTGGCAAGTCCATCCGGGAACCAATTGTTCGACGATATCAGGAGCAGCCGCGGCGTCTCGATCGCATAGCCGGCAACCACGACGTTGCGCGCCTTTTGAAACCGCCACTGGCCCTCGCGCATGTAGTGCACGCCCGTGCAAAGCCTCGTCGTGTCGGTCTCGATCCTTCCCACCATTGCGAGGTCGCGAACCTCTGCACCTGCTCGCACAGCACGAGGAATCCAGGTAATCAAGGCGCTTTGTTTGGCATTAGTGGAGCAGCCAATCGTGCAGAAGCCACGATAAACGCACGGATGCGCGATACCGCGCGGCGCCGATAACGTTGCCAATGGCGTCGGAGTCCACTTCAGGCCTAGCGCCTCGCAGCCGCGTGCCAGCACCAGTCCAGCAGCGTTCAGTTCATGAGCGCGATATGGATACCGTGGGCGCGGTGGGCCCCAAGGATAATTCACCGGGCCTGATATACTCAGTGCTTGCTCGACTTCCCGGTAGTAATGCCACATCTCACGCCAGTCGAGCGGCCAATCGACAGCGTAACCGAGCTTTGTGCGTGCTTTAAACCACTCGGGGCGAAAGCGTAGCGACACCATGGCGAAGTGCACCATGCTGCCGCCGACGGCCTTGCCGCTGTTGTTCGAACCGAGCTGCAGTGGGTTGTCTCCGTCGCAGATCCGTTCGTCGGTCCAATACAGCTTTTGCTGATGGTCCTCGTCTGAAGCGAATTCTTCCAGCGGACGCCACCAAGGGCCGGCGTCAAAGGCAACGGTGGAAAAGCCATATTCGGCAAGCTTGCATGCGAGGGTGCCGCCACCGGCGCCGGTGCCAACGATGGCAAAGTCCACATGTTCATCGTCCGCGTATTCGCGCATCGGCATCCAGCCACCGACGCGCAGCGGGTCCGGTGCGCGGCCGTTCTTGCCGCGCGGCTCCTGCGCCGCGTCAGCCGACATCGCGATTCCTGCGCCTGGCTTCGTCCTCGCCACCAGGTTTTGCCTCCGCAGCCTCCCATGGATCGCGTTTGTCGAAGCTCATGCGCACGTAGCCACGCGGGCTGGCCGGCCCGCCAAAGCCGATTTCGTTCCAGGCGGTCGGGTGCGCATAGTAGGCGGCGACAATGTCGTGTGCCATCCGCTCCGAAAAGAACACCGTGCACGGCATGCCGTCCCAGGCGGGATTGTCAAGCGAACCCTTCTGCATCTGCAGCAGCAGCGTGTCCTGTTCGGCGACGCTGATGGTGTGAAACCGACCACCGTGGCGCGTTTGCGCCTCCCGATCCAGTGCGCTTAAGCCTCGGCGCCATGCATCCTGCATCTTCGGCAGTCGGTAATGGCGATAGCCATCCGTCCGGTCCTTGGCCATCTTGTCGTCGACCAACGCAGCGACCGGTATTGGCGGCCGGTCCTTTGGCTGCGGCACAATGCGGTCGCAGATCGCGTTGAGCGTCAGCCATTCATCTTCGCTGAAGAAATTTGGCTCGCGTGATATGGACAGACGCTGGTCTATGACCCGCCGCGTCACCTCATTCCAGGAAGGGGTGTGACGCTTGTCGAGGACGTCATAGCCTGGATAGCGATCACGCATCCGGGCGATCCTCCAGCAGGCCCAATGCTGCCAGGCCAGCCAGTGCGAGACCGGTGAAACTTGGTGGTGCCGGGATCGGCGGACCGTTCGACACATTCTGTGACCAGTTGTGCCAGCCTCCCATGTTTCGCGAAACGCCAAAGGCGTGGAACACGACGCCGGCTAGCCCAACGGCAGCGGTCAGGCGGAGCCACGAGCGAGTGAACCAGCGGTCCTTGTTGCGTGGCGCCAACGCCGCGTTCCCGAGCAGTCCTGCAGCCACCGGGGGCACAGAAACAGGCAGGAACATTGCCGGGTCGTGATAGGCGCCGCGGAAGTGCAGCAACCCAGCTTCGCCTACAATGCCGAGCATGCCAAGTGCAGTCAGCGCTGCCATAGCCCGGCCGGCCGGAAAACCCATAATCCGCGGCGTCGCGCCCGGCGCCGTGTCGCGCACCCGTTCTGCAGTAAAGCCAAGCAGCCCCGAAAGCAGAAGTGCCAACGGAGCGCCGATCGGTGCTGCATAGAATAGGTTAAGCCAGGAAAAGCCGCCCGGACGTTTGGCCACGTTGTAGAAGTGGAACCCTGTGCCGGCGAGACCGGTGGCGCCGGCCAGTGCATAAATCGTATCGCGTAGCGCGTGCGCCCCTAAGCGACGATCCGAGACTCCGTGTCCGCTCACAGCAAGACTCAAAGCTCCGAATGCGAGCGGCAAGTACATGGCACGGTTCTCAAACGAGCCCCGGTAGTGCTCGACCGCGCTGTCTGCAAGAACGGAGGTCGCCAGGATTGCAGCAGCCCGGTTCAACCGGCGTGCTGCTTTCACCGTAACCGCTCCATTCGGCTGCAGTGATATCATCCGGGAAGGCCGCGCCGCACCCTGGCACAGATCACCAGCGAGACCGATCAAAGCTGACCCCAATGCAGCAAGTTCGGTGCGTGCTGTTCGAGCCATATGTCCACCAACCTTCGCGGTAGCACTCCGCACTTCGCGACGCTTAAACCTGCGACGGGCGCCCTCGGCCACGGTCAGTCACGCCCGCCGGGTCGACCCAATCAGCTGTAACCTGATGGGGCGAATTCGATGCGGCGATCACTTCTTGCCAGGCAGTAGCGTGCTCAGTACCTCTTTCGCCGTGCCCACCAGCATGCTGGTCTCCTCAGGATCCGGGGCGAGAACCGACGACATAAAGTTCTTTGCCTGTTTCAAAGTTATATGCGGCGGCAGCGGGGGCACTTCCGGGTCGGTCTTTACCTCAAGCACGACCGGGCGGTCGGACGTCAGCGCTTCGTCCCACGCACTCGCCAGTCGATCGGGGTTGTCGACAAAGATGCCACCCAGTCCGATCAGCTCAGCGAAACGGTGATACGGCACGTCCGGGATCTGCTGCGTTGCATCGAACTTCGCATCACCCTCCTGCACGCGCTGCTCCCAGGTCACCTGGTTCAGGTCTTGGTTATTGAACACGCAGCACACCCATTTCGGGTTCGACCATTCGCGCCAGTATTTTTGCACGGTGATCAGCTCCGCCATGTTGTTCATCTGCATCGCGCCGTCGCCAACCAATGCAATAACCGGGCGATCCGGATGGGCGAACTTTGCAGCGATCGCGTACGGCACCGCCGCGCCCATTGAGGCGAGTCCGCCGGAGAGCGAGCACATCATGCCGCGCCGAATCTTCAGGTCACGTGCGTACCAATTCGCACATGACCCAGAGTCGCTGGTAATGATGGCCCGCTCCGGCACGCGCGGCGACAGCTCCCATACCACACGCTGCGGATTGACCGGATTTGCCGAGGTCATTGCGCGGCTTTCCAGCACTTTCCACCACTCAGCCACTCCCTTTTCGATCTGCTGCCGCCATGAGCGGTCTGCCTTCTCCTCAAGCAGAGGCAGCAACGCGCGTAGCGTCTCGGCCGAATCGCCGACGAGATTCACTTCCATTGGATAACGCAGGCTCAGCATCTCCGGCTCGATGTCGATTTGAACGCCGCGCGCCTGGCCTTCCTTAGGCAGGAACTCGGAATACGGAAAGCCCGAGCCGATCATGAGCAACGTGTCGCAGTTGCTCATCAGCTCCCAGCTCGGCTTGGTACCGAGCAGTCCGATGGAACCGGTGACCCATGGAAGGTCGTCCGGCACTACCGCCTTGCCGAGCAGCGCCTTGGAAACGCCGGCGCCAAGCTTCTCGGCGATGGCGATCACCTCATCTGTCGCGCGCAGCGCCCCGGCACCTACCAGGATCGCTACTTTCTTGCCGGCATTCAGCACCTCCGCGGCGCGACGAAGGTCTTGTTGGTGGGGCACCACCATAGGCTCGCGATAGCCGATCCCGGAATGGACTGTTCCGTGGGCACGCGGAGGTTCGGAATATTCCGCCTCTTGCACGTCGTTCGGGAACACCAATGCCGTCACGCGACGCGAGCCTTTTGCGATCCGCATCGCCCGATCGACCAAGTGACGCACTTGCGCAGGCGCACTCGCCTGATAGGCGTATGCCCCCGCCACGTCCTTGAACATACTCGGCAAGTCGAGTTCCTGTTGGTAATGGCCCCCGATCGCAGTGCGGGCCTGCTGGCCAGTGATCGCCAGCACGGGCATGTGATCGAGCCGCGCGTCATAAAGGCCGGTGATAAGATGCGAGGCGCCAGGCCCCGAGGTCGCCAGGCAAACACCAACCTCACCAGTGAACTTGGCGTAGGCAGAGGCCATAAAAGCGGCCATTTCCTCGTGCCGGGTCTGGATGAATCTGAACTGGCCATTGGCCCGGTTCAGTGCGCCGAGTAACCCGTTCACCCCGTCGCCGGGATAGCCGAAGATAGTGTGCGCGCGCCATTCATGCATGCGGTGCCAGAAGAAGTCGCCGACCGTTTGGCTCATGGACGTAGGCCTTGCCTGCTGCTTTCGTGCTCCACAAACGTCCGCCTCGTGGCACCGTTGCACCGCAGGTTTCACGGTCCGAGGAGATTGGTGAAGCAGAGCAACCTTTGCCAATGAACCACGTTGGCCACCGCTTCGTTTTTGGCAGATCGAGCAAGAACGGAGCGCAGCGAAAATGGCAAAGGTCGTCGTCATCACCGGATCGAGCGCTGGGGTGGGCCGCGCGGCTGCGCGCGAATTCGCCAAACGCGGCTACAGCGTTGGCCTGATCGCCCGCGACCAGCACAGGCTGGAGGAGGCGGCGGTCGAAATTCGCGGACTCGGCGTTGCAGCGGTGGCGCAATCGGCCGACGTGGCGGACTTTGCCGCACTTGATCGCGCGGCGACCGGGATCGAGCAGGAGCTTGGTCCAATCGACGTATGGGTCAACAATGCCATGGCGACAATCTTTGCGCCCTTCGATCGAATTACACCGGAGGAGTTTCGGCGCGGGACCGAGGTCACCTATCTGGGTCAGGTGCACGGCACGATGGTTGCGCTGTCCAGGATGCGCCCCCGCAATCAAGGCACCATCGTCAATGTCGGGTCGGCACTTGCGTACCGCGCCATTCCGCTACAGTCGGTTTACTGCGGTGCGAAGTTCGCGGTACGTGGGTTTACCGATTCGCTGCGATCAGAACTGCTGCACGACCGCGTGAATGTGCACCTGACGATGGTGCACCTGCCGGCGGTGAACACGCCGCAGTTCGACTGGGCGCTCAACAAGATGGAGAAGCGGCCGCAACCCGTTCCCCCGATCTTCCAACCCGAGGTACCGGCGCGCGCCATCGTCTTTGCTGCGTTTCACCACCGCCGCGAAGTCTGGGTGGGGATGCCGACGGTGAAGACCATTCTTGCCAATCGGGTTGCCCCCGGACTGCTGGACCGACTGCTGGCAAAGATCGGGTATAGCGGCCAACTCACGAGGGAGCCCAAGCCTGCGGATGCGCCGGCCAACCTCTTTGCGCCGGTTCCGGGGCCCTATGGCGCGCATGGCCGGTTCGATGGGCGGGCCAAGAGGAAGAGCTGGGAGTTTTTCGCCAACCGCCATCGTACGGTACTGGCCGGCGGAGCCGCATTCGCCATTGCCGCTTTGCTGAGCAAGTGGGGTCGCAAGCGCACCGCCGCCTGAGCGCTTGAGATAGCAGCTGTTGGCTGGACAATCGGCAGGCGTCGGTTGCGGCGGCACGGCACCTCAGCAACACTCGGCGCCATCTTACCGCTCGGAGCACGCCATGCCGATCGAACTGTACACCTGGAACACGCCCAATGGCCGCAAGATCAGTGTGGCGCTCGAGGAAATGGGCCTCGCCTACAACGTCCATCCTGTGAACATCAGTAAGGGCGAGCAATTCAAGCCTGACTTCCTGAAGATCAGTCCCAACAACCGGATCCCGGCCATCATCGACCGGGAGGGACCGGGCGGAGAACCGATCAGCGTGTTCGAGTCGGGAGCGATCCTGATCTATCTCGGGATCAGGACGGGAAAGTTCTATCCATCTGACCTTCGCGCGCAGGTGCCGGTGCTGGAATGGCTGATGTGGCAAATGGGCGGGTTCGGCCCGATGCCCGGCCAGGTGCACCACTTCCTGCAGGTGGAGAACGAGCAGGACCGGCGCTATGGTCTGGAGCGCTACAGGAAGGAGACGCGCCGGCTCTACGGCGTGCTCGATAAGCGCCTCTCTCAGGTCGAGTTCGTCGGCGGTCCGGTGTCGATTGCCGACTTCGCCATTCTCGGTTGGGCTTGGCGACACGAGCGGCACCAGGTGGACTTGGCCGACTTTGCTAACGTGAAGCGCTGGTATGGAACGATGATGGCGCGTCCAGGGACGAAGCGCGGCTTCGAGGTTGCGCTGAGCTGATCACGCCGGCGTCGGCGCTTCGGCCACCGTCTGCAGGAAAGCCGATGCGAAGCGGATGCCGTGCATTGCGAAGGCCAGCTTGATCCGGCTGAAAACTGCGCGGCGCACGGCATATTGCCGCCCCGGACGCGTCTTGAACGTCAGCCCGATCTGCATGCCGGTGTCGACCATCGCCTGCACGCCAAGCGACCTGAGTGGCTCGATCATCTCGGACGCGATGACCGGATCAGTGATCAACTCGTCGCTCACGGTGACAACGACGCGCTCAAGCAGGTCCAAATCGGTGTCGTAGGTGACCACCACCTGCAGCGTTTCCACCACCCAGTCGCGGGAAAAGTTGGTGATCGCCTTCAGGTCGCCGAACGGCACCGTGTGCAACTGACCATTCAGATGGCGCAGCTTGACTGACCGCAACGAGAAGCTTTCGACGGTGCCGCGAATACCACCGCTCTCGATGTACTCGCCGACCCGGAATGCATCGTCGAGCAGGAAGAACACGCCGGAAAGGATATCGCGCACCAACGTCTGGGCGCCGAAGCCGACGGCGATGCCGACAACGCCGGCACCGGCGAGCAGTGGCCCGATCTGCAGGCCCATCGCTGCCAACGCGCTCAGCGACGCCATCACCAGAACGATGAACAGCGCAAAGTTGCGCAATACCGGCAGCAGCGTGCGCAGCCGCGCGCGTCGACGTCTTTCTTCGTCATCCAGGGCATCGATTGGGGGCTGTTCGCCGGCCAGCCGTTCATCGATGAGAACGCGCACCACCTGCCACAGCAGGTCCGATATGACCAGGATGACAAGAGCTTCCAGCAGGCCACGACCGATGCGCATCATCGGCGTATCCATGTTGGACATTGCGACCATATCGATCCGCCAGACGCGCACCAAAATCGCTGCCCCGATGACGACCACCACGGCCTGTATGCTTCGTTCGGCGATTGCCGCATGCGGCGAATGACCGATGTCTGCGTCCATCATGTCTCCACACATCACGGTCGCGATCGATCGACTGAGAATGGACGTCACCACGGGAATGGCGGCGAGGATCAACAGCGTCCAGCCAAGTTCTGTCGCCCCCATCAGGAAGAACAGCCAATCGAGAACCAGAGCGAGTGAAACCAGCAAACGCGGTACGGCCCCACGAACGCGTTCATTGCTATCTCCTGGCATCGTCCAAACGATGCAAATGCCGAGGGCGGTCAACAGCAGCGACAGAAGCTGGAGCAGCACATCTGCGCCGGAGGGCGACACGCCAAGCGACTGAAGCGTGAGGATCGTTTGCCAACCCACAGCGGCGGTGGCGGTCACGCGCGCTGTCCAGCGATGCCAGAACCATGCGGTTTCCGTGCTGACGCGCACCAATCGCAGGCGTTCGGCACCGGGAGCCAGGAAGAAGCGCGTGGCCGTTAGGCCAAGTCGGGTGGCCGTGAATGCGAGCAGGTAGCCAAGAATGATCGATCCGACCGCCGGTGGCCAGGTGAATAACAGGAAGGCTCCCATGCTGCCGGCGGCAAATGCCCCGATAAGGAGTAGGCCGAACGCCAGGCGTTCGGCCGCTGCCCTCGCCCGTTCGCGCGCCGTCGTCAATGCAAGCTCGTTGAAATGTGCGCGCCACCGTCGAGCGGCGTGGAACAGCAGCCATTGGGCACCTATGCCGCCGGCGAGGAACACCAGGACGAACCCGAACAATCGCAAGGGCTCGTGCCCAGGCAATGACGCCTGCGCCCGGACTGGAACCGCTGCCAGTTCTGCCGGAATAGCCGCCAGCCTCGTGGCCACCTGCCAGAGCCGGGTGCGAACATTGGTTAGCGTGTCGTCCATCATTTCGCCGGCGGTGCTCTGCCGCGACCGGCTCTCGTCGGCTAATACTGGGGCCTGGATGATGGCCTGACGGACCTTCGGATCGCCCAGCAGATCGAGGATCGCTGCACCCTGCTCTGACGTGAGCAATTCGCGCAGCTGCGCCACCCGTCCCGACAAGTCTACTGGGTCCGCTGTGTCCGCACAGAGCGGTGCCGGCCTAAGGAGGATCAGCACACTCGGGAAGATCAGCAGTAGGTTCAGCATCGAGCGCATTGGCGGCGAGCTTAAGCTCGCCTGCGCGGCCTGTTTAGCTCGACGACCGGCCGGGTCCTGGCCTGCCTGCAATTGTTTGACGCTCCGTCGCGGACGGCCTAGATAACGGCGAGCATACGCCGTGATGTGCGGAGGGGTGGCCGAGTGGCTGAAGGCGGCGGTTTGCTAAACCGTTATAGGGGGTCAACCTCTATCGTGAGTTCGAATCTCATCCCCTCCGCCATGTCCCCGGTTGTCGTGGGTCGCCATCGGCCAATTGCCTTGCTTTCCCGCGATCCTTCCGCCATATGAGGCCGTGACAGGGCGCCATGGGGCGCCCGCTAACGGGACTTGTGGTTTCATGCAGCGAAATATCGGCGCCTTCGGTGACCCCCAGGGTAGCGACGGTTTCACCCCCAGGGCGCGCATCCGGCAGCGCAAGGGGCACCGGCTGACTGCCGCCATGGCCAAGACCCAGCGCCGGCCCGGCAAATATCCCGATGGCAATGGGCTGTATCTGATCGTCGATGCCCCCAACCGGCGCTATTGGCGCTATCGCTACCAGTGGCAGGGGCGCGAACGGATGGCAGCGGTCGGCAATGCCGATGTCATGTCGCTGGATGAAGCCCGCATCCACCACTTCGAACTGCGCGCGATGGTCCGGGCCGGGATCGATCCACTAGCCAAGCGTGACCTGGAGCGTGACACGCGCGATGTCGCGCCGGCCGCCCCGGCCACAGAGACGACAACCTTCCGGGCAGCCGCTGAAGCGCACATCACCGCCCACGAAGCGGGCTGGAAGAATAGCAAGCATCGGCAGCAATGGCGCAACACCCTGGATCACGCCTGCAAGCTGATCGGCAACGTGCCGGTGGCCGACATCGACACCAACCACGTGCTGAAGGTGCTACAGCCGATCTGGCGCGGGACACCGGAAACCGCCAACCGGCTACGTGGCCGGATCGCCCAGGTAATCGACTTCGCCGCGGCCCGTGGCTGGCGCGCGCGTGGCCCCAACCCGGCCAGCTGGGCCGGCCACCTGGAACACATGTTCCCCGCCACCAGGAAGCTACAGCCTACCGAACCGCACCCGGCGCTGGAGTGGCGCGAAGCACCCGCCTTCATGTCCCAGGTGCGCGAGCAACCCGGAATGGGTGCGCTGGCGCTCCAGTTCGCCATCCTGACGGCCGCACGCAGTGGCGAAGTGCGCGGCGCACGCTGGGACGAAATTGATCTGACCACCGGCACCTGGACCATCCCCGGTGGACGCCTGGGCCGCATGAAGGGAACCAACCCGCCGCCACACCGGGTGCCGCTGTCGAAGCCGGCGCTGATGATCCTGTTGCGGCTGGCGCAGGTGCGCGATGGCAGCGGGCTGATATTCTTCGGCATCAAGCGTGGCGCGCTGCTATCGGACATGACGTTGACCGCGGTGCTGCGTCGCATGGGGCGCGATGACATCAGTGTGCACGGCTTCCGCTCCACGTTCCGTGACTGGGCGGCAGACAATGGCAAGCCAGCTGATGCAGCAGAACGCGCGCTGGCGCATGTCATCGGCAACAAGGTGCGTGCCGCTTATGAGCGCACCGACTTGTTCGACATCCGGCGCACCCTGATGAACGAGTGGGCCAGCTTCTTGGCACAGGCATCGGCGAACCAAACCGTGCCGCACCCCGTGGCGAAGGCAGCCTAACTCTGAGGGGACCGCGTGAAAAGCTGAGTTCAAAAGTCAGGTAAAGGGCAGCGACGCGCATGGACCCAAGTCAGCCTTCCGGCATGTTCTGGGCAACTGCGATCGGCGCGGCAATCGGTGTCATTGCTGGCACACTGATCCAATACTTGCTGACCCTGCTGCTGGATAAACGTTCACTTGCCCGGCAGCGCCGCGGCGTTGTCAAAGAGATGACCTACAACAGGTCGCTGGTGGCTGAGTTAACCGAGGAACTTGAGCGGTTTCGGAATGCAGTCAACGGACGTGTTTTCAACACTTATTACGGGTATTTCAACCTTGCAAAGGCGATTTTTGCGCAGGCAAACGCCTCTGCTGGGAATGGATTTTTATACGACATGCTGTCGGCAGACGATATCCGATCTCTTCAACGGGTGGTCCTCTTTTTGAGCGTCAATAGCGAAAACTGGACCAATGGAGAGATCACCAGACGAAGGAACATATTGCTGAATACGCCCAACCAATTCGATCATGCTGAGTTGGTCAGGTTCGTGGAGTTCCTGGCAGGCCAGATCCGTGATGTGGGCAATTGGATCGACGGGCTGATCAAGAAACTAAGTTAGCTCTGCGAAGGTGGCGAGGGCGTAGCTTATGCTGCCGCAGCCCCGTTCGCCTTGCCGGAACCGTTCATCGGCGCACCCGGCTCCGGCAGCTGATCGCCCTGGCCGTCGCTTGTGTCCTGCGGCCGGCCACCAACAGCCTGGGGCTGGAGCTTGTCGCCATCGGGGTGGGTGTCATACCCCAGTTCCTGGCGCAGTTCGTTGGGCGTGATGATGCCGGCCCGAACTGCATTGATCCCAGTCTGCACACGGGTCTGATAATCCCCACGGATCAGCCCCGACAGATCAAGCTCCAGGTGGAAGCGATCCGGATCATTGAAGATGACGCGGCTGAATTCGCGCTGGATCGCTTCACACCAAGGCTGCAAGGTGAACTGGCCGAACCATGCCGCGGCGGTGGCGCTGTTGGTGAAGGTGCTGTGGTCCCAGATGCCCACCAGCGGCGGCGGCACGCCATACAGTCGCGCTATTTCTTCGGCCGCGAACTTGCGGCTTTCCAGCACCTCCAGGTCCTCCGCTGGTATCGTCAGCGGTTCCGCCTTCATGCCTTCCTCCAGCACCAGCGGCTTGCGCGCGTTCATCGGCCCCACGTGCGTGTCCACGTAGCTGGTGGCGATACGCGTGGACGCTTCCTGCGACAGCCGGCCGGGGTGCATCAGTGCGACGTTCGGCAAGCCGGCATTGTCCCACAGGAACGTGGCGAAGCCCTGCACCGACAGCGCTTGCTGCAACACCATCGGGGCGCGTGACAGCCGCGATGATCCAAGCACGCCCGTGTCGCTGCGCTCGCGCAGATAGAACACGTCTTCCGCGAAGTATCGCTGCGGCTGCCCAGTGCCGCCCCACGGTGCGACAGTGCGAAGCGTATCGAACGCAAGCCTGCCTGACGGTGCAAGCGGCCCCATCGCTGCACTGGGCTGTGCTGGGACGATGATGGGCTGGGCGTTCCACCAGGGCAGCGGATTAAGTGCGACAGGCTGGCCGGCACCATCGTGTTCTGGGATCAGGACTGCGTTGCCATACAGCAGCACGCTGCCCATCGTGAACTTGATCAAGTCGGGCCACGATTGCAGCGTGTTCGGCTGTCGAATAATACGCGCCACCGGGTGGTTCGGTGCTTCGCGTCGGTTCCCATCCGGCAGTTGTTCGTAAACGATCGCCGGCAGTGATGCGATGGCGGAACTGATGACATCGACACAGGCACACACGGTGGCGACGTTCTCTGCACCGCTGCGGCCACCGTAATACGGTGCCGACAGGAAGCTGGAGGCGAACGAAGGCCCGGCCACACCATCGCGCCGTTCGCGCGTCAGCCAGCTGCGGATACGATCACGCAGGGCCATGCGTCACCTGACTTAAACCGCGATCTGCGTTTATGTCGCTTCCATCATCGAACCACGATCTGCGTTCGATGGTTCGCACGCCCAGAGAACCACGATCTGCGTTCTCTGGAAACAAAACCGCGCGCTGCGTTTTGTTCATCACAGCGCCTCCACTAGCCGGCGCCTGCGTGCGCCGCTGATAAAATTTTCAGCGGCTGCCCTCCCACGCGCAGCCACGGATGTGCCGCTGTATGCGGGGAACGCATGAACCACCGACACTTCCACCAGCTGCACGCTTCGCAGTTCGCGCGTGCGCTGATCCGTCCAGTGATCAGCGAGTGTGCGGAAGCCGAAGGACATACCGCCCAGGTCTCCGCGTTCGGCCATCACCAGCACATCGTGGCCCAGCTGCGTATCGGGTGCGTCAATCTCGAAAGCCAGCCCGCGGGTGTCTTCTGACAGCCGCAGCGTGCCGGATGCAGTGCGCCCCAGCAGTCTGCTGCTATCGTGATCGACAAGCGCCAGCACATCATCGTTGGACGCAAGCGCGGGCCGGAATGCCCCGGCCCTGATGGTCTCGGTGAACCGCCCTTCGATCTGTGCTGGCGTGCCGAACGTGGCAGCGTATCCCGTCAGTTTGCGCCCTTGCGCCCTGACGGACGTTGCCAGCGCACGGTGTTCGATATTTTTAGATGGTCCAAGTTGGACCATCTTATCCCGTTGATCCCGCTGCATGATTAGCGCTTGCCGTTCGGTGCCGGCGCAGCTGCTGCCTCCAGTGCTGTCGGTGCTGTCAGCGGACAGAACGCGAATGATTGCGGGTGACGCAGGCCGATGTCCAACGTCATCGCGCCACGCAGCTGCACATTGCCCTTGCTGTATGCGGTGCTTTCGTAGGGGTTCACCAACAGATCAAGTTCGCTCCAGAAGCCGATGATCAAGTCACTGAAATTGCCGAAGATGATCGGGTAATCGTTCGGCGCAGCTGCCGCGCAAAGGGTGGTGAACATCATCGGAAAGCCCTGGCCCAGAACATCCAGGCCATACGGGCGCTGCATCCCATCCTTCAGCTTCAGCAGCGCACCACGCACTGCCATGTTCGCCACCCAGCCAAGCGATCCGTCCAGCGCGTTCAGTTGCGCGGGTGCGGTGGTGATGTTCACCAACAGATCATAGCCAACAGCCGCGGCTGTCACCGCAGTGACACCAGCGGTGAAGATGATGCCGGTGGGTGTGGTCGCGCCTCCAGCACCGACAAGCGCTGCACTATCGACAGCCCTCGCCAACACCTGGGACAAATCATCGCGCACGATGGCTTCGATGTCGGGCGTGGATTGCTGCAACATGTTCCTGGACACTTCCAGGATCGCACCTGCGTGCTTCGGCCGCAGCGATAGCTTGTCGAACTGTTCATCACTGGTGGGAATGGCGGCGTTCTCTGCGAACCAGCCGTAGGTGGTCTGTTGCTTCATCCGCGGCAGGTCCAAGTTTGCCTTCAGGTCTGAAAGCACGCGCGCACCAAGCGCACGCACCACCATGGCTGGGCGCAGCGCGTCGATATACTGCGTCGGGTCCAAGTATGTGGGCACCAACGCGCCACCTGGGCCACCCGCTGGCAACGTGGTGGTGATCACCCGCTGTTCCACGTTCCGCCGCGCCAGCGCCTCACGCATCGGGCCGTTGTGCGACAGGGCGCGCACCGGCACCGGGATGCCGGCAAAGCTGCGATCCGCACGGCGGGCAAGTTCGTTCGATGTCTCGCGTTCGCGGCCGGCATCGATGCCGCTGATACCGGCAGCCGCGGCCACTGCGCGCACAATCGAAAATTCGGCGCACTGGCGATCCCACAGCGCATCACCGGATCCACCAAGTGGATTGCCCTGGGCGCGGCGGTCCAGGTCATCGATCGTGGCTTGCCGGTTCACCCGGCTGTCGATCTCGTCCAGCAGCGCCTTCAGCTGGGTGAACAGCGCGGACAGTTCGGCACTGCCGTCGCCTTCGTCATCCATGGCATCGGATGTCTGGCGGATGGCAGCGCGCACCTGATCGCGTATCTCCAGCATCTGCGGAAGGCGACGGGCGCGGGTGAAGCGGCTGCGAAGTTCATCGGGTGAAGTGATCGTGGTGGCCGGCATGGGTCTTCCCCTCCAAAAAAGCGCGGCTGTGCCAACACCACGCACCAAAGGGGAAGGATATGAACCCCGGCACGCGCGCCCCGACACAGCCGCAGAAGGGATGGGGCGCTTCTGGACGCGCCTGGGGTGCGAAGGGAGGGGTTGCGTCGGGGTGCAAGCGTCCGATCGCGCGTGGGCGCGTATCTCAGGACGGTTTGCAGGCCCCTAATTCTTGCTGTTCAGGGGCGGGCCTACTGGCCGGATCAGCGGCCCGGTGGCTGACGCCAACGCTATGTGCGCGGCCGGGGAAGCGTGGGTGATCCGTCAGGCGGGACACTGCACCCGCGACGGTAGCTGGTGCAATCAGGTTTCTTCAGGTTCCTGGAGAAGGCAGGAATACGTTAAAGTGTATCTCCCATGGCCCTGTGCTCTGTTCCTGACTGCGGCGCCCGCGCGGCAGCGCGGGGCTTGTGCGCGAAGCACTACATGCGATGGAGGCGGCGGGGTGATCCGGCCGTAACTGGCCAGCGTGGGCGCCCAGCCAACCGCCCGCGCTATCAGCCGTTGGCCCTACGGCTTCATGAACTTGGGCTGGTGGAGGACTACGAACAGCTGATCCAGCAGCTGGCGGAACACGCCTCCAGGCCCAATGGGTCGCTGAATGTCTCGAAACTCCAGCGCGCGGCGGAAGAAAGGGCAGCTTGGCTGGTCGCGAAGTTGGAACGCTAGGCGCTCGTGCCGGCGCCTGGAGGGGCGCTACAGGGCGGTGTGCCCTTCGGCGATGTCCCATTCCCGCCCAGGCACCTGGGCGTCGTCTGGGGCGCATTCTGGCCGCAGCGGCGCTTCACGTGTCCTGGCATCGGTTCCCAGGGCAGTTCGTTGATCCGGTGGGCTTCGGCGTCTTCCAGCTTGGCCATCACTTCCGGCGCCGTCCTGGGGGCGCCATGCCCATGCGATCCGCAGCGCGTTCGGCCATCGGGCCAAGGGCTTCGAAGTTCGCGCGTTCTTCCGCGGCGCTGACAGGCTTCGGGGTGGGCTTCCACGGGGTTGGGCCGTGACGCTGCGGCCGGTAGCTGCCGGTCAGCCACTGGATCATCGGATGTTTGCGACGTGCCGGCATGGCTGTGTCCTCCCTGCCAGATTTTACTTCCTGGGAACGGTCGGCGGAAAAATTCGCTTGGGGGGCGGTCCACTTTCGCGCAGCTGCCAGCGATCCAGAACACGGGGTTGCGTCAGTGCCGCGTCGGCCCGGTGTCACGGATACCTCTGGCCAATCTCTCGCCCATGCCGCGCGCTAACTCGGGATGCTGCTCCGTGTAGGAGAAGTGATATGTGTCCCCAGCATCCTGGATGGCCACCAAGAACACCGGCGCTGCCGGCAGCTTGCGCTTCACCTCTGTCCAGTCCACCGACACGAAGTCCTCATCGATGGCGCGCTGCATCCGTTGGCGATCACCGAACAACGCAATGACTGGTAGCCCCCGCGTGTCCTCTATCGGCAGCAAGCCATCGGTGCACTGCGACATTAGCCGATCCGCCTTCGCCTTCTGTCCTGGCCATCGCAGCATGTGCAGAAAGCCCAGGGCAACCACGGATGCGGTGCGGTCAGGCGGGAAGCGAGCCGCTGTCAGCATGGCTTCACGTTCGTCATCCGGCGCATAGACGAACACTGCATCAGGACAAATCGGCATCATTGCGACGGCACCAAGCGCCACGGCACGCGATGCGAAGCCCAGCGCTCCAGGATATTGTTCAACGTTTTCGCTTGCTCCACCTGTTGATCCTGATCGGATGTCATGGACGAAGCGAACAGCCCAGCCAACGCGACGCACAGCAGATATTCAGGGCGATCAGGGAATGCCTTCGTTATGTCCTCCACCAGCCGGTCACGGTGATCCATCGCGATGCCGATTGCTCGCTGCATCTCTTCTGCCGACATGACAACCTTGTCGCTCATTGGCATCCCTCCCATGGTGCAGTGACGCACATACCACTTCTTCGGCGCCGTTAAAGGTATGCGTTGTTCGCATCACCTTCTGCCCTGTGCGCGTTGCAGCCACCAGACAATCTGCGCGTAGTTCATCTTGTCCAACTCGCTGATCCGCTCGCCCTGGCCCAGCAGCACGAACGGCGCAGCATCGGCCGGCGCCAGCAGCGTCAACGAAGTGTCGTTCCACAATCGGATGCGCAGCTGCACTTCGCCGCTGTTGGTGGTGATCACTTCCCACTTTGCGCTTGCGCTGTATCGCATCGTCAGTTCGCCCTGCGCGTGGTCAATGTGTAGCGCGTGCCTTGCAGCTGCTGATCCATCAGCTTGGCCATCTGCGGCCCGACATCGGCCCGCGTCAGCATGTCGCACAGCCCACCGCTGCAAGCGACGGCATACAGCTGCGGCCCGAAGCCTGGGTGCGCTGCCTCCAGGCTGTCGAACATCGCGCGGCGCGCCATCACTACGGCTGCGTGCATTTCAGGTGTCAGTTGCATCGGTTCCCTTCCTTCCTGTTTCAGTTACGAGTGTGCGGGAAAAGCTGGATAAGCGGGAAAAGCCCCTTTTCCCGCTTAATCCGCTTATTCCGCATGCCTATGCGTGGCGTGCCAGACGGTGACAGGCCGGCCGCCCGTGTGTTGGGTGATGAAGGTGACCAACCCATGCGTGTGGAGAACCTGGAGGGCTGCGGCCAACTTGTTGGCTGACTTGTGCCCGCTAAACAGCTCGTTGATGTCAGCTCTGGTCATTCCACCCGGGCGCTGCCGCAGGGCAGCAAGGATGCTGTCGGCCACCGGATCGCCGGTTGCGTCACCGAAGATGAACTTGGCCGACTGATCGGCGTAACTCCAGCACGCTAATGCCGCCTCCAGGTGCGGGAGCCGGATCACGTCACTGCCATCCAGCAAGGCATAGATCAGCGCCAGTCGCACTACCTGGGCTTCGGCGCGCGCAGTGACGGCGCCCAGCATCCCCCGTCTGGCTTCGGACAGCTTTGGATACACGGCGTGCCAGAGTTCGGTCGCGGCATTATCCTTCCGCACCTCGCCCACCTTCCGCGCCTTGTCGATCGCGTTGGCCAGCTGTTTGTATATACTGCGATAATCGACTTCACCACCGCCATCAGGCAGTAGGCGGGCGCGGCGCACGCAGCAGAACAGATATCGGTTGGCGAAGCCGTTGGCGGTCTCGGTGGCGTCCAGGTAGCGGCGTAATTCATCAAGGGTCGTGTGGCCGATCTGGGAGATATGCGCGCCGGTCGCCGTCATCGGGCTGTTCTTAGTCAACGTGCGCAAGTTGCCACGATCCCAGGCGTCACGACACACCTGCGACAGCGTATTGCCGACACGCGCCATGACACGAAGTGCACCACCGAATTCACTGCTGATGACTAGCAGGCGCTTATCCATCACGCCTTGATCAATGATCTTGTCGCCATCGCTGACAGGATCACGCACCGCATGAATCAGCCCTTCACCACTGGACAAGCCTGTTGCGATCCGCTCACGCGCCCAATCAGGTGCGACACGTTCAAACAATTCGTAGACACGATCCCAACTTGTGCCTTTGCGCCCCTTCGCTGTCTCGCCAACCAACAGCGTGAACAGGCGCCCGCGATGGTGTGTGGCCTCCACGCGGTAATACGGGGTGCAGCCAATGGCGCTGCCGAAGCTGGTCAGAAACTGGAACAGCAGCGCCGCGTCGTCGGCTTCAGTATGCTGGCGCACCACGGCAATGAATTCGCCCACCAGCCCAGGCATCGCAGCGATCGGCAATGGCGCCGGCCACTCGGGTGACTGGCCTGCTTCTTGTATTTCATCGTCGTCATCGGCTTCATCATCATAGCGCCATGGGTTGACACGCTCACCGCTGGCTTCGCGTGGATCGACTTCCGACTGATCCCATTCGTCCCAGCACTTGCGCAGGATTTTGATGTGCGCGCCGCGATACAGCTTCGCGTTGAAGCCATCAGTGAATGTCGCCATCGACTTCACGTCATCAAACGACAGCCCCCAGTCACGCGCCTGACGCACCACCCCGCGCACGCAGTCATCGGGGTGACGTTCACCCCATCGCCGGCCATGGAACATCACGTGCGCGTCTGGATGTTTGTCCCAGGCTTCGCGCGCGCTTGGTGTCCAACCGGATGTGTCATCTTCAGCTTCACGATCGACACGCGGCATCGTGACTTCCCTTTCCGATGCCGGGCTGATGCTGGGATTGACGCTTGCCCTAACTGCAAGTTATGCAGTCATCGCACCAAGTGACTGCACACGCCTTTGGGCCGGCGCCTGCCACCAGCAGGCCCGGTCCTTTTCATGTTGCGGTGTGTTCCCCAAGGAACGCGCGAATGGAGCGCACAGTGACCAGCGATATTTTGCCGATGCGGACTTCCTCCAGCCGCTGATCGCGCAGCATCGCTTTCAATGTGGTCAGGCCACAGCGCAGCGCTTGGCACGCTTCAGGGCGCCGAAGCGCCATCGGTTCTAAGATCGCCGGCGCGCTACCAGCACCAGCCTTCGCTGGCGGTCGCTTGGCTTGCTGAGATACACGCGATTGCTTCGCTGTGCGTCGGGCCATAGGCGCACTTCTCCCGTTCGGGTCGCAGAAGTGTTCCTAGGGTTTGGCCCCGCACCCAGGCGCAGGCTGTGAGCGGCTGGAACGTTCGCCGCATCCGGTCTTGTTCTCGCAACTTGCGTCCACTGCCGCCGTCGCTGCTGGTGGCAAGCCACCATGAAACTGTCGCGGACTTGTGACGGCGTTCTGCCTGCCGGTCCCGTGCATCGTGGATATCCCGCCGCATGGAAGCGCGCAAGATCGCGTCCAGGCGCGTCAGATCGGCCGGCTTTGTCGGGGGTCACTTATCGTGGGTCAGCCTTTCGGCTCCGCAGCCGGCCTGCCGGAAATGCTTGCGCCACAGGCATAGGTTCATCTTCGGCGCCCTTAAGCCCAAATTCCATCCCCTCCGCCAGAAACTGAAGCACATCAATGACTTGGGAGGCGCCGGGCGGCGCTTAGAATTTATCGGAAGATCGCTGTAAGAAACGAATGGGTCGCGTCGAGCAAATCAGACCTTCCGGCAAACGAAACGCTCACGGTTCGCATGACGTTAGTGTTCGCGTGTTGAATCTCGACATCTCCGCAGCCATTTG
>JAMXLO010000082.1 GCA_024280945.1 Acetobacteraceae bacterium
TCGAGGCGCTGGCGGATACGCTGGTGCGCGTGTCTTACCTCGCCATGCACATGGAAGGACAGCTGGCGGAGTTGGACATCAATCCGCTCATGGTGCTGCCGGCAGGTCAGGGCGTGAAGGCGGTGGATGCGCTCGTCGTGTTGCGCGGTGCATAGCTGTGGCTCGGCACTGCCGGTTCACGGCTCCCGCAAATCACTACTGTTGTGCTAGGCTAGATCGATGATTGATCTATCTCAGGAAACTGAAGCTCTTGCACGGCGTGTAGCGGATGCACGGCACGTCACGGTCGACACCGCTGTCCGGCAAGCATTGGAGGCCAGCGCCCATGCCGCCGGCGTGCCGCTGGAACCAAGCTGCCCGCGCGATACTTCCGCTGAGTCCGTTGCCATGCGGCGTGAGCGGCTCAGGCGGATCGTCGGTGAACTGGCGACGCTGCCGGTCCTGGACCCCCGTTCTCCGCGCGACATCATGGACGACATCAACGCCCTATGATTGTTGTCGATAGCTCTGCGGTCATTGCTATTCTCTTCAAGGAACCGGAGCATGACGCGTTCGCACAGATCATCACGGGCAGCGAACGCTGTGTGATGTCTGCTGTCAACGTCCACGAAACCGCGACCGTGCTGCGCCTCCGGCACGGACCGGTGGGCGTCGAGCGGTTCTGGCAATTTCTTACCGATGTCGAAATCGAAGTCATACCGTTTGATGAAGCGCAGGTTCGCATTGCGGCCATTGCCTTCGACGCTTACGGAAAGGGAATTAACCCCAAGGCGCGCCTCAACTTTTCCGATTGTGCGGCCTATGCGCTTGCGAAGATTATGGACGCGCCCCTTCTGTTCAAGGGGGATGATTTCACGCAGACCGATTTGACTTTGTATCAGAGCTGATCTGATCGGCAAGGCGATCATAAATGCTCAATGGGTATTGGGCGGCCATGCGCCAGCCGGCTTTCGCTGCGAGGTCGGTGATGAATTCAGCGTAGTCGGCGTCTGCCAACGATGTGACGATGACCCGCGCCATTACTCCTTGAGGGCGGCCAGTCGGACGCCCGTTGCGGGCGCCATGTTCCTCACGGCTGACGACATCGCCGCGCGCGACCTCGGTCAGTGCCTCGTCCACATGTGGCTTGGCCCATGCGAGATCGTCCTGCTCCTCGAGTGCACGTTCGGCGATCCGCTCACCGACGAGCTGGCGCGCCGCTTCCTCGGCCGACGCAAAGTCACCACGCGCCACGCGCGTTGATCCAGGCCTGTTGTTCCGGTGCGAGAGAGATCGTCATATGTCGAACTCTAGCATGAAAATTTTCCGGGTCAGGTTTGCTTGGCCCAGATCGCCCGCACGCTCATCGGAAGCGAATTCACCGGGTGCGGCGGCAGCTTTCGACTCCTCAATGGCCGCGCGTTCATCAGGTGACAGCGGCACGGCTAGGTAACCTTCATCGACCAAGTCTTTACCGCCAATTTGGCGAGTTTAGCTTGGCGGTCATCAATTTCGGTCGCCCCCCACTGCTCGTACTTGGCGACTTCCCTTGTCAGAAGGAACGGGCTGGAGTCTAAAAGAGGTCGCTTACTCTCGAAGCTATCGTTACCAGCGCCCGAATTGGTCTTTGCGTTTAGCAGCACAAGGTTACCAATTCTTGACGTATACCCCCCAGCGTCTCCAAATTGCTCCAGGTCGGTTTCAAGTGGATTAATCGGCAGAACATGTTCCAAATTGACGGCAGTCGTGTCTTCATTTGGAACCAGCTCCGGAAGTCCCTTACCACCAGCAGTGAGTTCAAGCATGCCGAGATAATAGCGCGCGAGTTTGGTTTTGGATACATGTGCTCTTGCAAAGGCCTCTTCAAAGTCTTTGTCATTTGCGATGTTTCCTGCCATTCTGTCTGAAAGCGCTTTAGCGGTCCGAATCTCGGTCTTAGTGTGGATATTGTGAGCAAGTGTAGCGTAAATGCTCTCCACGCGGCCTACGCGGCCGCTACCAGCAATAAACATACGGACGATCCAGTCAACGAAAAGGCGGAAAGCGTTGTCTGCTTCCTTCTTGTTGAAGTGGTGAGCGACGGCGAGCATCAGATGGCGTATTTGAGTCACGCCCAGCAGGCTAAGCGTAGAAACCGAACGGCGGATGCGCTCTGGATAACCTTGCCACTTGAAATGCTGGGGCGTTAGCATCGCTACGTAGTCCGATGAGAAGTCGTCGATCGTATCAAGGAAGGTTATCGCCTTCAGAGGTGAGTTCGTAAGCGGCTTTATCCTTTCGAACACCTGTCGCTCTCGGGTCAGCCCGTTTATCAATGTACTTATCAGCCGTAGATAATCGATGGCGGTATCTTCTTTGTCGACGGTTTCCAGCGAACGTATCATCGAGGCCCATTTCGCCTGTGCCTCCGCAAGTCGATTACCGGCCTGTCCGAAAAGGTAGTTCTTCACGAGGTCTGCTTGCGAGACTCTCAGACCACGGTCGTTCAGTGTTTCGAACATGACATAGGCATTGACATCGTCCGAGACCGTTAGAACGATCAGGTTTGCGTTCTCATCTAGCTAAGCCAGCCACTCCTTTAGGTGATCTTTTTTGGATGTGGCAGTCATCGCCCTCGTGGCATTTTCCAGGTAATTTCTCAACACCGCGGCCGCCTCCCGAACCCTCACATTGGAAGGCGGTCCTTTGTCGGCTTTCACCTTTCGCTTCGGGTCGTCGGGTCTCGCAAGGATGTAGTTCTGGTAAAACTCGTGGTCCTTGGTATTGAGGTGGAGTTTCGGAGTGTCTTCTTCGGATTTGATGTCTAGGCCGAACAGGTAGGTTTCCTCGATACCATTAGCTAGTCTAGACTCGTCCATCCCGTACATTATATCACGTATGACTGCGATAAGCATTGTAGTAGTGGCCAGCCTTTGCTGGCCGTCGACTACTTGCAATTGGCCGTCCTTTGTCTTTGTTAGCACAACTGTGCCGAGGAAATACGCTTCCTTCTTTTCCGCCATCGCGTCCGCGATGTCGCGGCAAAGTGCGTCAACGTGTTCTTCTTCCCACGCATATTCACGTTGATTGGCCGGGACACGTAGCCTGCCAGCTGTAATGAGCTTGCCAATGCCTTGGTAGGTAAAATCTATGTTGCTCATGACGCCGCGGAGATCCTGCTGAGGATGATCCTTACGATGCGTCTGATAGGCGCCTGTGTCTAGATGTGTGAAGGCAAGCTGAGCTGCTTTCGGCCAACCCAGGCTTGCTCAACAAGCGTCAGATTTCCCGACTGTCGGACCGTGGTAAATCCGCCAGTAGCCGAAATTCAAACTGCCCCACCAATCAGTCATCTCCCGTATCGCACCCCCGTCAGCTCGGGTGCTTCCCGAACATGATCCACCCCCCGCTGCTTGGCGTGGTGAATGCGCCCAGAGCGGTCTCTGCTCGGACCTTGACCTGCCGCGCGCCAGCCGTGCCGCGGAGCTGCTCGATGCAGTCGGTGTACATGGCCGTCCGCGTGCGTCCGTTGCCCAGATTGCCGCCGCTCGAGCAGAACGGGTGCGGTCCCTCCACCCTGATATCGCCCGCGTAGAACGCGAAGGCATCGCCGCGTTTGACGCCGTGCCACTGGAAGCCCTCCAGGAAGAACTGCGCCATGGGTGCATAGCCGTCGTACGGATTGAAGATATCGACTTCCGCCGGCCCGAGCCCGGCACCTTCGTACATCCTCCGCGCGGCGCGGTCGGTCCAGTCCTCGATCTCGTCCAGATCTTCCTGTGTGCTGCGCTTGCGGAAATTGTGCTGTGAGTGATTGAGCACATAGACCGGCTTCTGCCGCATGTCGCGCGCGCGTTCGGCCGTCGTGAACAGATACGCAGCCGATGCATTGACCGGCCGGTCGCAGTCCCAAAGCCGCAGCGGGTTCAGGATATAGCGCGAGTTGACGTAGTCCTCGACGGTGAGCTGCGGCACGTTGTGGGTGGCGTTGTATCCCCACGGCGTGAGCAGCCCGTTGCGGTGCTGGTTCACGACGAACGGGGCGAGGTCGTCGTGCTTGCCGCCGTATTTCCGGCAGTACTGCCCATGGGGAAAAATGTTGATGAAATCGTTGCCGCCGTGATTGCCCCAGGGCGCCGTCCACTGCCGTGCGCCACGAGCGTAGTCGTCGGCATTCTCGCCACCCCGACGATAGCGGCCTTCCAGATTGCCCGTCGGATAGATCACCAGGCACGTGCTGCAAACGCCGTCACCCACGGCCTGCGCCGCCATGCCCACCATTTCGCTGATGGTCGGCACGCCAGTCGGAGCAAACTTCACGTTGGGCAGGTGCATCTGCTCGATGAGCCACTTCGCGTTGACCAGCGTCAGTCCCCACTCCGAGTCGTAGGGCGGGGGAAAATACGGCCGTGGCGCCCACTGCGACGCCGAGCCGCCGCTGCCGCCCGCGATGTGGCTGTCGCAGCAGATGACGCCGTCGATCTGATCCGGTGTCACGCCTGCGTCGTCCATTGCCTTCTGGCAGGCCAGGATGGAATAGGCCCCCAGCGTCTTGTCCATCGAGACGCCGTCCCAGCGACGGTCCACCGGCGAATGTCCGACACCCGCCACGGCGACCTTGCCGCGATGTTCCCATACGCCGAGACCGTCCTTGTCTCGCCGCCACTGATACCGGTCTGGCCCGCTCATCGTTCCACGTTTCCTCTCACCGTTGGTGCGACCTACTTCTCGAAGCGGGTCGAGGTGTCACGATCACCCTCGTATCGCCGGCTAAGCGGAAACGGCGGCAACCACGACTCACGACGGACGATCCAGCTTTCATAGGTCGGCTTGAATTGGTCAGGAGCATCCAGCGATCCTAGGTTCACGCCGATCTCGTCGGCCCAGCGTCCGAATACGGTCGAACCGCAGCGGGGACAGAAAAACCGCTTGGCGTATTCGCGTGCTTCGCCCTCGATCGTCACCGCCTCTTGAGGGAACACCGCGGAGGCGTGAAACAGCGCCCCATGATGCTTGCGGCAGTCCAGACAGTGACAAAGGCCGACCCGATATGGTTGTCCCGACGCCACAAATCGGACATTGCCGCACAGGCAACCGCCGGTGAATTGGTCCATGCTGCGTCTCCTCTAAGCGACGACCCGCCACTCGTGGATCAGCTGGCCTGGCGCCACCTCCTCGAACATCACTTCGACGGCGGCGCCCACCGGCACCTTGTAGGGTGGCGTGCCCGGGAGGTTGGAATAGAAGTTGACTCGCTGATCCGCGTCCAACGTCACCATGGCCAGGTTATACGGCTGATCGGGCATGCGTCGGTTCAGGCGGCCATCCTCGATCACAATGGAAGCCGCGATATGACCTCGCCCCTCGACCTCTTTCCACGTCAGACTGGCGGCGGAGTTGCAGACCTGGCAGGCCTGCTGTGGGGGGTACTGCAGCCGATTGCAGGCAGCGCAGTGCTGCAACACCAGCCGTCTTTGATTGACGGCATCCCAGAACGGCTTGCTCAACGCATCGGGAACGGGGATCAGCTTCGGCATCGTCTCAGGTGTCTCCCAATGAACGCGGAACAGTCCTGGGTCGCGCAACCACCCATTTAGTAACTGCTATAACGGCGACGGTCCGAGGATTTCCCAGCGATGCTTGCGGAAAAACTGCCTCAGCTCTTCAGGATCCATCGAGGCGAGCGACCGTCCCGCCGATTTCAGCTCCTCGAAAAGTTTCCCGGCATCGGCAGGTGTATACACGAACAGCGCTAAGCCCGCCTCGGTGCCAATGTTCTTCCAGGCATGCGCGGCACCCCTCGGTATGAATGCGCAAGTACCAGGCCCGCCGGTGGTAAGCTCGTCACCAATCTTGAAGGCAAACTCTCCCTTCAAGACATACGTCATTTCATCGCTATCATGATGGAGGTGCACGGGCGTACCAGTGCCGGCGGGCGTCGCCTCCTCGAACATCATCAAACTCTCATTGGTTTGGTCACTCAGCAGCTTCAGCACAACTGACCTGCCTGGTGCCATATGCTCCATTGCTGAACCGTAGTCCGGAGGAACGACCACGCCATTTGCGCTCATCGGTTTATCCTTCTTGCGATGCAACCAGATCGAGCCGGCACACGCCATAACTCCGAAGAAAATTGGCGGTCAACAGCTACATGATCGCCGCGTCTTATCCCTCGCCTCGTCCGACCCACTGGCCGTAGACAGGGTACTGGCTGCAGATGAACTCGATATACGCCGGACGACCCGACGCATTGATGTCGAGCGCCCGTCGCAAGGCCGGAATGACCTGGGCTGGCTCACTCACCCGCTCGGTGTGGAAGCCTAAGGCGCCGATCACCTTCGACATGTCCACGTCGTTGGGCCCCAGCACCTGGTGTGTATAGGGGTCGTGCCCTGCTCCCCAGAAGCCGGGCCCATAGCCCGCAAAGCCGCCGTTGCTGATGTGCACGACGGTGATCCCAAGCTTCTCGCGCAGCAGAACCTCGAGGTTGCCCAACATATAGCCAAGGCCCGCCTCGCCGGTGACCGCCACGGAAGCCCGGTCGGGAAACGCCTTCTTGGCGGCAATGGCGGCAGCCAGGCTGAAGCCGAGCGTAGAGACATTGCCCCAACCCAGGAAGCCGCGCGGGATCAGCGTGTCGAACACGGTGCTCAGCTGGTCGCGCGTGTTGCCCGACTCGTGCGTGACGAACGAGTTGTGCAGATCCAACACCTGCATGAGATCGCCGTACACCCGATAAGGGTTGATCGGCGTCTCGTCGGAATTCATCACCTGCCGGTATCGGGCGAGCCCCTCGTCACGCGCCGCCCTCACTTCTGCCGCGACATTGCCCCCCGCCCGTCCGCCACCGGACGTGCGATCGGACACTTCCTGACGCAGCGCCTGCAGGATGAAGCGGGCATCGCCGATCACCGCGTGCGCCGTCGGAATCATCTTGTTGATGTGCAGCTCGTCGACGTTGCACAGGATGATGGATTTCTTCGCCGCATCAGGAATGCCATGGCTGAAGCGGCCCGGCGACAGGCTTGAGCCTACGGCCAGGATGACGTCACTCTTGTTCAGGTAGTGAGCCACCTGGTCACCACGTACGCCGACGAACAGCGGATGGTCCTCCGGGAACGCCCCTTTGGCCTTGAGCGTGGTAATCACCGGCACATTCACCAGCTCTGCCAGCGCTTTCAGGTCATCGGAGGCACCCGCGTATATGACCCCCTCACCGGCGTAGATCAGCGGATTTCGCGCTGCCAGCAGCAGGTCCACGGCTGCGCGCACATCCGCCGGATCGGGCGCTGATTTCCAACCCTTCACCGGACGGTAAGGGTCGGCGGTTTCGTCGTATGTCGCCGTGGCATTGGGAAGTGCGAGGATGACGGGGCCC
>JAMXLO010000083.1 GCA_024280945.1 Acetobacteraceae bacterium
CAGTATGTCCTGCTGAACGACGAGGACTTCGACAGCGTCAAGGTCGAAAGCTCGTCGGTTATGACCATCGAGAAGTTTGTGGAGACGGATTCCATCGACCCGGTCTACTACGATGCCGCCTATTATCTGGCGCCTGATGGTGACGCAGGCCGCGACGTGTATGCGGTGCTCCGCGAAGCCATCGCCAAGACCGGCAAGACAGCCCTGGCTCGCGTGGTGATCTCCCAGCGGGAGCGCACGATTGCCCTCCGGCCGACCGGCGACGGACTCATGGCGCACACCCTGTACGAGGAGCAGGACCTGAACAGCTCAAAGGACCTGTTCGAGGGCCTCGGCAGCATCAAAACCGAGCCGGAGATGGTGCAACTCGCCAGCCAGCTTGTGCAGCGGCAGTCCGGCAAATATGACGCGACGGACCTGGAGGACCGATACGAGACCAGGCTGCGTGCGATGATCGACGCGAAGCTCAAAGGCGAAGGGATTGATACGAGCGAACCGCAGGTGCCGGAGCGAACTAATGTGGTCGATTTGATGGCCGCGCTGAAGAAGAGCCTGCGTCAGGCCGCTGGCGAGAAGAAACCAGCGCCGCCGCGGAAGAAGGCTGCCGCCGCCAAGGTCGCGCCAATTAAGCCGCCTCAGGCAGGATCGGGCAAACGGAAGCGGGCTTGAGCTGGTCGTCCTCTTCCCAGCGGTGTAGTCGAACTAGGCGACCGTCCTCTTCCTGACACATGATGCAATAGGCGTCCGCACCGTCAGTCAGATACCCGATCTCGTAATCACCCAGCCCGCACTCGGGGCATTGAAAGCGAAGTAGCGCCATCCGATTCGAATAGCCGGTGCCATCCGAGTCGGGGAATAGGTGCGGCAACTTTCAGGAGGAGCAGACCGCTTGAGCTGAACAATAAGCTGGAACGGTTAAGGTCAGGGGCGTGGCGAAAGAACTTCCCGCCTGGCGGCACGCCAGAAAACCCGCTGCGGGGATGACCAGTAGGCTTTTCATGCGCGCTTAGACGCGTAGCGGCGGCAGCAGGACATGGAATCTAACGGAAGGGGCCAAGTCAACAAGAGTGCCATGCCTCCGGCCCTAGTCGTGGCACCCGGCGCGGTCGGACGCGCTGGTTGAGCACTGGCCCGCTTTCCACCCACGCGGCCAGCACGCGCCCGCCACAGTCGCGCGAGCATCGCATCAGGCGCATCACCTCACCCACGGGGCGGCCTTTGTAGAACGACGCTAGGTCAGAGATAGCGAAGGATCGCTCGACACTGCAGCTGGTCCAGCGACATCAGGAACAATTTGCCGTGTCGCTCGACAGCTGCGGCACGACTGGTGGCGGCAAGCGGAGGAGCACGAACTCCGGCTCTTGGTACCAGCGTCGATTATGGTGGCTGCCGCGGTTTATTGGCCGAAGCCAATCTCGGCCTGAACCGCTGGCTTCATTTGAAATGTCGCCATCAAACGCTTGACCGCAGCGAGTTCCTCAGGCGTCGGTGGCGGTCTGGTTTTTTTCCAAGCCACTCCCGCAACCCTTGCAGCTCCTTCTTGAGCGCGATGCTAATGCCAAGTTGCATTCCGCTTGTTCGACCTGGTGCGGACTTTCCGCCATGCATTCCAGCAGGCCAAAAGCGCTGCGGACCTGAACGATCAGGCCCTCCATTTTGTCGAGGGCCTCGTGCGCCTCCGCAAGGGCGGCGCGCATGGCGTCTGGATCGGAGGTGAGGCCGTGTTCTTCAGGACTGTCGGGGGTTACCCTTCGGGCGGCCGAATATCGACCGCTGGTGGCACCGGAGAGCTGCCAGTTTGCTCTGCAAAATGATGGGCTCGACGGCGAGAAATCGTAATTCCGGTCGGAATCGCCCTGACCAAGATGATTAGGCCAATGGCTGCTGCGGCGGCAATCAACACAAATCTCTATTTGGATTGCCATGAGTTCCCCTAGTGAGAAGCCAGCTACTTCCTGGGAGGAGGGTAATTCATCGAGCGCCGTCAATCGGGCCTATCGGCAGCTGTCGCGGCCGCCGTCCGGCAATGCGCCGGCGGAGGGTGGGCCATCGGGCGAGTAGGAGATTTCGCTAGATCGGGCCGAGGCGTCATGCCGAGGCAACCATAAGGGGAACACATCCGGGAGAACTGCCCGAAAAGACAAATTTCCTCTGTCATTTCTATCAACGTTCGTCATAGTGATGTGGCTGTTCGTGTAATGGTCACGAGTGAAAAAAGCAGGCCGGCGTGACTTCCTGACGGTAACGCCAGCCTGCAAGTAAACCGCTATCAAACACCGGTCTGGTGCCAGTGCCAGGCTGCCGTAGCGAACCTGCGTCGAGCCGCCCAAGGCAAATCCGACGGCGCGCGACGTGAATGCTACAATCGCTGACTAAGGTGCGCCGGAGGCTCAGCAGTCTCCACCCCTGTCGCAGCCGTCAGACAGGGCAGGGGCCTGCCTCTGACGCAGACGGTTTCAGACAGCTCGGGCCCTTGCCTACCGAGCTGTTCTCTCCGGCGGTCCTTGGCGTAGCGCCCCAGTCCAAAGTGCAAACCCTGTCAATTTACGAACGTTCGATATGCACGGGAAAAATGCCCCCAAAGTTTGATGAGGCGTGCTTGGCAAAGCGTAACCAAGTCTGATCTCGCGGCGCATGGTGCGCGGCAAAAGTGATAGCGAAACCGGCGGTGCCATGGGATCCACGCCCGTGGGCCGCCTCTTGCGAGCCTGAGGGCGCTGGCCAGGCGCTACGGCATCAACCAGAAGACCGTCGCCAAGTGGAAGCGGCGTAGTTCCGTCGCCGATCTCCGCATCGGACCAAAGGACCCTCGATCAACCGTCCTCTCCATTGAGGACGAGACCATCGTCGTTACTTTCCGCAGGCATGCGTTGCTGCCACTCGACGACTGCCTCTATGCACTGCAGGCGACAATCCCCCACCTGACGCGATCCTCATTGCATCGCTGTCTGCAGCGTCATGGGATCGGCCGCTTGCCTGAGGTGGAAGGTGCGGCGTCGATCAAGCGGAAATTCAAGGCCTATCCGATCGGGTTCTTCCACATCGACATCGCCGAAGTGCAGACCGCCGAAGGAAAGCTCTATCTCTTCGTTGCCATCGACCGGACCAGCAAACTCGCCTTCGTCCAACTGGTGGACAAAGCCAACCGCGTCACCGCATCGGCCTTCCTCACAGCCCTCGTCAAAGCAGTGCCCTACAAGATCCACACTGTCCTGACCGACAATGGCATCCAGTTCCGCCTGCCTCCGCGTTACGCTGATGTCCCGACCGCGCGTTCGTCACCCACATGTTCGAGATGCGCTGCCAGGAGAATGGCATCGAACACCGCTTCACCAAGATCAATCACCCATGGACCAACGGTCAGGTCGAGAGAATGAACCGGACGATTAAGGAGGCGACGGTCCAACGCTATCACTACAATAGTCACACCCAGCTCAAGCGCCACCTCAATGACTTCGTCGATGCTTACAATTTTGGCCGCCGCCTGAAGACCCTCAAAGGTCTCACACCCTACGAGTTCATCTGCAAAGCCTGGACAGCACAGCCAGAACGATTCATCCTCAACCCGCTCCAGCAAATGCCGGGACTAGACATTGTCGCCCGGGGATGCATTTAGTGCTGCACTGCGCGTGCCGCTCTGGCACTAATCGGGACACGGTCCCGTCCGAACGGCCGGAACACAGTAGGCAACCGCCGCCAGCACCGCGCGTTCCTCGCCTGCCGCGACCCTTCCCGTGGGTGGTGCCAAACGCGGCGGGTCGGCGGGCACACCGATGAGGGTCCGCCGACCGTTAGCCCATCTTATCCGGCGGCCGGCTCGAACATGGCGAAAATCCATTATTGCGATGGGCCATCAGCAATACCGCCGCGATTGCGATGGATGCGGCTGGCAATCGCAAGGCAGACAAGACAAGAACGAGAGCGCGAATTGACCCGGCAATTGCCTGTCGCGATAGGTCAGGCGGAGCGTCAACCGGCCCCGCCTGACTTCAGTTTCACCGGTCTGTTCGTCTCACGAGCAGCGCCGGATAGTAACTCACTCGTCCATCATGCCTGTAGATGAACGAGATCGCAGCTTGAGGCCCAGCATTCGCAGATATCACCAAAGGGCCACCAGCTTGGCGCCACCAGCTGCGGCAACGCCAACAACAATAATGCCCAGCACCATCAGCGCGTAGAGGTTCCGCTGTCGGTAGCGACGTTAGCCATCGGTTCATTGCTGACCTCCACCAGCCCAAGCGTATTGGCCAGGCCCTGGCGCACCCGCTGCCGGGTCGATGCCCGCCAGTGATACTGCGCTAGTCTCGAACATCGAGATACTCGGGTTTGCCGTAACTGCCGTGCCAAGCGATAGCGACATGTCGTGGGCCAGCTGCGATTATGAGGAAGATCGGATGGTCCGCACATGAATTGTCGCGGCGATTGTCTGTGCGATCGCAGACCGTAACCGCCTGGCAATCAGGCCACAGACCTATTCCGCCGAACCTCGAAGAATGGCTTCGGGAATGGGACCAGCTGGCGGATAAGGCGCCGCCCCTACCTCGCGACTGGAAGCGCGGCGACGACTGAAAAGGTCGTGGCGGTTCGAGGTGATGACCAGTCCTCCCGTCGTCGGCCTCGCATTACGACCGCGCCGGCCCATTGTTGCAGTATCGGGGACAGCCACTAGGGGAACCCTTCCCCTGTCGGCGTAGCTCACCCCGTCAGCGCCAACAGCACGATCAGGGCGGCTATCGCCGCGAACGCGCACAGCAGGAGGATTGCATCGCATTCGTTCACCTGCGGATTACTTCACAGGCTGCCATCGGGGTTGCCCGGCTGTGCGGGTGCCCATTGTGTCGTGCGTGCCAGAGCGGTTGCGTCATGCGACATGCCCCTACGGTAACGCGGGCTTGCCCGACGCGGAACCAATTTGCCACAGGTCCATGGCGGCCGAAGGTAGCAACCTTGGGTGGCCGGTTGGGCGCATAGCTGGCCGCCCGTTTTGCCAGCCCCGCTACGTGCAAATTCCGTCCGATAACTGACGTTTGCGGTCAGCCGTCAGGTTGGCGAACGGCGAGCGGCACCGGTCGTTGCCAGTTATTGGCGTCCTCGGCACATCCACGCGCCAAGCATTGCCTCGCCAAGCACCAGGCTCGTCGTCAGCGACGACGTGTATCGATTTCGTCAAATCGATAGGTTGGGCGTTACGACTGACCGAGCGGCGGCAACAAACCGTTCTGGGCGAAGTAGCTTACTTCTGTGCCCATCACCCCCGCGTAGGGCTTAGACTGATAAGTTCGGACGTAGTCTTGCGCATAATGAACAGCATCCGCTGTCCCTTGGCCACAATTGGTGCCCGCTGCGGGTGGTAGCAGGTCGCTTGTGCGTTGATCTATCCTTTCGCCCCTCCCTCTCCGAAGGAACGAACTTGACCGATTTCGCTCGACAAGATCAACGAGCAACTGGCGAGCACGCGAGGTCATATAGCGGTTAATAATATCACCCACAGTTTTAGGAGAAAATGCATAAACCTGTTGATGTGGTCGCGCACTCAGCGACCTATTGCGCAATGGATTCATCCGCGGCGATCGCTTTGATCTTGCGGCTGCCCGGATGCCAAGTTTGCGAGACGCTTTGTCAGGGGCGAGATCATTCGCACGTATCTACTGACGCACAACGAGGGGATCGGCGTGCAATGCGCTGTGCGCCGGCATGATCTGCGGCGTGAACACGGTGCCGCGGATATATTGTTCCTAATACCGTTTCCCAATCGCCCGGCGTCATTGGCTTGGTCGGGTCTTTGGCAACGCCAGCGTACTAGCGCGGCCCGTTGGATGCGACGCCGTTATTCGGGCGCTGCTCTACCACGTTCGGTGCCTGCCGGCCGCCAATTGGCTGACGCACCCAATCGGCAATCCGGGCCATAGCCGTGCAGGTGTTTCTGCGTCACTCTCAGAAGACGCCAATTGCACGTAGCACGCCGACCGGCGGCGGCACGAATGCGGCAACGCCACCGAATGTCTCTCCTGCAATGCCGTAGCTGGCGACACCCCAAAGCCACCCCGATATTCAGGACGACGGCAGTCACCGTCACTCCGCCGGTTTTTAGCTTGCTCAGGTCATCGCTCCATCACGCAGCCCCTGAAGAGTCGCCGACACCCCGTCTGGACCAGCGGAACACTAGCGTGCTGTCCGCCAACGCTGTGGCGGCCCTCCCGGTAGCGATCCGATCGCTGCCGGTTCGCTAATCGGCCGCAACTTAGCCCGTAACTGGCCGACCTCTTTCTCCAGCTCACCCACCCGGCTCCATAGATCGACGATAAGCTGGTAGGTGGCCTCTCCATTAATGATGTCGTCGGCGATCTCGTCAGCTGATTTCCAGTCTACTTGCTGCATCTCTTCCCTCCTCGCTAGCCCCACAAGCACGCGCGTTCGCGTCGCATCAAGCAGAAGCTCAATCACCGGTGCAGCGGCTGAGCGGCGACACGGCGCCGCCGGCGCGCAGCGGTCTTAATGGAGGCGAGTACGATGGGAGCCTGATTGAGGTTGGCGTCTGACCACTATGCGCTGAGTGCGGCCGAACCTCGTTATAATCGCGCTGCCATACCGCCAGCACGGCACGTGTTTACGGCAACGAGGTGAACAGCGTCTCGTTCGGGCATTCGTCGCGCCATCGTCCGATAAAGCTTTCGGCGAACGCGTTCTGCTGCGACTTGCCCGGTGCGATGTAGTGCCACCCTACCTTGGTCCGCTGGCACCATGCCAGGATGGCGTTGCTGGTTAGTTCCGTGCCATTGTCACTGACGCAAAGCGACGGACGCGCACCACGGCGGGTGATGATCGCATCCAGCTCTCGCACCACGCGCTTGCCGGACAGCGACGTATCAGGGACCAGGCACAGGCATTCGCGGGTAAAGTCGTCGACCACCACGAGAATGCGGAATCGCCGGCC
>JAMXLO010000084.1 GCA_024280945.1 Acetobacteraceae bacterium
ACGCTGCGGCATAGCTTCGCGACCCATCTACTGGAAGACGGCGTCGATATCCGGGTAATCCAGGCGCTACTCGGCCACAGCAAGCTCGACACAACGGCGCTCTACACCAAGGTAGCCACGCGCACGGCGCGTGCTGTGATCAGATCCCCTGTCGGGCTTCTTCGACCAGCCAATCTTTAAACCATCTCACTGCGGGCTTTTGGAGGGCTTCGGCTGTTGTGACGGCATAATACGCGAATTGCACCGGCCAGCTGACCGCGAGCGCCTTTACCAGCCTCTTCGATCGAAGTTCGTCATCGGCATAAATATCCCGCACCAGAGCTAGTCCTTGTCCCATGACGGCGGCTTGGACAATCAGGTGATGTTCCGAGAACGCCGGGCCTGTTCTACAGTGAGGCGCGGCGACGCCATGGGCTTCGAACCAATACGCCCAGTCCTGACGGTTGAAGTCATGGAGAAGAGGAAATGCCAGGCAATCGGCCGGCCCCTTGAGGGGGCCACGCTCTTTAAGCAGATCGGGGCTCGCGACGACTATGAGTTCGGGAGCAACGAGCCAGGTGGCTTCCAGGCCAGGATAGTTTCCCAATCCGTGCCGTATCGCCAATTCGATCGGCTCTCGCTTCAGATCGACCGGGCGGTTACCGGTCTCCACCGCGATTGCAATATTCGGATGACGATGCGCGAACATGGAAAGTCGCGGCACCAGCCAAGTCGTCGCGAACGACGTCGTTGTGCTTATCGTCACGCGGCTGGATGATGGGCCGCCGAGTTCGCGATCGACCGCTTCGATCGCGCGAAAGGGCTCAGCAAGTGCCGCGAACATGGCTTCACCCGCGGCGCTGAGCCCGACCCCCGAGGGCGTCCGTGAAAACAGCCGGCGGCCAGCCGCCGCCTCAAGCTGGCGAATGCGTTGACTGACCGCGCCCGGCGTGAGCGAGAGTTCATGCGCGGCTTGCTTCATCTTTCCGGCGCGCGCCACGGCGACAAACGTCTGCAGCAACGCGAAGCGTCTGATCATGGTGCAAGTTTAGCGTGGCTAAACTCACCCGCCAAATCCATCGCTTGCCGGCACGTCAGCCCCGCCTCTTATCAAGGGGACGCACCACTCCAAAGTGAGGGCCGTCCCGATGATCGATATCATTCTGCATCACTACGAGACCTCCCCCTATTCGGAGAAAGTCCGGCTCGGTTTTGGTCTCAAGCGTCTGGCGTGGCGATCGGTCGAAATCCCCGCCATCATGCCGAAGCCCGACCTGACGGCGTTGACGGGAGGCTATCGCAAGACGCCAGTGTTGCAGATCGGCGCGGACATTTATTGCGACAGCCAACTGATCATGCGCGAACTCGAGCGCCGCTGCCCCAGCCCGACCTTTTATCCGACCGGCCACGGCGCGGCCGACGCGCTTGCCTGGTGGGCCGAGAAGACCACGTTCGGACAAGCCGCGAACGTTGTGTTTGCGAAGAGATCTGACTCGTTGCCCAAGGGATTTCTGGAAGACCGGGCCAAATTCTCTGGCCGGACTATCGATCCCGCTGCGATGCAGGCGGCGCTACCGAACGCGCTCGATCAGTTGCGCGCACATTTCGACTGGCTGGATCGGATGCTGGCGGACGGGCGCCGGTTCTTGCAGGGCTCCGCCGCTGGCCTCGCCGATCTGGCCGCCTGCCATCCGGTTTGGTTCTTACGGCAGAGAATCGGACCCCTGGCGGCGCCGCTCGACGGCTTTCCAAGGTTGCTGGAATGGGCAGAGCGGGTTGCCACGATCGGCCACGGCCAGCGGAGCCCAATGACTGCGGAGCAGGCCCTGGATGTCGCCCGCGCTGCCACGTCAATCGCCAGCGCGACCCCCGATCCGCGAGACCCCGCCGGCCGGACGCCTGGCATGACGGTCACCGTCACGCCGGACGATACCGGACGCGACCCGGTCATGGGCGAACTGGTCGCCTCGGGCGTCCATGAGATCGTCATCCGGCGCCGTGACCGCGAGATTGGCGAAGTATGCGTGCATTTTCCGCGCGCCGGCTTCGTGGTTGCCACAGCCTCGTAGGAAACCCGGCAAATGCTCGTTCTCGCCAAGTACTGCGCAAACGGTCATGTATCAGTGACTGCCTTGCCGTATCTCACTCTGCAAGATGGTCCCTCCGCTCCGTGCTAGGGGCGGAAGCGCCGTCGCGCGGTGATGGGCAGCCGCGCCTGAAGTAATAGGTGGGCTTTTACATATTGCATAATTGTGACTTTTACCTCAACCAGTCGAGAGGTGCTTAGCGTTCGCTTGGGCAAGGTGCTTTGGGCTACATATTCGGGCCATGATTGTCGAAACGCGCAATAGGTTCATGGCCGCCGACTACACACTGGGTCCGCCACCGCCGATGGAGGTCACGCACTCCTATTGGGTGGCGATGCTCGCCGCGAGTGCCTTCGGCACCAACGTCGGGGACCTCTGGGCGGAGATCGTATTCCCGGGCCGACTACCCTCCTTGCTTTCGTTGCTGATCGTCTGCTTCGCAGCCGTCTGGTATCATCGCCGTGCGGCTTGGTGCACCGAGGCTGGATACTGGCTCGCGATCGTCGCGATGCGCGCCGCCGCGACCAATGTCGCCGATATCACGACGCACGATCTGGCTCTCGGATACGTGCTGTCCTCCATCCTGCTCGGCGTGCTTACGCTACTCGCGGCACGCTTTACCAAGCCAGATTTGTCCCGATCAGGCTCGCCGCGCGTGGATGGAACCTATTGGATCGCCATGTTCATCGCGGGAGTATTCGGCACGGTGGCGGGAGATCTGATCCATCACAATGCGGGGCTCTACAGCGCCTCGATCACCTTGTGTCTCGCACTCGCGGTCCTGATCCTGACCCGCGAGATTCTCGCTCCGATGTCGGCGCTGCTGTTCTGGACGATAGTCATGGCTGAACGCTGCGCCGGAACTGCGGTTGGTGATGCGCTCGCCAGCCATCGAGCCGTCGGGCTCGGAATCCCTCTCGCATCCGTTTGCACTTGTCTCCTTACACTTGCATCTCTGTCCGTTCGCGCGCGCCGTTCCCGAACCTAAACCCGCGGCTCCATTCATCCCACATTCCACAACAGCTTCCTTACGCCGGCATTAATTTCCGGAAAGGCTGGAAGTGCACGCGATGCATTTGCTGGCCTCTTTAGGCCAAATGTGGAAGCAGGAACATGACGGACGAAAATGGGATCAGGCGTATGAGCATCGAGCAACGAAACCGCTATCTGAGCAAGGTACCCGAAGTCACACTGCTCTTCTGGATAATCAAGATCGCGGCCACCACGCTCGGTGAAACCGGCGGCGACTCCGTTACAATGACGCTCTTGCACGCCGATACGAATGCCCACAACGGAGGATATCTTACCGGCACGGCAATTTTCTTCGGCTTGCTCGTTGCGTTGGTTGCCGCGCAAATCGTCGCCAGGAAATTTCATCCTGTTCTCTATTGGGCCACCATCGTCGCCTCCACAACCTTCGGCACTACCATGGCCGACTTCGCTGATCGCTCTCTCGGCATCGGCTACTCCGGCGGCTCAACGCTGCTGCTTGGCTGCCTCGTGGTGGCGCTTGGCCTCTGGTATTGGTCGGAAGGGACGATCTCGGTCAACACGGTCTCAACGCCGCGCGTCGAGGCCTTCTATTGGACTGCGATCACTTTCTCACAGACGCTCGGCACCGCTCTCGGCGACTGGATGGCGGACACCGGCGGCCTCGGCTACGAGGGCGGCACTCTCGTTTTCCTGCTGGCTCTCGCTTTGGTCGCTGGCTTGTATTACTGGACGACGGCGTCGCGCGTTCTCCTGTTTTGGCTCGCTTTCATTCTGACCCGGCCACTGGGCGCGACTGTCGGGGATTTTCTTGATAAGCCGATCAACCAAGGGGGCTTGGCGCTCAGCAGACCGCTCGCCTCGGCTGTGATCGCGGCGTTCATCGCAGCGTGCCTGTTGCTGTTCCGCCAGCGTGCCGGCCGGCATCCGGGCGCGGAAACCGTGGGAGCGCAAAGCGACTGATCTCGGCAGGAAGACTTGGTCCAGTTGCTGGAATGCGTCCGGCCAATGGGAGAGCCGCACTATCCTTGTGCTTCATAGTAGGAAAGCGCAAAGATCCAGCTCCCCAAGGTTGCATCCTACCTCGTCAATCGAGAAACCCTCACTCGATCTTCTCGAAGTCAGGAAGCTTGAACGTCTTGTCGAAGAAGGCTAGCTCCGGCGCATAGAGACGGAAGTAGACAAACCAGCCATCATCGCTGACCGTCTTGAGGTAGTTCGGCTCGTAGGCTGCGGGAACCTTGCTGCCGACATAAGGATCGATGCTGCCGTCGTCGGCATACTTCAGTTGTTTCATCCGACTGTCGAGGCTCGCGTCGCTGGTTTTCGTGCCGCCATTGTCGTAAGGCCGACGCGTATTCTCACTGTAGAGAGTAAGTGACCAGAACAGCTTGACAGGCACACGAGATGGCACGTGCACCTTATAGGTCGCGTCGGCGCGCAGCATGTCACCGTTGCCGTCGCGCTTCGTCGTCATATAGACCTGACCTTCGCCAGGCTGCGGATTGACCATACCTTTCGTGGTCCCCACAGCCTCATAGAACCAGGTCGCCCGCTGATCGATCTGGACGGCATCCGCTGTTTCCTGCTCAATTTGGAAGTCGAAGCTTTTGTACCAGGACGTGCCGGACCAGTAGGGTTCGGTATAACGCGGGTTGACCTGCAGGTTGCGCATCATGAGCTCGCCCATTGTCGCGCCCTTCAGGAGAATAGCCTGCTGCCGGTCGTCGGGCGCGAAAGTCTTACCCTTGGCGATCCCCAGCGGTTCGACTAGTGCCATCCAGGCCTTATCAACCTCGCGGACCGGCTCTTCCTGGATGACCTCCGAAAGCTTGCGCCAGTAATCGAGTCCGCGGGGTGCCGTCGCACTCCACTCGATGTCCCTACCCCGGATGAATCGGATCGGCTGCATCGTGCTGGCGAAACGCCCCATCCGAAAGTCCTTCGTGATTTGCTCGTAGAAGGCGGGGTTCTGGTCGAGGATGCGCAGCCCGATAAAGATATTGTTGGTTGCGCACTGGAATACGTGAAGGCCAGGTTTTTGGCATCCGGAGGGGTCGTCATTCGGGCCGACCACGATATAGGTCGCACCCGCGACCATGGTCGGGGCCAGTCAATCCGAGGTCGAATAGAGGGCGCTGCCAAAAGTCGAGCATCCCGCCAGCCGTTTGCCCGGCCGGATAGTCGATCTGAATGGGGTCATTCGTGAGATTGCTGAAGTTGAAGATGTAGGGCGTCGTGAGATTTGCGGTGACGATTCCGCGCTTTTCCTTCAACGACTCAAACACTATGAAGTCGGTCGGGTTCTCAACGCCGTAGGCCTTGCCTTGGTCGTCGCGCCAGGTCGTGACGCTGACGAGCGGCGTGCTCCAGATATAGGCTTGCGCCGCCTGCTGATAGTCCATTTCATCGTAAAGCCGCTTTGAGGCGACATCATCGAAATAGTTGTTGTCGAACTTGATGTCACCGATAGGGGTCTGGACGGTCGTGCTCCCCGACAACTGGGGTGGGAGAGGGTAAGACGTTGTCATCTGATGCTCCTCCGGGATAACCATGTTGCCGGCTTTGCCCGAATAGGTTGGCGGCGATAGTCACGGTGGGGCGATGCTGTGCTCGCGCCAGCTCGTCGTCGGCAGTCACGCAGAAAAGGGGCTCGGTGCACTTGAGCATAGCATCTAGCCCCGTTGCGGGAAGGAGATGCCAGAAATCCTCACTCTTGCATGCATAGCGAAGCGGGCCGCTGCTGGCACCTAATCAATCCCTGCGAAGAACTGTCCGGATCGTGGCAGCCGAGATTGGGAGGAAGTCGGTTTCATTTGGAAGGCGATGGACGAGCCTTCTCACACGGTCTGCTTGATTTAGGTGCCGTGGCGAGGACGACCTCGCACGGTCCGGCGGAGTGGCATCGTATAGGTAACAGCTGTTCCGGTCAGGCAAGTCTCATGCTGAGCGTTACACACGCTGGTGGCGAGCGTACAGATTGGCTTGTCGTCCCGCACAGTGAGAATTTCGACCCGTCCGGTGATCCGTTCGCCGACTTTGACTGCCTTGACGAAACGCCACTCCACGCTCAGGAAGACACTGCCTGGTCCGGGGAGATCCTCCGCCACGATCGCGTTCAGCAAACCAGACGTGACGCCGCCTTGCACGATAAGTCCACCGAATGGCGATCGGCTCGCCAGGTCCGGGTCATAATGTAACGGATTCCTGTCGCCCGTCATTTCAGAGAATATCTCGACGTCACGCATGCTGGTCCAGCGAGAGCGTTCCGCCGTGCTGCCTGGTATTGGCTTTCCGCCCAGCGTCGCATTCCAGATGCATTTTGCCGCCATTTCAGTCTTTTTCATAACACCTCCTCACGCATGGCTGCATGCGCATCTCCCAAGGTAAGGAGATGCACGACTTCTCGTTTCATCGATTCGTTCAGGGCCTGATGCAGTACCTTGATTTGCTCGAGACCCCAGTTAAGGCCAGCAATGGCATCAGTGACCTCGAACAACGGTCGCGACAGGTCGTCCCGTGCGGCGGCATACTTAGCCATGACGCCATCGACGACGGCGTCGGCCAGCAGCTCCGCGTCACGCAACGCATCGGTGATGCCGTGCGCTGTGAGCGGATCTTTGAAATAGCCAGCATCGCCAACAAGCGCCCAGCCCGGCCCATGCGCTTGCCGCAAGAATCCACATCGACCGCCAAAAACACGCAATGGTCCATCCGGCTCGATGCCGGCAACCAGCTCTCCCAGAGCAGGATCCGCTTGACGGAGTAGTTCTGTGAAAAGCGCCAGTCGGTCGTGTTGTGATGGGCAGTTCCGCAGCCGCTCGGGAGCAATGGCAACAAAGACACAATGTCGAGCGCAATTGGTTGGAATGGCGCCGGCGCCGATCCCTGGCCGGAACCACCAATGGTAACCTGGCAGCTCGATGCCTGGGAAGTAGCCGAAAAGGACAGCGGTCGTATGTCGGGCCTGTACCAGCGTTTCCGCACCGGCTAAGCGCGCAACACTCGAGCCGCTCCCGTCCGCGCCGACTACAACGTCCGCCTGGACTTGAGAGATGTTTCGGTCCCCATCGAGCACCGTTCCGCCACAGACGCGCCCATCCGACCGGTGCGTCAGATTGATGAGAGTATGGCCATGCCGAACCACTGCACCGGCGCTGACCGCCGCATCCACAAGCGTCCGATCGAGCAATGTGCGGCGCGGCGCATAAAGGGCACTCACCCCGTTGGACGGCTTGATAGCAACGGTGATTGCTTCGTCGGCATAGTGGAACGTCGTTGTCTTGACCGATGGGGTGTCTGCCTCCTGTATTCGCGGCAGGATCCCCCAGCGGTGCAGTTGCAATACGCCGCCACGCATCAGTGCATGCGTAGAGATAGTATCCGTTCCATAACCCCCGCGGTCGATGACCAGAACGCGCATCCCTTGGCGTGCCATGAGCATAGCTGTTGCTGCCCCCGCACAGCGCGCACCGACGACGAGAGCATCGTATGCTTCGTCAGCGAACATGTGGCTCTCCCTCTCTAGGCGGCAGCGCAGGGCCGCGCATCGAGATGACGTCGGATGTCCAGTGCGACTTCGGTGGCATCGCCGATTACGGCACTGATGAAGCTCGCATCGCGACGGCGGAGGAAGCGAAGTCCCAAGACATAAAGCCCTGGAGACGGCGTAATCCCGCCAACATGGATGATCTCGCCGGAGGCATCGAGCACCGGCACTTGCAGCCACCGATAATCGCGTCGGAATCCGGTAGCCCAGATGACTGTCCTGATCCCGTCAGCAGCGAGGTCCAAGGTCGCCGGCGAGGGTTCGGCCGTGAACGGCGCAGGCCACACCTCGGGCGGCGCGCCGATGGCATCGGCAAACAGGTCGATGCGCTGGAGAAGGCGCTCCATCCGCGCGTGCGAGCCAGCGATCGCCTCCGGCAGATTGTTGTTAAGCTGAAGCACACAACCATTCGCTGCGCCGACGCGACCAACAAGCCGCACACCCATGTCGCGCAGTACCAAGAGATCGAGATTATCCCGCTCAGGCCGTCCAACAAGCTGCATCGACGGCTGCGATCTGGCCGCTTCGAGCTCCGAGGCTTCCACAACCTCATCTTCTGAGAGGCCATATTGGTCCAGCCACCACATGATATCGCGCCCCCGATAGAGACGTGGGAGCCGCGTGTGGCGACTGACCGAGATCGTCACCGGTCGACCAGACCGCCGAACTTCCTCGGCAAGCTGCACGCCTGAAGCCGAGGCGCCCACCACGAGCACGCCACCATCGGGCAGTTCGGCTGGATTGCGGTACGCCGCCGATGTGAGCTGGTGGATCGATGGTGGCAGATGTTGCGCCAATGCAGGCACGAATGGCTGATCGCAATAGCCGGTGGCGATCACAACGCATCTACCGCCCCAGACACCGCGATCGCTCTCGACACGATACCCACCTGGGACGCGAAGAACCGACTGGACAGTTGCTCCAGTGACCACCGGAGCCTGGGCAGCGGTCGCATACTGCTCAAGGGACGCGGCCACTTCGGCGGCAGTCATAAACCCATCAGGTTCCGTGCCCTGGTAACACCAGCCTGGGAAGCAGCTCATCCAGTTTGGTGTCAGGAGGCGGAGCGAGTCCCATCGCTCGCTGCGCCAGCGCTCGGCGACTCGGCCCCGTTCGAGCACAACATGCTCGATGCCTAACCGGTTGAGGCAATAGCTCATGGCAAGCCCTGCCTGGCCGGCGCCAATGATGATTGCATCGGTCTGCCGCATTTCGACCTCCCGTTGGGTCGGCCGGCGAGACGAGTGCCCCGCCAGCGCAACAATTCAGGTGTTGGTTTCGACCTTGATCGGGACGCCGTTGGTCAGGATGTCGAGAACGGCGGAGCGGGCACAGGCCTGCTGTACGACCTCCTTCAGCTTCGCCTCGGGTGCGTCACCCTTGATATCGAAACAGACCCGCATGCCGCTGAAGCCGTTCCTTACCGTCTTGGAGAGGCCCAGGATGCCACGCAGGTCCATGTCACCCTCCAGCGAAGAGGTCACGGAATGCAGAGTGATCCCTCGAGCTGCGGCGATGTTTGCGATCCCAGCCGTCAAGCAGGCGGCGAGTGCGTGCAGCACGTATTCGACCGGCGTCGCCCCGTTGTCCTGGCCGCAAAGCACCGGTGGGTGATCCGCCTCGGCCATATAGGCTGACTTATGGCTGTGTTCACCGCCGGCCCCGGAGAAGTCAGACATGGTTGTACGCATATGCGTTCCACCAAGCCAATCGCCTCTGGCACGAAACTGGAAGGCGGCGAGCTGTGGCTGGTTCTTTACGACGTCTATGGTGGCAAACAGGGCGGGCGTGCTGATTCCATTCAGCGGAGCGGGGATCTTCTTTGCAGGCATTGTTTCGGCGCTGATGGCGTGGGCTGACATGATTGGTATCCTCGTCCTCGGGTTGGATCATTCTCGGACGCCTGGGGAACTACCCTCGAGGCGTGGCTCCAACCTAGTCGAGTGACACGTGGATAGCTTGAAGGAGACCTGAAGAAGGTCTTGAGAATTCGTGGATTTTGCGCCAGAGACACAGGCTGAGGCATACGGCGGTATTGGCCGTCGACGATGTGGCGCCATCAGCGCTGATTACGTCGTTCAGACCCGGGGTTGAAGGCTATGACCACCAATGGAACGCGCATTGCAGCACGGCTCAGCCAACCGACTTCCAGGGGCGCCGAGCGCTATCTGGTGCGATCAGTTCCCCACTGTGTACGCCAGGTCAATTGGCTGTCGCGTCTTCAGTCAAGGCTGCCAGCCGCACTGGCCCGGCCCGGTCGGGGGCTGCGGTTTCCGGGACGCCTGCATGACGCAGACCCTCGAGAAAGCGCTCGACCAAATCAATGTCTCCGCAGAAGAAAAAATCGGAGCGAGCCGTCGCGACATTGTAGCCAGGATAACGCTGCAACAGCACATCAGCCGCTCGCACCGTCTCCGCACTGCGCTGTTTGATAGCGAGCAACGACACCAATAGTGCCAAGGGCCAGTGATTGGCATTTGGAATCCGGGCCGCGATGCGGGCGAAGCGCTCCGCGATGTCGAGGTCGCCAAGAGCGAAATGCCCCACAGCTCGTATTGTGTGGAATGATGCGAGGTGTGGATCGTGCGGGCTGAGCTGGGTAGCCCGATCGAGATGTGTCAATCCGTCGCGGGCCTTGCCGCTGACGATAAGAGTGAAGCCCAGCGCAAAATATGCCTGCGCGAAGCTCGGATTGACCCGGATAGCATCCTCCAGGAAGGCAACGGCTTCCTCATATTCGTGCATGAAGCAGAGGACCCGACCGACCACGCACAGATTCATGCAATCCTGGTCGTCGAGCGCTACTGCTGTCTTGCCGTATCCGAGGGCCTCTTCAAGCAAGGCAGGCCGTTCGCTCGGGTCGCGCTGTACCAGGCTCTGCAGAGTGACGTAGGCCAGCGCACCGTGTGCGCGCGCAAAGCCAGGGTCCAGTTCGATAGCACGACGGAACATCGCCTCGCCTTCTGCCAGACCCGGGCTAGTGAATCCCCACAGATGGTACAGCCCTCGCTGATAGCAGTCCCATGCGCCGAGGTTAACTGGCGGACGGCGAACGGCAGCCTCGCGCTCGAGACGTGCCAGTTCCGGCTCTATGACGGCAGCGATCTGCTGCGCCATTGTTTGCTGCACGTCGAGGATGCTCTCCAATGAGAAGTCGTACGAATCCCACCAAAGTTGGTGACCGGTTACGGCCGAGACCAGATCCACAGTGATGCTCACGCGCTCGCCACGCTTCATGACGTTACCGTGCACGAGGTAGCGGACACCCAATTCCGAACCGATCGCGCGGGGATCCGTGTCCCGTCCGCGGAACGCGATAGCGGAATGGCGGCTCAGCACATCAAGCCACCGGTGCCGGGCCAGCAGCCGAATCACATCCTCGGTGAGGCCATAGCTGAAATAATCGGTGTCAGGCTCCTTGCTCAGGTTCACGAATGGCAGCACCGCGATAGACGGTTTGCGAGACGCCTCGATTGCCCCAAGCCTTGAGTCGATAATCCGCTCAGGTGCTTTCAAAGGGCTCTCAGCCGGAGCGTTTGTCGTTTCCCGTACCACGCCAACGAAGCGAAATCCACGTCGATGGATGGTCTTGATCAGCGCCTGTGTGTCGCCATCGTCGCCGATCGCCTTCCTCCCGGCATTGATGCGGCTGCTAAGCGCGGCGTCGGACACGACACGGCCATTCCAGATCGTGTCGAGGAGTTCGTCCTTGCCAACCACGCGATCCCGGTTGCGCACAAGGTGCACGAGCAGATCATAGACCTGCGGTTCGACATGGATGACTCGGCCAGCTCGTCGCAGTTCCCGACGATGCAGGTCAACGGCACAGTCGGCAAACACGATCTCCGACCTATCGTCGGGTCCAGACTGTTGATCGCGCCCCGATGCAGAGCCTGCGCCTGCTGGCCTTAGCACGAATGCCTCGATCGGGCGCGCAATGTTCTTCAGATTGAGGGCACCGAGCTCCTCGAACGGAAGATCAGGCGGATGCCGCACCTGGTCGCGCACGGCACGGGAGACGCAGATGCTGCCGGGAGGACATTCCGCCTGAAGTCTGACAGCGACATTGACCACGTCGCCATGCAGGTCGGTCCCATCAGCTATCGCATCGCCGATGTTGAGCCCGATGCGGAACCGGATGTCACGATCTGGCGCATGCGTGCTGTCATGGGCGACTACCCCTTTCTGCATCGCCAAGGCGCAGCTTACTGCCCCGTCGATGCTGTCAAATACGACAAGCAGCGAGTCGCCGGCAGTTTGGACAGTCCTGCCGCCGTGCTGGTCAATCGCCGGATCAATCACACTGGTGCGTAGTGACCGCAGTCGCTTGAGCGTCCCGACGTCGTCGATGCCAATTAGGCGGCTGTAGCCAGCCATATCGGCGTAAAGTACGACGATGAGCTTTCGCCCGGCTAATGACCTTCCGACCAGGTCTTTGGCACCGGCTACCGACATATGGACAGTCTCCGCGCTCATCTACGCAGCAGGCGCCGCTGGCCAATCCGCTGCCCGCCGACCAGTCGATAAGGGTCTGGGCCGGCATTGTCGTGTGATGCCCCGCCCATCCGGACGATCGCATCGCCGCAAGGTCGCGGTGCTAAGCATCTATTGCTGAAGCGGCCCCAGCACAATATGTTTATTGTGATGGTTCAGATTAGCTTTGCTTATCGTGCCGAATTTGACATCTATCTAATCCTCCGGATCCAGCAAATAGTTAAGCCAATCCGACGAGCGCTGTGCAGGCGTCTCAGATAGGCCGCGCGCCAGGGTGAAGACGAACCAATCGCGACAAGCACGGCGGTGCAGAATCGGCTGTAGAGGCTGGCGTCACGCAGCCAGTTGGCGATACGCCGCCACCAAGACCCCCCGCGCGGTCCACCTTGGCCCGTAAAGCGGGATTGAATGGTAGATTCAAGCACCACGGCATATCCTGCGAGCGCACGATTGCGCCGATCCGACCGCTTGGGCGGGTTGTCCGCATCAACTCAACCATCATATGGTCGGCCTGCGCCCGATTACCGGATAAGTTGGCAGCGGGTGCAGCGGCTAAAAGCTCAGCAGTCTGAGCGCCGGTCCGTGGTGAGACCCCAATATCGCCTGCGGCCGTTACCCAGCGCTTCGTCGAAGCGGCGACGCGGCGCCGCCATGGGTGCAAAATTGTCAATCCGTGCGAGCATGTTCCGCCGAACCTGTTGTTGTCGCGCGCGTGATTCTCCGACCGGTCCGGGTGATGAGATACTCAAGCCGTATCTATTTAGATGCGAACTCCTGGCGCTTGCGTCCCTTCGCCTCGAGCTCGGTGATCCACCGCGCCGGCCGGCCACGCCCAGACCATGTTTCCCCTGTTTTGGGATTGCGGTATTTGGGAGTCGCAGATGCACCTTCGTCTCCTGCCGACTTCCCATCCTGCTCCCCGCCCAGCCCTACCAGATCAGCAAGGGACATTCCAAGTGTCGCCGCCCTGGCCTTCACCTCTTGCAAGAAGCTGGCTCTGGCACCGGCCATCTCTTCATTCTTCCGGCCGGTGGCTACCTTTATCAACTCGTCAAGTTCCTGGGCTGATAGATTGTGGACCAGAGCTCTGATCTTATCGGTCGTCACGGCTGGCTTCGCGGTTTTGCGCTTTGCTGGCGCAGGAGCCTTCCGCGCTGCGACCTTGTGTGTGCGTCCCCTCACTGTCTTGGCCATTTGCCTATCCCATTGTCGTAAGGCCGTAACATATATAAGCTGGCGCTCCCATAGAAAGCGCATCTGGTGTTTAAAACTCGTCAATGAGGCCAATTTAATCCCCAAAAGGGGAGAAAGACCATCCTTTCTCCCCCATGCAGACGTTTGGGCTCGGAGAGTTACTGACTTCTCGGCCCAAGGGTCTGATTCGGCACAAACGCCAGCCGTACACCACCTTTGCTGAGCTGAAGTGCGACATCTTGCGTTGCCGTGGCCATATAATCCTCACTCAGCCGATACACGTGCTTTCAATTTGCCTCAGGGAGTTGGCCATAGGCATCATCCTTCACGATCTTGAAGGATTCCATCGCCCAATCTGCTGCGGCCCCTAGCGACCACTGCCGAACTTGGTCCTCAGAGATGTGCCCGATCAGAGCCGAGGCGATGCTCTTTGCATTAGGCCCGAGCTGCTCCACGAACACATCGTCCCAGTAGTTGTGGAGATTACCAGAAGGCTGTCCGGTAGCGGATACCTTCTTTCATTTCCGCCCCTGTCATGGTTATCGGAAGCATGCAGCGGCTGATGGATGTCGCCAACAAAATGCAACAGGAACTTGAGTGCGAGCACTTGCTCTTCGGGATCGGTGTCTGGGTCTTGCGAGTTCGTCCGCGAACTCCTGAATTTTATCGACGACGCAGTCTTTATCTGGGCCTGCGGAGGCAGGTTGAGCCGGTACAGGATGGCCGAAGCAGGCCTGGTCGATATTCGGATTATCTATTTCAATGTCAACGAAGTGCCAGTTCGAGGTACGTCTACGCGCGTTATCGATGTTTCTACTGCGGTATTCATCGGGCCACGTCGCTCCTCGATGAGTTCAATCAGCCGCACCTCAAGCGCACGCACCCCTTCCCGTAGTGCCCCATAGGCCGCATCGCGGATGACACCCGCGCCGGTACCGGGTGTGAGCTCGACGAACGCCGCGTCGAGGTGGCCTTGCAACTGCCGAAGCGTTCAGGGCGGCCGTGCAAAGTCGTCGATCTGGACCAGATCCTCGACGACCTGCGTGCCTCGCCGAAACAACGCGACGCAGTTAGCGTCTGATGGCTCATTGATATAGAGCTCGGCGTAGACGTCGCCGAAACCGGTGCGGTCGGCGGCAGCTGGTGCAAAAGGCGGCCTTCGTATTGGCGGGGCTCCACCGAGGAGAGCCGCGAACCCGACTAGAGCCATTGCAAATGCACGGCGAAGGCCGGTTGCGACACTATGCCGATGCAACCTCATCGCAGAGCGAGGCTCCATGAGCTGGTGGCTGAGTTTATTGCAACGAACCGGGTATATCCTCGACGTCTAAAAGATAGGCGTCCAACCTCGTCGGTCACGATCACCTCCGCCCGGTGCCATCCGCACCGAACCTAGTGCCGATGAACTCGTCACTCACCACGCCAGGAGCGCCACAGGAAACAAGCACCGCAAAGCTGATCAGCCCTTGCACCACGGTGAACTTGGGGCGACGACAGCGGCGATGGCCAGTAGTCCGCGCACGAGCCAGTTCCTTGCGCGGCTTTCCGCGGCACCGCGAGTGTCGAGGTCAGGGTGAAAGGCTGCGCGTGGTCGGCGAGACGCCACCGCTTGCACTGGCGGCTCTTGCGCCAAACTTGCAGCTGGCTGGCTTAGCGACCTCTTTGCCGATCAGGATCGGCAGCATTGCGAGCGATAACCCATCACCAGTTCCCGGATTGCTCCAGCCCCCTAGATTTTGCCGTCGCTGCCAGTAATGTGCGAAGGTTCGGCGAGTTGTCCGAACACACCAAGCACGGGAGCTACGATGATACGCACCCGGCTGTATCTCGCCGCATTTGCCGCGACCGCGGCTCTTGTCGCCGCCACTTCGCTGCCCCGCATTGGCCACGACCCCTTCATTGCGGTCGCGCTTGGGCAATCGCGACTGCGCACGCTGATCGATCGGTTGCGCGGAAGCACGTTGCCATCAGGCATCGTGAGAACCAATGGCCGGATCGAGGCAACGCAGGTGGACGTTGCTGCGAAATATGCAGGTCGGCTTGCAGAGGTTTCGGTCAAGGAAGGCGATCCCGTGACGGCCGGGCAGGTCGTGGCCCGCATCTCCGCGCCGGAATACGAGGCCAAGCTGCGCGGCGCACAGTCCGAAGTTCTTCGTGCCCAGCACGCAAAAGCCGAAGCCGAGGCACAGATCGCATCGCGCAACAGCGACCTTCAACTGGCTCAGGTGGAGCTCGACCGCGCCGAGAATCTGGCCAAGACTGGCGCCGGGACAATCCAGAACCGCGACCAGAGGCGCGCCACGTATACCGCCGCCGCTGCATCACTGCGCGCCGCAGTGGCACAGCGCGAGCAGGCAGACTTTGCTATCAAAACTGCTGAAGCGGATGTGCAACGGCTGAAGGCGATCCTGCAGGATCTGGAGCTGCGTGCCCCGCGTAGCGGGCGCGTGCAATACAAGCTCGCGCGTGCGGGCGAGGTCGTCCCGGCGGGCAGCCGAGTGCTGACGATCCTCGATCTCCATGATGTCTACATGACAATCTTCCTACCGGCGGCGCAGGCCGGCGTGTTGAAGATCGGCGATGAGGCGCGGGTGGTCCTTGATCCCCTGCCGCGATACGTGGTGCCGGCGAGGATCAGCTTCGTAGCGGCAGACGCGCAGTTCACACCCAAGACTGTCGAGACGCGCGAGGAGCGCGAAAAGCTGGTGTTCCGGGTGAAGCTGCAGATCGATCCGGATCTGTTGCGGCAAGATGAGAGCCGTGTCAAAACCGGCGTCCGCGGCCTCGGCTTCGTCCGCACAAAGCCCGACATCCTCTGGCCCGCCGATCTGCAGGTGCAGCTCCCGTAATGACAGACGGCGATGTCGCCACCGTCGTCCACGTCCATCATCGCTATGGCGCTCGCGCAGCTCTCGATGATGCCGGTCTAACTGTGCCCGCGCATTGCATGGCCGGAGTGATTGGGCCGGACGGCGTTGGCAAATCGACCTTGCTGGCACTGATTGCAGGCGTGCGAACGATTCAACGGGGCGAGGTGACCGTGTTCGGCGGGAACATGAGCGACGCTGCGCACCGAGCCACGTGCCGTGCGCGCATCGCCTATATGCCGCAGGGCCTGGGGCGGAACCTCTATCCCACGCTCAGCGTCTTCGAGAATGTCGATTTCTTCGGCCGCCTGTTCGGCCTGCCGGCAGGGCCACGCCTCGCCCACATCCAAGAACTGTTGCAAGCGACCGGCCTCGACCCATTCCCTGGCCGACCAGCCGGCAAGCTCTCAGGCGGGATGAAGCAGAAGCTGAGCCTGTGCTGCGCGCTGATGCATGATCCAGACCTGCTGATCCTTGATGAGCCGACCACCGGCGTTGATCCGCTGTCGCGCCGACAGTTCTGGGACCTCATCAATACGATGCGCGGGCGGCGCCCGCAGATGAGCGTGATCGTGGCGACCGCCTATATGGACGAAGCCGAGCGCTTCGACTGGCTCGCCGCGATGGACGACGGGCACGTGATTGCGACAGGCAGCCCGGAGTCCGTGCGGCACGAGGCCTGCGCTGCGACGCTCGAAGAAGCCTTCATCAGCCTTCTCCCCCCGGAGAAACGCGCTCTGCACAAGGACGTTGTAGTCCGTCCCCGCAGCCCGACGCATGATCAGGTTCCCGCCATTGAGGCCGAGGGACTGACGCGCCGCTTCGGGAGCTTCGTCGCGGTCGATCACGTCAGCCTTCGCATCCCGCGCGGCGAGATCTTTGGGTTCCTCGGGTCGAATGGCTGCGGCAAATCAACGACGATGAAAATCCTCACCGGCCTGCTGCAGCCGAGTGAAGGTTCGGCGCAACTGTTTGGGCAGCCGATCGGTACGGATGACATGCAGGCGCGGCGCAATGTCGGCTACATGTCACAGGCGTTCTCGCTCTACGGCGAGTTGACCGTGCGACAAAATCTCGATCTGCACGCAGAGCTCTACCATTTGCCGGCTGCGACACGCGAGGCACGCGTGCAGGAAATGCTGCACCGCTTCGATTTGCGCGACGTCACTTACGCGCGGCCGGAAAGCCTGCCGCTTGGCATCCGGCAGCGACTGCAGCTTGCGGTCGCGGTGCTGCACAACCCCGCGCTTCTTATCCTAGACGAGCCGACCTCGGGCGTGGATCCGATCGCGCGCGACAGCTTCTGGCGCACGCTGATCGATCTTTCACGAGACGACGGCGTGACGATCTTCCTGTCCACCCATTTTATGAACGAGGCGCAACGTTGCGACCGGATCTCGCTGATGCATGCCGGCCGAGTGCTCGCGGTCGGGGAGCCGGAGGAATTGGCGCGGAGCCGTTGCACCCCCTCGCTGGAGGATGCCTTTGTCGGCTATCTCGCCGACGCGGCAGGGCTCACTCTGGCCGAGCCCGTCGCGCCGCCTGAAGTCGGCGCGATGGCTGCCTCTGAACCTCCTGTCACCCGCCGGCGGTGGTTCAATCCCGGCAGGCTCTGGGCGTATGCGCGCCGCGAAATGATGGAGCTGCTGCGGGACCCGATACGGCTGACCTTCGCGCTCCTCGGGCCGGTGATCCTTATGATCGCCTTTGGCTTCGGTATTTCTTTCGATGTCGAAAACCTGAGATTCGCTGCCTTTGATCTAGACAACACCCCGGAGAGCCGATCGCTGATCGAGCAATTCGCCAGTTCCCGGTATTTTTCCGAGGGATCGCCGGTACGCGGTCTCGCTGACCTGGATCAAGGATTCCTCTCCGGCGCCATCCAGCTCGCAATCGAAATTCCGCCAGGCTTCGGCCGTGACCTGGCGAGCGCGCGCGCGCCGGAGATCGGCATCTGGATAGACGGAAGCATGCCTTTTCGGGCGGAGACCGCGCGAGGATATGTCATCGGCGTCATCAGCCAGTATGGCCAGGAGCTGGCCGCGCTCAGTAGCCGGCCGGTGGCGAGTCAGCCACAGATCAATATTAATACCCGTTTCCGCTACAACCAGTCCTTCCGAAGCGTGAACGCGATGGTGCCGAGCGTGATCATGCTCATGTTGATCCTGATCCCCGCGATCATGTCAGCCGTATCGGTAGTCCGGGAAAAGGAAACCGGCTCAATCGCCAATTTCCGTTCGACCCCGATCACCAGGTTCGAGTTTCTGGCCGGCAAGCAGCTCCCCTATATCGCCGCCTCGATGGTGAGCTTCCTTCTGCTCATGCTGCTCGCGGTCTTTCTGTTTGGGGTGCCGGTCAAGGGATCGATTGTGGTGCTGGTCTTCGGCACGTTGTTGTACGTGACGGCGACGACGGGCTTTGGGCTGCTCGTATCGACGTTCACGCGCACGCAGGTCTCGGCGGTATTTGCGACAGCGATTCTTTCGATCATACCCGCGGTGAACTTTTCCGGGCTGATGGTGCCGGTCTCCTCCCTCTCGGGCGGTGCACGGGTTTTCGGCCTCGGCTTTCCCCCCGCCTGGTATCAGCCCATCAGCTCCGGCGCTTTCACCAAGGGTTTGGGGATTTCCGTCCTCTGGCTCAATCTTGTGGTGCTAACGATATTTGCAGTCCTGTTCCTAACTGTGGCGCAGCTTCTGCTGCGCAAGCAGGAGCGGTGAGATGACCGAGCGGAAGAGCAGCCTCCGCACCCATCTCGTCAATATAGGCCGGCTCGTTGCCAAAGAGTTGCGCAGCATCCGCTCCGATCCGGTGATGCTGATACTGGTGGTCTACTCCTTCACCATAGCTGTATATACGGTCTCCATCGGTGCCTCCACCGAGGCTGTGAATCTGTCGGTGGGCGTGGTGGACGAGGACCATTCCCCCTTGTCGCGCCATCTGCGCGATGCACTGCTGCCGCCGATCTTCCAGCCTGCGAGGCAGATACCGGCGAGCGCAATCGACAGTGAGATGGATCACGCGAGACTGGTTTTCGTGCTGGAAATCCCACCGAAGTTCGAATCGGATCTGTTGGCCGGACGTCAGGTATCGGCGCAGCTAAACGTTGACGCGACCGCGATGACCCAGGCAGGCATTGGTGCGAGCTATTTGCAGGGTATCATCCAGCGGGAAGTGGCGAACGTGCTTGGCCGGCGGGAGGTGCAGACGGCTTCCCCTGTGAATGTGGTCATCAGCACGAGATTTAATCCCAACCTAACTTCGGCGTGGTTCACTTCGGTCATGCAGGTGATCAACAACATCACCATGCTGACTGTGATATTGACCGGCGCCGCCCTGATTCGTGAGCGCGAGCAGGGAACGATCGAGCACCTGCTGGTGATGCCGCTGGTGCCGGCTGAGATCATGCTCTCTAAGATCCTGGCAAACGGCTTGGTCCTCCTGCTCGCAGCGGGGTTCTCGCTGGTCGTTGTCGTCGAGTGGTGGCTGGACGTACCGATCGCGGGATCGCTCACGCTGTTCCTCGCTGGGGCGGCACTTTATTGTTTTGCCGTCGCGGCGCTTGGTATCCTTCTCGGTACGATCGCTACCACGATGGGGCAGTTCGGGCTGCTGGCGATTCCGATCCTGGTCGTCATGCAGCTTCTGTCAGGCAGCAGCACGCCGATGGAGAGCATGCCTGGCTGGCTGCAATACGTCATGCGCACCATCAGTCCGACACCTCATTTCGTAGAGTTTGCACAGGCGGTTCTGTATCGTGGCGCGGGCCCTTCAATTGTGTGGGTGCAGCTCGCGGCCGTGGCCGTGATCGCCGCCATTTATCTCGCGATTTCGCTACGCCAGTTCCGGCGGATGATGGTCCAGGCCTGAGCACCTACCGGCGGCAGGGCAAGTGAGATGGCTCTCGCCGCGTTCCTGTAGGCTCACAGAACATGATGGCAGAGTGCGAACTGTGGGTTGGCGACGGGGCCGCGCGTGATAGTTGAAGCGCGGGTCAACACAAGAAATTCTTCAACCTGTCTTTTTACGCATATACATTGAGGCGCTCGATTTGGGCCCAGACGCCGAATTGTGGTTCCGGCAGCACTTGGGCCTCCTGGTTCATGGCAAGCCTGGCGGAACGCAATATCGCCGCGACTCGCCTTCGTTATTACCCTCAATTGTGTAAACCACACAGTTCTGTCGGAGTGCATGACAGCTTAGGCGTGCGGCATGTCTCAATAGCAGTAACGCCTCATTTGCGCGGCAGTTAGAGACGCCCAAATTGGAGCGTCGATCGCGGCAGGCGGCGCGGGTGTCGGAATTGTGATCGAATTACCGCAGATTGCTACGGCAATAGCCTTAGATGGAGTCAAAATGCCTGGTACAGCGTCGTGTTAGACTGGACAAATACAGGAGAAGCGGATGTATCGCCTCATGGTCACTACGATTGCGGCGCTTAGCGTCGGCGCGCTGGCAAGCTGCACATCAAATCCGCCTCCACCTGCGACGACAGCGCCTCTGGGTTCAACTGAGGGAACCGTGACCTTCAGCGGTGGCGCGGTCGCCATCGGGGTTGGCTTTCAATGGGGGAACGGCACGCTGACTTACCAGGGAGGGCAGCACCCGTTTAGAGTGAATGGGCTGTCCGTTCTGGATATCGGCGCCTCATCGATCACGGGCAGCGGAAGGGTACGCAATCTCTACAAGCTCGCCGACTTCAGCGGCAATTACGTTGCGGCCACAGCGGGCGCGACTGTGGCCGGCGGCGGGTCCGTGACGAGCCTCCGGAACCAGAATGGGGTCGTGATCGATGGAATCACGACGGCCCGCGGGGCCCGGCTCACTCTCGCGCCCGGCGGGGTCAACATCACCCTTACCAGTCAGCCGGGCTCATAGATCACGCGTCCTGGTGTGCGATCTGAAAGTGGGTTCGGCCCGGCTCCATGTCCCATCCTGGTTCTTGACCAGGCAGCACGACCTTTCCCCATTTGCGTTGTGTCTCACGCTCTTCGCTTCCGTGCGATCAAGCGGCACCGGTTATATGCACGCGCAACCGAGGACGCCGGGGGCTTCAACAAAATTGGTACAAGCCGTGTGCCACGCAGCACCCGAGAGGCACCAAATGGACGCGAAGCAGCGAGACCGACCGGCCACAGCGAGGCATCGCGACGCCAAGACGATCCATTAAGCAGATTTGCGCGTCTGCGCCGGATCGATCGCCGACCGAGTTCGCCACGATTGGTCCGCTAGGCGACATCACCCACGATATGCTCAAGAAGATCGGCATCAATGTGGAGCTGCAGGCGACGGACTGGGGGTCCGTGGTGCAGCGTCGGGCGACGAAGGAGCCGGTGGAGAGGGGTGGCTGGTCGATCTTCCACACCTGGTTCACCG
>JAMXLO010000085.1 GCA_024280945.1 Acetobacteraceae bacterium
CTTACGATGTAAACTTGCACGCTGTATGCCGCCGGGTACCGATGCGGTCGTTTTACCAACACGATGGCTGCGATCGATGCTTTGGGAGCCGCGTTCCGCGACCATTTCGTTGGGGCTTCGTTGTCGCGATCGGACGCAGATTGAACGATCTGGACGCTACAAGTGCGATGACATCAGACTCCGGTCCTTGCGATCAGCTGTTGCCTTCTTTCGTCGTCAGGGTGCGCAGCCCTGCTGGGGCTGGAGCCAACACGCCCTCGTCGGCGTTGGCCGAATAAACCACATACACCGGATATGAAAACCGCGGAGCATTCGACACGAGATGCAGCCGACCGGTCTCCACGTATTGGCGAACGGCTTCCATCCTGAAATAGCCGGAGCCACCCGCTGAAAGAACATAGCTCAAAGCCAATGGGCCGAGATTTGCGGACAGTGCAGGCGTCACGTCCGGGAGACTCGCGTCATGACGAAGCGTGAAGTCGGGCCCCCAGTCGACATGGACATAATCGAGCTCATTGCCGCTCGCCGCGGGGTCTGTCGTCGCGAGAACAAGCTCCTCTTCCATGAGTAAGTCGATCTTGAGCCCTGGCCGATGCTGGGGTGCATACATAATCGCAACCTCGACCAGGCCACCGGCGACCTGATTGATTAAATCTTGTGGCACATCGACATGGACACGAAGCGCAACGTCGCGAAGGAACTGCCGCATCCACAATACCCAGTTGAGCAGAAGCGGCTGCCAGAGGCTCACCTCGCTGCCAACCGTCAGCATGGCGCGATGGCCCGGCGGGACCGCCACCTGATATCGGGTACGTTGCCATAATTGTACTAAGGCTGGAGCGTGGTGCAGAAACTGCTCCCCGGCCGGTGTCAACGACGCACCACTCTTGTTCCGCACGAACAGTGGGCGTCCGAGCTGCTGCTCGAGGAGCCGTATGCGCGCGCTCACGGTCGTCTGGGCGACATTGAGGCGCTCCGATGCCCGGATGAAGCTCCCTGTCGACACGATCTCCAGGAAGGTTCGGGCGAGTTCGATGTCCATATGCGATCTAGCAGAAAATCTGCGCTCAAGTGACAATTATATTCGTTTGCCAGATGTGTCCACAAATCACACCTTGAGGTTCGGGAGCATCCGGGACCCGTCCAATGAGAGGGCGGCGGTCCGGTCCCCAAAAACCAGAGACTTTCTCGTTCGACCATCCGTCGGATGCTTCGGTGGTGGCACCGGGCGAGCATCCAGTCAGGACAAGTGCAATGCGTGTCGCGAGTATATTGTCTGTCGCCCGGGAACGCCTGGTCGCGATCCAGGTTGACACCTCGCTCACAGAAGCCGCGCAGCTGCTGTGCAGCAGGCATAGGGCGCTTCTGGTCGTTTGTGACAGCAAGGGAACAATGACGGGTGTCATTACAAAGACCGATATCGTGTGGCAAGTCTCCCGATGCCACGGAGTCCTCAGCGACGTCAGAGTTGCGGACGTAATGACTGCCGTTGTGACCTACTGCAAGCAGGGAGACTCTCTGCACGATGTTCTGGCGCTCATGCATCTGCGGGACTTTGTCCATATCCCTATCATCGATGAGGAGTCCCGGCCGTGCGGAGTCGTAAATGCGCGCGATGCGCTGCAGGCGCTCCTGGGCGAGGTGGAGGACGAGGAGGCGCTTCTCCGCGCGTACGTCGCTGGTATCGGGTACAGGTAAGCAGGCGAGGAGCGAGCGGATCATGAACTATTTGGTCGAGACGAGCGCTGCAGGCCAAAACGTGGAGCTCCGTGCATCACGGGAGAGAGAGGATCTCCGGCTTGCCTTTCGCCATCCGGGAAGCGGTTGGTATATTCCATCGCAGCGAGAACCTGCAGGGTGCAATCGACGAGTTGCTCGGTTCAGGCTTTTACCGTGCCGAGCTCAGCCTACTCGCCAGCGAGAGCACCGTGCAGGAAAAGCGTGGTCACCGCTACGAGAAAGCCGATGTGCTGGCGGACGATCCCACCGTCCCGCGGTCGGCTTACGTCTCAACGGAGGCCATCGGTGGCGCCGAGGGTGGGTTGATCGGCGGACTGGTGTATTTGGGAGCTGTCGTAGCGGCTGGAGCCGTGGTGGCCTCCGGAGGTACGCTCACGGCAGTTGTCGCGTCGGCAGGACTGGCGGGAGGAACCGGTGGCCTCATTGGCTCGGTTCTGGCCAAATGGCTTGGGGATCGCCATGCGCATTATCTGCGCGAGCAGATCAACCATGGTGATCAATTATGGCGGCGGCGCTCCATATGAGGAGGATCGCATGAGCGAAAAATCATCGGCCGACGGTCCGGACTTCCGACAAGGAGTACTGCTGGACAAGTTGGTCGAGGGCCAGATGCTGCGCGGGCATGTTGCGGGCGAGCCTGCGCTGCTCGTTCGCCGGGCTGAAGGGCTATTCGCGGTCGGCGCGACGTGCACTCACTACGGCGGGCCGCTGGCCGAGGGTCTCCTGGTCGGGGATACCGTGCGCTGTCCCTGGCATCACGCGTGCTTCAGCCTGCGCACGGGCGCGGCCTTGCGACCGCCGGCGCTGAACGGTTTGCCTCGATGGCGGGTCGAGCAGCGTGAAGGCATGGCGTTCGTATACGACCCGCTACCAGCCGCGGTCCCGGCGACACTGCCCGCTGCCCATCTGCCGGCTTCTATCGTCATCATCGGCGGAGGCGCTTCGGGAAATACCGCCGCAGAAACCTTGCGGCAGGAAGGGTATGCGGGTGCCATCACACTCCTAAGCGCCGACTCATCATTGCCATGCGATCGGCCCAATCTGTCAAAAGATTATCTCGCCGGGACAGCGCAGGCCGACTGGATACCGTTGCGGCCACCGGAATTCTATTCACAACATGCTATCGATGTCAGGCTTGGAACGCGTGTCACGGCCATCGAGCCAGCCGCGCAGACGATCGTGCTGTCTGATGGGACCCGGCTTTCTTACGGCGCGCTGCTGCTGGCCACAGGCGCCGAACCTATCAGGCTGAATATTCCGGGCGCCTCTCTGCCGCATGTGCACGTGCTCCGCACACTCGCCGACAGCGATGTACTGATCGCGAGCGCCGAAGCGGGCAGACGATGCGTGGTAGTCGGCGCGAGTTTCATCGGCCTGGAAGTGGCGGCCGCACTCCGTAATCGGGGCTTGGAAGTGGACGTCGTTGCACCTGAGGAGCGCCCGATGGAGCGGGTTATGGGTGCAGCGATCGGCGAGATGGTGCGCACGATCCATGAACAGCACGGTGTGAGATTTCATCTCGGCGCGACCGTCGCCGCGATCGCGGAGCGCTCGGTGACGCTTTCCACCGGCCAGCAGCTGGACGCGGATCTGGTCGTGGTCGGCATCGGCGTCCGTGCCGCAACCGGCCTTGCAGAGGCGGCGGGACTCAGAATCGATCGTGGAATCGTGGTGAACGAATTCCTGCAGACAAGCGCGCCGAATATCTATGCCGCCGGCGATATTGCCCGCTGGCCTGACCGGCTGACCGGGCAGCACATCCGCGTCGAACACTGGGTTGTCGCCGAGCGTCAAGGTCAGATCGCCGCGCACAACATGCTCGGCAGATTACGGCGGTTCGATGCAATACCCTTTTTCTGGAGCCAGCACTACGACACAACCATTGCCTACGTCGGCCATGCCGAGCGGTGGGACCGGCTTGAGATTGACGGCGATCCTGCCGCGCATGACTGCGCGGTCAGCTTTTGGCACGACGGCCGAAAACTCGCCGTCGCCACCGTGGGCCGTGATTTGGACAGCCTGAGGGCTGAGCTGGAATTCGAACAGAAGCTGGGGAGGTGACGATGATACAAGAGCTACCTGCGCGCCGTGTACAGCTGAAACGGGTCTATGAGCCGGCGGCACCCGAAGATGGCATGCGGGTGCTGGTCGATCGACTGTGGCCGCGCGGGTTGCGTAAGGCGGATGCGGCGATCGATCGCTGGATGAAAGATATCGCCCCCAGCACCGAATTGAGGCAATGGTTCGGCCATGACCTTGAGCGTTGGCCGGAGTTCCGCCGCCGCTATACCACGGAGCTGCAGCAACAAGCGGCGGCAGTCGACGAACTGCGGGAGCTGGCCAGAGGAGGCCGGGTTACACTGGTCTTCGCGGCGCACGATGAAGCGCACAACGATGCAGTCGTGCTGCGCGATGCACTTCTGCAGCCAAAGAATAATAACGGCTCAGCTCAAGCCGACGCGAGAGGAACAACACATGTCCGACAGAATGTATCCGTCCACCACCCGTGAGCTGGCGCGGCAGCGCCGCGACCTTGCGCCTGCGGCTCAAGCGGCGTTCGACGCCTTTGGCAAGGCAGTGTTTGCCGACGGCGCCCTGCCTGCCAAGGTAAAGCAGATCATTGCCGTCGCCGTAGCTCACGTGACCCAGTGTCCTTATTGCATCAAGGGACATACCAAGGCGGCGCAGCGTGCCGGCGCGACACCGCAGGAGTTGATGGAGGCGGTCTGGGTGGCGGCGGAAATCCGAGCCGGCGGTGCTTACGCACACTCAGTGTTGATGCTGGATACACTGAACGCTGAACCGGGCGGTCATTAGCTAAGGCTCATTGCGCAAACCTGATCTGGAACAATCTCGCTTTCTGGTCAGAGGTCACCGTCGCTCTGCACCTTCCCGTGCCCACGCTACGACGGCCAACGCCTACGCCGTGCCTGTTGGCCGCGCGTCGAAGTCGCGCGCGAGGCCTATGCGGCTGGTCAGCGCCAGATACAGGCAGGAGGGTCGCTGGCAGGAAACGATTGCTCAGAGGCTATATCGGCTGGGTTATCAGGTGCTGCCATCGTGGTCGAGATCGCGATACGCTTATGCGCTCGCCGTCCGACCTCCGCGATGAGTGCCGAATGCGCTGGGCGTTCAGGCACGTTCGTGCCGGCAGTGCCCATGACACAAGTGCGGAACGTTGCGTCGACCGCCTCGGTCGCCAGTTCCTCGATTGACGCCAATTGCCGTCGTGACCGGAGTTCGATGGTCAGCATTACCGCTGCCTCGATAGCCTCATTGGTTAGGGGATCGTCTTCATAGTCACGTGACATAACCGCATCTCCAAGGCCACGCGGCGCCTTCAGGAAGAGTTAGCTTCACATGGGAAGACTTCCCGTGGTCGCCAGGGTTGATGGCAGACGCCAGCTGGTTGGTTTCTAAATACCAATAAATTGAGCGAGAGCACGAACCGGAGTGTTGCCGCTGCGACGTGCTTCGTAATTTGGCTCTTTCGTCCGCCGACAAGGAAGTTCGTGAACGTCTCCATCCAGCATTCACCATCGGAGGCCTGCCTGCCTGACTCACGGCGTGCCTGGGTCATGGTACTGGTCGCATTCATCGTGGGTTTTGTGGTCTTCGGGACCATGTATAGCTTCGGCGCCTTCTTCGCGCCGATGGCCGGGGAATTCCGAGCGAGCCGGGCCGCCACATCCGCCTTCTTCTCCATCACGGGCCTGATCTTCTACCTGGCCGGCTCCGTTGCCGGTCACTTTGGCGACCGGTTGGGACCAGCTGTCATGACCGCACTGGGCGCTGCGGTGATGGGAGGCGGCCTCGTGCTTACCGGCTTCATCGGGCGGATGTGGGAAGGCTACCTGACTTATGGCATCGGCGTCGGCGTTGGCGCGGCCTGTGCTTACATGCCGACGCTCGCCATCCTAGGCGGATGGTTCACTCGGCAGCGCAACGCGGCGCTTGGCACGGCCGCCGCCGGCACCGGATGCGGCATGCTGGTCGTTCCGCCGCTCTCTGCCGCGCTCATCGAGCAGTTTGGCTGGCGCGTCACCAGCATGATCGTGGGAGTGGGCTGTGCCGTGCTGCTCGCCCTGGCCGCAGTGCTAGTAAGGCCGCCGCCGCTTCCTGCCATGGGCGTGCATCGTCCCCTCGGCCGGATCGTGCGCTCGTTCGAGTTCCTGATGCTGTATGCATCCTGGGTGCTGGCAACGATCGCGCTGTTCGTGCCGTTCGTGTTCCTGCCAGCCTATGTTGCGATCCATAGCGGAAGCCAGGTGGCGGGGGCAGCACTGTTGTCGCTATTGGGCGGGGTGAGCATCCTTGGCCGGCTCGGCATCGGCGTGTTCGCAGACAGGATCGGCACGGCGCGGTTGTTCAAGGGCTCGGTCTTCCTTATGGCGGCGAGCTATTTTCTTTGGATCATTGCGCCTTCCTATATCTGGCTTGTCGGGTTCGCGGTCACCCTCGGACTTGGCTACGGCCTCCGCATCGCGCTGATGCCAGCGGTGCTGATCGAATTGTTCGGCGTGCAAAACCTGGGCGCGATCCTTGGCATCTTCTTCACTGCCTCTGGCATCTCTGCGGTCTTGGGGCCACTGTTGGCCGGGTTCATCGTCGATGCGACCGGTAGCTATCAATGGGGGATAGCCTTCGCGCTCGCGGCGGGAACGCTTGGCTTCGCGGCCGTCGCGCCGCTCGGAATTTCGCCCTATGAGGGCAAAGGCACCCCACCACCTTCTCCTGAAATCAGTCGTTGACCGCTGGTCTACAGAAGCTCGGTTGTATAGGCGGCTCAAGCTCACCTCTGCGCTTGTCTGAAGCTGCTCTGATACTTGACGATCGCTTATTCTTGTGGACGGCAGTTATATTCGTTTGTCAGATGCTGGCGGGTGCACATTTGTAGAACGAGCCCAACGTCAGGAAGCTCGGACTCATCTCGGGCTCGTCGAGCGTCACTCGCAAACCTGCAATCATTGCGCGGCGCCAGAGAGTAGCTAGGCAATGCCTCCCCGATTCCCAGCGTCAACTTGCCGCGTACCGATACGGCCAAAACTCGCTTGAGCGCCTCGTCAGTAATGGTGATCGGGAGCTTCGCCAGCCCGACCACGCCGGCAGCCGACAGATCGGAAACCCATAATGCCGGTAACTGTTGCAGCAGGACTGGCCGATGTGGCTCGTGCGGGTCGAGGCCACTATGACAGACCCAAGTGGGACGCGGAGGAGAGCTATGGGATGGTCTATTCCGATTGCCGTGATTGCAGGCACGACGATCCGGATCCACGTGACATTCTTGTTGCTGCTATTGTGGATAGCAATTGCGCATTATGTGCAGGGCGGAGCGCAGGCAGCAGCGCAGGGCGTGGCATTTGTCGTTCTGGTTTTCATCTGCGTCGTGTTGCACGAGTTCGGTCATGTGTACGCTGCCAAACGTTTTGGTGTGGACACCCCCGACATAACCCTGCTGCCAATCGGTGGCGTGGCGCGTCTGATGCGGATCCCGGAACACCCGTCGCAGGAGCTGGTCATCGCTGTGGCCGGCCCTCTGGTGAACCTCGTTCTTGCCGGCGTGCTGTATCTGATGCTCGGTCGATTTCAGCCGCTGGCCGGCACCGAGGTACAGAATCCTGGCATCGACATGCTGACGCGGCTTGCGGCGGTGAACCTGTTCCTGGTGTTGTTCAACGCGATTCCAGCGTTCCCGATGGACGGCGGTCGCGTTCTGCGGGCATTGCTAGCCTACCGCATGGGGTTTGCCCGCGCCACACAGGTGGCTGCGTCGATCGGGCAGGGTCTGGCGTTCGTGTTCGGACTGTTTGGACTGTTTGGCAACCCGCTGCTGCTGTTCATCGGCCTGTTCGTCTATCTCGGCGCTGCTGCCGAGGCACATGCCGTGCAAATGCGTCAGGTGGCGCGCGGGATGCTCGCCGCCGATGCAATGATCACAGACTTTGAAAGCCTGTCGCCGACCAGCAGCATCAACGATGCGGTGCAAGCGTTGATCCGAACGACGCAGCACGAATTTCCGGTGGTAGACGGCAGCGGCCGGCTGCGTGGCATGCTGACACGCGATGCCATGATCCGCGCGTTGCAGCAGCAAGGGCGCGACGCATCAGTCCTGGACGCCATGACGCGCGACATTCCCGTGGTGCAGCTTCGCCAGAGCCTCGAGGAGGTGCTGCGCCTGCTGCAGGAGCGCAGCGCACCGGGGGTCGGCGTAATGGGGGCGGACGAGCGTCTGGCAGGCTACATCACCGCAGAGAACATTGGCGAGATCGTGATGGTGCAAGTGGCGCAGCCACCGGCTCGCGGAAGTATGCCGCCACGCTCGGCGGTCAACCCGTGGGCGTAAGTCGGTTAAGGCCACGGCCGACAAGGTGCTCGAGCGGCTCAAGGGACTGGCGGAGTGGTCCTCAGATGGCCCGGCGGGTTGCGGGATCCGTCTTTGTATCAAAGCAAAGGAGAGAACAACCTCGCGAGCGAATCTCTGAAGCGGAGAGCAGTATTGCGATTCTGGTACTCGGTGGCTTCGAACTCTGTGCAATGGGCGAGATCGTGCTGAAACGCCTCTTCGAGCTCTCGGGCCAGTTGCCGGCTGTAAATCACTGTGTTTACTTCGTAATTGATGCTGAAGCTGCGGATGTCGATGTTCGCCGAGCCGATCGAGCAAATCTCGGTATCTATGCTGATCGTCTTGGCGTGGAGATAGCCTTTCTCGTACATGAAGAACGCGCGCCCGCGTCAATCACGTCTAAGATGAAAGTATTACCCGCGTAGCCGGGGATGGGATTGCCCGAGGCCGCGCCGTCAGCATCACCTTCACGTCGACACCGGACAGCGCCGCCGACTTCAGGGCCTCGGCAATGCTTGCGTCGAGGAAGAAGTAGGGCGATTGTAGATAGACGTGCCGCTGCGCCGATACGATCATGAAGGCATAAAGCTGGCGAATGCCCGCCCATTGCGAGTCCGGTCCCGACGTCAGGATCTGGATCGGCACGTCTCCTTCCGTTGGCTCGGTCGCAACGGTCGGGAAGTGAGCGGGAGCGAACAGGTTCTCACTTACGGCGTTGTACCAGTCAAGGGCAAATACGATCTGCAGCACCGCAGCGCCTTCGCCGGAGGCGGTGCAATCGCGGATCATCGAACTGGCGCTGGAGAAGCCGGAGCTCTCGCCGCGCGAGATCGCCGTAAGCTTCACCGACCGGGAAAGCTATTTTGTCTCAGAGGCTTCGGTGTATCGCCTGCTCAAGGCGCATGACCTGATCACCAGCCCAGCGTTCATCGTGGTCAAGGCAGCCGATGAGTTCCACACCAAGACCACCGCTCCCGACCAGCTCTGGCAGACTGACTTCACCTACCTGAAGGTGATCGGCTGGGGATGGTTCTATCTCTCAACCATCCTAGACGACTTCTCACGCTACATCATTGCCTGGAAGCTCTGCACCACGATGACCGCCGGCGATGTCACCCGCACGCTGGAAGGCGCTCGTTACGGCAGGCAGCAGTCAAGCGACATGCGCCTTGGACAACCCGCTCACCAAGTCCGGGGGCGCTTAACATGCAAACAAGAACAACACTCGGAATGGGCTTCGCCGTCTCGCTTGCATCCGGGGCAGCGATATCCGTCGGACAAGCGGAGGAACAGCCGCGCCGCGGCGGCACCCTTACCTACATGTGCCGACCCTAGTATCGCGCGCAGCTTTCATTACTCAAGGCGTCGAATGTTCCATGGAAACGCACCCGTCGCCTCGATCAATCCGGTCAGGTTCTTTCGATAGGCGGTTCGGATCTGGAACTGACCGAGTGGAATCGCGGGCACTGTTTCAAACGCTCGGGCATGAATGGCATCAGTAATAGCGATGCGTTCATCCTGCGTCGTCGCCTGCAACCAAGTTCGAGTCAGCCGCTCGGTCTCCGCGTCACCGTACCAGCCGAACCAGCCAGTGCTCCCCAATCCACGCAGGAATGGGTGTTCCACCACGGTGCTGATGACATTGGAGGGTGCCCAGGTATGTAAGATGGACCACCCGCCCCTCTCGATCGGCTCCTTGCTGGCCCGACGCTGTGTCACCGTGCCCCAGTCGGTTGCCACCATATCCACGTTCATACCAAGCCGCTTGAGTAGATCGTAAGTAACATCCCCCATTGGGGCGATCGTGACGAAATCGGTGGGATTGATGATCACCACCTTCTCGCCTGCATACCCTGCGGCCTTAAGTGCCGCACGCGCAGTATGAAAATCTCCTGGCATAGCGGTAGTGCCGAGTTCTTTCCCGTAGAGCATGCCGCACGGCATGAAGGACTTACAGATCCTGAAAGAATCTCGATCGTTGCCGGTTATTGCAGTCAGATAGTCGGTCTGATCCACTGCCATCATTACCGCGCGTCGGATCGCGGCATTGTTAAATGGGGGGTGCAGATGGTTGAAGCGCAAAACTCCGTTGAAGCCGAGCGGGTTAGAACTGCCGATGACGACATTCGGATGCCGACGTAGCACCGGCACGAGGTCCGCCTGCACCTGGTCGCACCAATCCACCTCTCCTGATTGCAACGCTGCAGCGGCGGTGGCCGAGTCCGGAATTATACGCCATTCGAGGCGATCGAAATGTGCTACCTTTCCGCCTGAAGTCCAGTCTGCTGGTTCGGGTCGGGGTATGTAGGAATCATGCTTGACGTAAAGCACTGAAGAGCCGGGCACGAACTCATCCTTGATAAATTTGAAAGGACCTGAACCGGTAAAATCAGCGATTTGCTTGTACGGATCGGTTTTTGCTACATGCTCCGGCATGATGAATGGCACGGAAGCGCCACCGCGGGCGATCGCTTCCAGAAAGATGGGCAGAGGATATTTCAGCGCGATCTTCAAGGTGCGGTCGTCTTGCACCCCCCAAGTGTCCACGGCCTCAAGTAAGGATTGGCCAATGGTTTCGCGCACTGCCCATCGCCGCAGGCTGGCTGCGCAATCCTGCGCGCGCACCGGCTCGCCGTTATGGAATTGCAGCCCTTCCCGTAGTCTGATCAAGTAGGTGCGCCCGTCATCAGAGAGGCTGTACCCCTCTGCCATCTGCGGCTTGATGTCATATTGCTTATTCACGCTGAACAGTAAATCATATATGGCCCAGCCGTGATTGACTGTTACCAATGCCGTGGTGAAGATTGGATCGAGTAACGTGAGATTGGCCTGCGGAACGAAGCGCAAGGTGCGCGCACGAGCAGATTGGGCAATGGCGAAGCGGTATGGCAAAGCAGTTGCCGCTAGACCGCTGGTAAGGAATGTTCGGCGTTGCATGATACTTCGCTCCCCTTTTGGTTTTACGCCAGCATGAGCGGGTCCCTTGACCAAGGCAATCTCCAGCGGGCGATAAGCCCACGTCAGTAGGTCCTGAGAGGGCTGTCACGGGTGCGATCTCACCAATGTGCGGCAGCGACGCCGGCCAGATGGTCCAGGCAGGCGTTGGCCAAATGCGGAAGAACGCTTCTTCTGACCTGGGAACGCGATGAAAATAGCACCGTCGCGAAATGCTCTCGATGCTCGCGCAGTGAGTACACACTGCAAAGTCGGAATGTCTGATTGCACCGCTGGCGCTAAGGCCGAAGGCAGCTAAGGCGCGCGGAGTGTACAAGGGCCAGAAGGCAAAGAACCACACCTCGCATTTGTCCGCTGCCTTCCTGATGGGCGGTGGTTGGACGAGCAAGCAGCTTCGGATGACCCGCGTCGGCCTCGCTGCCACCTGCCATTAGAACCCGATTGGTGACTCCTTGCCACACCATAGCTGTTGCCTCGGCTCTCTTTTTTTGCGCACCCTGATGCTTTGACAAACTGCGCTGAGCGAAACGGGAGATCCAGTCATGGAGCCAGGGAAACGCCTACCCGGCAAAGTCGCCATTGTGACCGGTGGCTCGTCCGGCATTGGTGAGGAAACGGCGCGCGTGTTCGCTCGCCATGGTGCCAGCGTTGTGCTTTGTGACTTGCAGGACGAGTTGGGCGCCGCGGTGGCGAGCGAGATCGTTACTGCTGGCGGCAAGGGCGAGTACCGACACCTGGACGTTACTCAAGAGGATGAATGGACGTCGCTCGTCGACGACGTCGAAGCGAAATACGGTCGGATCGACGTCCTGTGTAACATCGCCGGTATAGGCAGAGGAATTGATCCAGCCACCGGGAAGCGGAACAGCATGGATTTGCCGGACCTGTCGCTTGATAGCTGGAACCAGGTCATGGCGGTCAATGCTGCTGGCGTCTTTCTTGGCACGAAGATTGTTCATGCCGCGATGAAACGTGCAGGCGGAGGCTCGATCATCAACATATCCTCGATTTGCGGGCTTGTTGGTTCCTTCGGCAACGCTGCATACAACGCCTCGAAAGGGGCGGTGCGGATTTTCTCCAAGTCGGCAGCGCTGCAATACGCGAAAGACCTAATCCGAGTGAACTCGGTGCATCCCGGTTTCGTCGATACCCCGTTGGCCAGGCCCGGGCTTGTAGGGAATGCCGGCAAGGCGCGGATGGACGCCACACCGCTGGGTCGTTACGGCAAGCCCTCTGATATTGCGTACGGCTGTCTCTATCTGGCATCCGACGAAGCGGCTTGGATGACCGGCAGCGAATTAGTGATCGATGGCGGCATGACGGCAAACTGATCGCCGGAGGCTGCCAGCCGAATTTACGACTCCGGCAAGAAGACGAGCCTCGGGGGGGACAGCGGACATGGATGCTCCGCCGCGTTGTTGCCCGCTTCGCGCCATCTAGGTCAAAACCAAGGTGCAACCAACGAGCTTGATGCCCGTTGCAATGAACGCCGCAAACTATGGTCCGGAGTAGCTGGACGCGCCACGGAGGCGGCCCGCCTAAATGACCCATAGCCAGGGACCAATTCAAGGCTCAATGCTCTTGGCGCCGGGTTGCCCAGGTGAATATTACGAGCGCCAGACTCGCGATTGCCGCAAGCTCCGCCGCCGAAAGCAAGATAACGTCAGCAGCCGCTCCGAGTGGCGGCGCCCCCGGCATAAGGCTCCGCATACCCGGGATAGTAAAAAGCATGGCCGCGAGTACAGGGGCAAAAGTGCTGTCCATCTTCCGACTGCCCAAGAACATCATCGCGCCAATTGTGATAGCAGTGATGCCCAGGACAGAGGTCGCTGCGTAGAGGGCGGTCGCGAAAATGACGTGCGGTATGGGGCGGCGAACACGAGCGATTAATGCTACCCCGTGCACCTCGTCGGACGGTTTGATGATGCTGGCGTCGAGTTCCCACGCTGGCAGGTGCTCCCATATCGTCAGCTGGAACGGGCGCAACTTCTCTTCATACTGTACTGAGGCGGGATAGATCGAGATGGTGAGCGATGCCACATAGCGGTCAAATGGGAATCGCCAGACACTGCCACGCGAAATATCAATCGATACGTGTCTGGACTCCCAACGCTGTCCTGAGCGGAGTGTGAGTCGCTGCACTGAATCACCACTAGCAAGTTGGATCACAGTGTCACGATCAACCTGCCCACCGTATACGGGACCAACACTGGTGCTCTCGGTAGCAAAACCCAAGCGAAAATCGGAGCTGACCGAACCGGATCAACGGCGATAAGCTCAGCATTAAGATGAATTGGAGGGGTGCCGGTCGAACTTTGCTTGATGCTCCTTTCGGAGTGGGACGCTTCCTGAAGCACAAGCAAGGTCAGACCAGCATAACCCAAACCAGCAAAACAGAACGCCACTGCCAGAAAGCACACCCGCCGACACCATGGCCGACTTGTCATGTGCTGTGGTATCTCGCGCTGGCAGGTGCGCAGACTGTCTAGATCGACGCATTAATGCCATTTGGATAGTTCGACGGTTAGTCCAGCCCCTCCAGGAACACTAGCCTTTGAGAGTGAAAATCCATCGTCTTGTTCTTTGTCCGGTAGCCATTGGCAATCATGCTGCTCACTGTTCTGGCGGCCAAATATCGAGGCCAATGTCCTAACGGCTATCGATCGCAGCAAGCCGTTTGGCGTCGCTCAAGACGGCCGCAACATCGGCAAAACTCCGCCCGAAGGAATCGTTGAACCCTATGATCGTCACCGTGTCGGTATTGCCCAGAAGCGGCAGGCCTTTGGCCAATTGCCTCAGGTTGATCGCACGGGCGAGATACTGCACGGCGCGGCCGTCGCAGTGAGCGGTTTCGCAGCGAACATATTCGAGCGCCCCAAGAAGGCAACGCTTGCCGTCGTCAGTGCAAAAAGTGCGGCGGGCCCATCTGGCACCCCCGTCGAAGAAGAATTCCATCATACTAAGAACGATCGTAGCCTGCGAGGCACGCGGTCCAGCCGATGGTTTGTTGGTTCCGTCGAATGGCATGGCCCTGCCCTCTTCCTTGCCTGGAATCCGCCGCTCTCGATGACCACGTCCTGGCCATGTGCGGTCGCTATGCCAGTTTCCTCCCGGCCGAAGCCATTGCCAAGGTTTTCGGCACGGTCAACCCGCTACCGAACCTCGCGCCTACCTGGAACATGGCGCCGACGATGGATGCGCCGATTGTCCGGCTCGGCCGCGATGGCCAGCGCTGCCTCGACGTCCTGAAGTGGGGCCTTGTGCCGTACTTCACGAAGAATCTGAGAAAGGCCCGGAGGCCGATCAACGCCAGGTCGGAGAACGTCGCCAAGTCCGGGATGTTCAAGGATGCCTTCAGCCGGCGTCGATGCCTGGTCCCTGCTCCCGTCTATTACGAGTGGCGCGACGATCCAGACGGCAAGACGCCGTTTGCGGTTGCGCGCATCGATGGCGACCCGGTCGCCTTCGGCGGCGTCTGGGAAAGGTGGAAGTCGCCAGAGGGGGAAGAGGTCCAGACATTCGCGACCATCACCACGGATGCGAACCAGCAACTGGCGGGGATCCAGGACCGAATGCCCGTGATCATGGAACCGCAGGACTGGCCGCTCTGGCTCGGCGAGGTCGAGGGCGACCCGGCATCCCTATTCCATGCAGCGCCGGAAAATGTCCTGCGGGTCTGGCGCGTCGGTAAAGCGGTCGGAAATGTCAAAAATGACGGAGCGGATCTGATCGAGCCGATAGAGGTAGCAGAACCTACGCTGCTATAACGGCAGCGTCACCGAGGCCTGAAAAACTCCCGCGCATCCATCAACACTCGGGTGCCAGCGATGCGCGACGATGAAGAAGCTCCTTTGGAAGATGAGATCGCGATCGAGCAGCTGGCTGAAGAACTTTGGCAGAAGACAACCAGGGGCACAGTAGCCGACTGGCGGGCGCTGTCCGTGCTTCAGAAGCAAGCTTGGCGAAAGCGCGCCCGGATGGAGGTCACGCTCTGGCGCAAGAAGGTCGGGCAGCCGTAAGCACGTGCCCGCGCGAAGCGGGACTATGCCCATGCCGCTCGAACAGAACAGCATGGAGGTGACGCTGGCGCGGCAAGAACGAAATGAGAATGCCGGCGTATCTCACGAAAAGGTGAGAGGGCGTTTGATTCGCGGATTTGCCGGTGAATCGTAGGGCGTTCCTTTATCGAATTCACGCTACATCTGAGGATGCCAGTCCTAAGCATTCAATTGAGACCTTTTCCAGCGCACCCCCCCAACGAATCTTCTCTCCATGGCCCCGCAAGACACTGTAGTTCTGACCGGCACCTACGAAAGTCGGGTTGCGCAGTTGCTGCAGGTCGTGCGGCATCAAGCACGGCTAGCGCAGGCAGATGCCACGCCGCGCTTGCATGATGCGCTTACCGAGCTCGATTACATCCTGGAGGATCAGCTCGTGGCCATCGCCAACGCGGCCGTAGACGACAAGGCCGACGCGGAAATGGCAAGCATCTGGATCGACTGATGGCACCGACCGAGGGCATCTACGGCTCGCACTCGTCTCCTGCCCCGTCGCCCTCTACAACTCTCGCCATGACCGGGCCGGGATCAGGTTCAATCTGATCAACCCAGAGACCGGCGACCGGATCCGAACGATCACGCAGGATGCCGAGACCGGGAGAGAGCTGGAGCGCCGCGACTTGGTCGAAGGCTATGAGTTCCGGAAGAACCAGTACGTCCTGCTGAACAATGAGGATTTCGATAGCGTCAAAGTCGAAAGCTCGTCGGTGATCACGATCGAAGTTTATCGACGCGGATTCGATCGACCCGGTCTATTACGATGCCGCCTATTACCTAGCGCCGGACGGTGACGCCGGGCGTGATGTCTACGCCGTGCTCCGCGAGTCTATCGCCGAGACAGGCAAGACCGCCCTCGCCCGTGTCATGGTCTCTCGCAGCGCGAGCGCACCATTGCTATCCGGCCGATCGCCGACGGACTGATGGCGCACACACCCTTCACGAGGAGCGCGACCTCAATGGCGCGCAGGATCTGTTCGATGGCCTGGCTGGGATCAAAACTGATCCGGCGATACGAGACCCGTCTGCGCGCGATGATCGATGCTAAGCTCAAGGGCGGAGGCCTCGACGCGAGCGAGCCGGAACTGCGGAAACGCACGAACGTGGTCGACCTGACGGCGGCGCTGAAGAAAAGCCTGGGTCAGGTGGCCGAAGAGAAAGAACCGGTGGCGGCGAAGAAAAAGCTAGCCGCCAGGGCCGCTCCAGCGAAGGCGCCTCAGGCCGCGTCCGCTAAGCGCAAGCGGGCCTGAGCCCCCTCCTCGGGGAAACCAGATCGTCGGGACGCTTCCCCAGCGGGAATGGCAAGGTAGGTTCGTTACGAGGGGGATGCGCACATGTGGAAATCAACGATTCGTTCAGGCACGATACTCGGTGCCCTTGCTCTGACGCTTATGGCACCACACCCTGCGCTTGCATGGTAACGAAGGACATGAGGTTGTGGCGTTGATCGGCCCAGGCCCACCTCGATCCACCTGTTAAGAAGAAAGTGAGCGCCCTTCTTGCTGCTGATACGACGATCTCCTGCGCATGACATTGCGTCCGAGGCAACATGGGCCGATGAATATCGAAACAGGAACATTGACAACTCACGCGCCCTCACGTCGAGTTGGCATTTCGTCGACATTGAGATAGACGGCCCGAATATCGACCAAGCATGCTTCGACCATCCTGAACCGGATCTCCCGGCCTCCACAGGTCCAGCCAAGGACTGTGTTGTCGACAAGATTGAGGAGTTTGCAAACGAACTAGCGAACCCAGATACCGACCCTGAAGAGCAAGTCGTCGCTCTCACGTTTCCATTGCAGTTTGTCGGCGATCCTCATCAGCCTCTGCATGCCGCCGATAACCATGACAGAGGTGGGAACAACAGGAAGGTATCGGCTGCAGGTCAAGCATCCGGCAACCTCCACCACTACTGGGACGATGTTTTCGTTCAGCAGCTCGGACCGAATGCAAAGAGCATTGCGTCGGACTTGATCGGGCATATTTCGGACGATCAAGTTCGGCGATGGTCACAGGGGACCGCTTTGGATTGGGCAATGGAGTCATTCAAGGTGGCAAAAGACGATGCGTATGACCAACTCCCCGAGCCCAATTCGAAACATGTGTATCGACTCAGCGATGATTATATGGCCATGGCAACCCAAGACATCGCGATGCAGCTCAGCAAGGGTGGTGTACGGCTGGCATTCGTCCTGAATCAGGCGCTGGGGCAGAAAAACCGGTAAGTCCCTGAGCCAAGGCGTCGGGGAGGAAGGACGACCTCCCTCCCCCTTTTTGTGGCCAAATCGACCTTATTAACGAATTCAGAACACCAGAATGCCTTCTAAGTGGGCAAATCTGGCTCATATATGCCAGGTCATGACGATGGAATAGGGCAAACGGCAAAACCAGTCCGCAGGCGATCGCGTAAATCAGTGACGCGGAAAGCCCGGCACCCGCTAAACACAAAGTAGCGAAGCCCAGCGGGACACCAAATAAGATCCGGGCCCTGGTCTATAATCTGTCGGCCCAGGAGCTCGACCAGCTGATCAAAGTCGCAACGCGGCGCAAGAACGAAGAGATGGCCGGTGTCGCCATCGCTGGGAAGTCGTAGGCCCAAATCCCCTTTAGGGCGGTCGCTCCTTCAGGGATTGAGTGCATTGAGTGCACGATTGGCATATCCCGCGACGGCACGATCCCCGGTCCGCCGTGCGAATCATCGCATCGGGTGATTGCTGTCATTTTACGGGTGCGTGGCGCCGCCTTCTCTCTTCGGAGTGCGTGATGCTCGTAACTGAGATACCGTTTCCCGTCGAGCACATCGAGCTAAATGTCGACGAACTCCCGGACTGTGGAGCGCGTTCCGCCATGAACAGCGACCCCAACATCAGCGTAGTTGACGAGCCTGATCCAGCCGACGTAGCGGTGAGCATCAATGGTCTCAGCTTACGACCTCAGCTAGATTGGATGTCGTACAGCGGCACCCCGTTCATGGTCCACTGAGTGCGGACTATGCGCTTCCCGGGTGCAACGGCAGGAGGCCGACACCGGCAGGTTGGCCGTTTAACCCAATCACCACGCCGGACGATCCCTGCCGCACGGACATTTGGGCGGGCGTCGCATGCAGAGTCAGGCGATCCACGACCTTGTGCCCTGCATAAAGCGTCAACAAGTCATCTGTCATCGAATAGCTGTCTGCCTTGATGCCGGCCAGGTCGATCTCGCTCGGGGGGGCGATCCCGGCGGTCGTGGTCGCCACGACAGCGCCATGAAACTGTCCTGGGCGGTAGATCGTCAGCGATGAGGCCGGGTTCAGTGTAAACGTCTGACCGGCCGAGACCCTGTCGTCCAGTTCAAGGTGCATGAACGTCAAGCTCGTGCTTCCCGTGCCGATCATATCGGACTTGATGGTCATGCTGCCCATAGAGAGCGAACTATTGACGTTGTTGAATTTGCCGGGGCCATCGATCGTGCCGTGCCCGTTGAAGAGGTTGACCGATCCGGTCATCGTTCCGCGTGTGAGATTTACCGTGAAGTTGGAATGCCCTGCGGCATGGGTCGAGGTGTTGGAGTTGATGTCTACGTTGTTACGTCCCGCAACATTGATGATCGAGCGGTTGTCCGTTGGGGTGAAGAAGTCACCACCAACCGCCACCTTCACGGTCGCCCCACCCGAGACGTTAAGTACTGGCGATAGGGATGCTGGGGCGGCGGGCATGAGCGGTGGAAGCCTGTTGGCAGCTCCCATGGCGATCGCGTCGCCGGATAGATCACCGCCCTTCATATTGGCTGTGCCTTCCAACAGGAACAGCTGATCGCCGGGTTCGGGGGCGCCTTCCACGGACCAATTTGCCGCGGCGTAAACGCTGTTGTTAGCGCTGCCGCCGATCCAAATGCGGTCCGTCATATTTCATTCCTTCCCAAACTGAACTCGCTGGACAGCGGCAGCATTTCGCAAGCGACTGAGCGCCGGGGCGGGTTCCTACCTGATGCAAAAACGACCGACGCGGTCGGCTGAAGCCAGAGCCGTCATACGTGCGATTCGTACGGTGCGGCAACCAATCTCAAGGCCTGTCGCGGTACAACATTGTGTAACCGTTTCCCCCAACCTGGATTGGGTTCGTCACACCCCAGTGCTCCAGGCTCCGAGCGTGCAGAAATTACTGATTGACGGTCGTCAGCTCATTGGTGAGCTGCGTGTTGAGGTGTTCGATCACCTTGGGGTCGCGCAGCATGGCTCGCTCCGCTGTTCGGGGCTGGTGACCTTCCTGTTGCGGACAGCGCTCTGGCAAGCGAGACGGCGGTTCAGTCCGCCCCGGCCAGCTCCGGCAGCATGCCCGTTTCGCCACGCAACAAGGCAACCAAAGCTCTGACGCATTGGCCGCACTGCGCGCGACACCCGCAGGCGGCATAAACGCTGCTTGGTTTGGTCGTGCCGGCGTCGGCGGCGGCCTGCCTTACCTGGCGATCGGTCAGGGCATTGCACAGGCAGACATACACGGCGGTCGTCCTCCCTGTGGCGGGACTGGCACCGCCTACTGGTTAGTAGCAAACCCTCTACCCAGGTAGCTGCGAATTATTCGCAACCCTCCTCTGCCGAAACGCGGTCCGCCAAGTCACCTAGCCTGCGACGCCACCCAGGCCGATCGCAACAAACTGCCCATCAGCCTGGGGGGCTTTTTTCACTCCGCTTCCGGCGGCGTCGCGCGAAGCTAGCCGTGGCGTCAAAAAGGCATCGTGTCGTGAGAAAGACCGGATGGCCGGCGCTATTGGCCGGCCTTCTTGGTCACTGGCCCGGCATACTGGCTCCTCGGCGAGCGTCAGCCGCCGATCACGCCGCGCCCGTCGCCAGCAGCCAGGAGCGGACCTGCCGCGGGCACACTCTCGCCGTCGCAGCGGGCCGCGCCGCCGCCCACGGCGGCAGCGCCCGCGCCCCAACCAGCCGACGCCCCCGCCGCTCGCGACGATGCCGACCCCACTGCCGGCCGAAGCGGCATGTCCGCCGCCGATCGCCGGCAGGTTCAAGAGGCGCTGCGCCGGCTGGAGTACTACCGAGGCCGGGCGGACGGCATATTCGGGCCCCGGACGCACGCCGCGATCCGCCGCTTTCAGCAGACGATCGGCGCCGAAGCGACAGGGAGGCTCACGGCGGATGAGGCCAATCTTCTGGTGTCCATCCCGTGAGTGCCACCGCGCCTAGTGGTTGCTAATGGGGGAAGAGTGCCTGAAATCGCAAGGCCGGTCTTCCTGATCCGCGCCGATCCACGCTCGAGCGGTTCAGATCTGCCTTAGAACTTGTGCTGCTGGTAGTTTGAGTCGACGTATCGCTCGTTGAACTCGAGCGTGATCGAATGGTCTCTGACGGCGAAGGTGAACTGGCCGAAGGCGCCGCGTCCATCCTCCCACCCGCGGTGGATCTGCTCAAGGAAATCGTATGCCATCGCCTCGATGACGTCGCTCGGCGCCTGGGTCGCAACGGTGACGGTCAGGTCATCGAACACCACTTCATGTATCTCCACATGTGTCGACGGCAGCGCGATCTCTTCGCTAGCCGCATTGCCGTCACCGACTCGATCTGGTCGGAGTCGCCGTAGCCGTCGAATTCCACGATGACGGTGCCGACCCCCGCTGAAGCGAGAACCTCGAATAACATCCTCCTGTTGTCGGGGAAGGTCTGAGCTCTCAATGCGGCAAAGCCGACGTTTTGGCCTCGTACGCCGTGAAGTCTGGGGAGGTATCCATCTGCGTCTCGTTTCCGATGGTGTGCGTGGTTCGAGGATGGTCAGGCGCGCGCGTGGCGCGCGTGACGATGCTGTCTTGATCGGACAGCACTCCCGGCAAGGCCAGCACGAGGTAGAAGAATAGCACGAGCAGGCAGCCTCCTGTCGCGATGCCAAGTACGCGCGCGATGATGCGCATCGTCCGAATCTCCTTCTGGTCTCCTTTTCCAAAGACCGCGTACCGCAGCCGCCATCGCGACGGCGGGGCAAGGGCGTGCGCAGCACGGGGCCGCCACGCGGCCCGCACCCTTGCGGCGCCGGAAGCGTATGCGGCACGCGGCGGCTCTGTTTGTGATTTCCCGTTTGTCGATGACGTGCTTGCTCGCGGCGATCGCGTACGCGAACAGAGCCGCGCTGGAACCTCATGCAGAAATCAGCTGATGAAGCCGAGACCGAGCCTTCAAAAGCGCTTCTGTCGAATGGAGGACGCCAGTCACTCTGCGGAGTGCGGCTATCAGAAACGGCAGGGTCGTTCGTCGACAGTCTCTGACGCCAAAAGAAGCCCTATGAACAGGTCAGGCCAATCCCGAGGGAACGCCTTGCTCCGTAAGGGCGCCGTTCTTACTCCAACGACTGTGTTGGGTGGGAACGGTCCGACTGCTTTCACTCGCGGAGCCGTCGAGACCGGAAATCCAATTCAGTACGATCCGTGTTCAGCGGCTCGGCTCACCTGCGCCGATCCATCCACTCCAGGTGGTGGCGCGGCGCTGCCGCCAGACGAGTGCGCCGATGACCGTTAGGTGGGCGAGATTGAATACGATACCAGCGGCGAACGCCGCGGCATAAAAGCCGACGGCGTCGTAAATCGCGCCAGCAAACCAGCCTCCAAACGCCATTCCTGAACCGGTGAAAAGCAGGACTGACGGCACTCGCCACGATGCCTCGCTGGCCGGAAATAATTCGCGCACCGCGAGCACGTACGCGGGGATGATTCCGCTGAAGCCCAGGCCGAACCAAGCCGCGACCGCGAACAACCCAGCTTCGTTTCGCGTCAGCAGGAACCCGATTATCGCCGTGATCTGGCAGGCAGAGCCGGCGAGGATCGTCCTGGGGCCGCCGATCCGGTCGGCCACGAAGCCCCAGAACTGGCGACTGACAAATGCGCAGCCGAGCAGCACGGAAAGCATCGCTGCGCCTTGCGAGGGGGCTATTCCCATGTCACCGCAATAAGCGACCAGATGGCCTTGCGGCATCGCCATCGGCACGCAGCACAGAAAGCCCGCCATGCACAACGCGCCAAAAACCAGGGCCGGTTTCAGCCCCAGAACCTGGGCTTCCGGCTTGGAGCCATGGCGATGGCCAGTCGGTTGGGCGATATTTGGCGGCCTAGTGAAAGTGAGCGCCGCCGCCGGTACGACCAGCGCGAATTGCAGCGCGGCGAAACTCAGCATCGTATCTCGCCAGCCGATATGCGCCGCGGCGACCACGAAAATCGGCGCCCAAATCGCGGCGGACACCGACGAACCGCTGCCGAGCAAGGCCAGCGCCGTGCCTCGGCGTCGGTCGAACCAGTGCGTAAGATAGACATAGAGCGGCGCGTTGATGCCGGAATTGCCCAGCAGGCCGACAAACAGACCATACCCGAGAAGCAGGCTCAGCCGGCCACCACTTTGCGCCACGATCAATCCAACAGCGATCATCGCTGAGCCGAAGATGACCGTGGAACGAATGCCGAACCGTTCGGCCGCGCGCCCCATAGGGATGCCGCCAAAAGACGCGCCGAGCCACGCGAGCGAATAAGCGAGTGCCGGCACCGAGCGTTCCCCGCCAAGTTCCTCGGCGATGGAGCGGAGACCAACGACTGTGATCGCCGGAGCCGCGAATGAAATCGCCGTAATGGCGAACGCGGTCACGCAGATGACCCAGGACCTGCGGCTCTCGACGGTCGCGACGGAAGCAATCCTCGAGGGAACGCTGTTGGCAGACATAATCGAAGCTCCGGAGCTCGTGGACAAGCATCCTACCCGCACTCATCGACAACGCGAGCCGTGCCGGCCGCATCCAATCGGGCTATGACTGGTGGTACCGGGGTGCCCTCTGGGTGGCTTTCGTGTCGACGAGCGCATCAAGATTTCACTCGGTGTCCGGCGTCGCCCCTCGGATAGAGAGGTCGCAAACGATGCGCCAGGGACGAACACATCAAAACCAACGACATCCGCCCTTGACCGCCTACGGTCGCGGCACGCGCGTCATCCGTCAGGCGTCCACCCTTTCTGATGTTGCTGCGTGGTTTTGATGTTCATAATTGCGCGTCGCAAACCAGATGGCATAATCCTCGTAGGTGATCGCCGGATATTTCGCCGGATTATCTGCCGTTTGGCAGCTCGGCAAACAGGCAATCTGTGTTTCGAAATGCGGATCGAAGAAAAACGGCACGGCATAGCGAGGCCGTTCGATAACATTAATCACTCGATGGGGGGTCGAGAGAAAGCGGTCGTTGGTCCATCGTTTCAGGATGTCGCCGCCATTGACGACATAGGCGTCCTGAACGACGGGCGCATCGATCCAGTCCCCGTTTGGCAGCCGGATTGACAGACCGGGCATATCATTGGGCGCCAGCATCGTCATGAAGCCACTATCGGTATGTGGCGCAATGCTGAACTCGTCTTCCCCTCGCCGTGGACGGGCGGGGTAATGGGTGAGCCGCTGGACGATCGACGGTTGCTCGAACATCGCGTCGAAGTAGGTAGGCGGAAGAGCAAGCGCGACAGCGTACACCCGCACCAATCGGCGAGCCAGGTCTTCCATAACCTTCATGTAGGCGAGTACGATTTCCTTGAAGCCGGGCAAATCAGATGGCCACTGGTTCAATCCGCGCAGCTTCTTGTTCGCGATGACATCCGGATCATCCGGCGACCGCTCTCGCCTGAGGAAAAACGCCTCGTTGTCGCTCGGCTTGGTATTCCGCTGGACCTGTGAGGTGCGGAACATGCTGCCGCCCACGCCCATGTAGCCAATATTGTGTTCGTTAATCCGCAGGCGCTGCTTCCATTCCAATGGCTGAGCGTGAAAACGCCGAGCAGCCTCAAACATCGATGCGATCATCTGGGGCGGCACACCGTGGCCGCGCATGTAATAGAAACCCACTCGTTCAAACGCGTAGCGGAGTTCCCGCCCGAGCTTCTGCAGCGCGCCGGGTTCATCAGCCAGATAAGGCCCCACGTCGAGAAGCGGGATGACGCCATCTATCATGACATCCGGTCGCAGATCGTCCAGCATTAAGCTCTCTCTCGTCTGCGTTGACTCTGCAGGCTCGTGTATCTGATCTGATCAGATATTGCCCTGTCAACTGACGCAGATCACCCGTGAATCGGGCTTCCTCATGATAGAATGAAAGCGATATGCACCTGACGGCCCCGGTACGACCGGTGTGGGTCGACAACTGCCCCTGCCTGGGATTCTGGTGGATGCGATCAGACACCTTCCTCGCCGCCTTGTCGGTAACGGTCACGACGAGGAGTCGGCCGGATGAGTTGAGACATCACCCTGCCCTCCCCCGCAAGATGTCGTTCCAGTCAGTTGCACCGATCGGCCGCTGGCGCTCGACCGTGACTCCGGCCTCGGCGGCGATTCCGCAGAGGCGTTCGGCATAGCGATCCCCGGCGTAGTTCGCGTCCGTGGCTGCTACAAGACGCGCGCCCGGAGCGCCGACGATGACCCTCATTGAATCCTGGAGCGCAGAGACCGTCCCCGGCCCGATGCCGGCGCCTGTGGCCAGTTCAAACTCGGATCGAGATGCTGCACCAGATCGAACGCCGCGCGTCTGCCCCCGCGCAGGCTGTGGCAGGTCACCGACGCAATGCGCCGCTTCGGCATACTGCTGCCGCTGCTGCCCGACGGCAGCACGCTGGCGGCCTTCCTGCCGCGGATCGATCGAGGGGCGGCGAACCGCACCCTGCGCTGCCGCGCGGCGGTGGCCAACACCCTGGTGGCCGGCCTTGAGCTCGCGCGCGGCGGCGCGCTCCGGCTCGACCAGGGCGATGCGTGGGGTGAGGTTTCGGTGCACCGGCGCGCGGCTGAGCGGTCTAGGGAGATGAGCGACGCCACCAAGGGTTGATCCTTGCAATCTCGTCCGGTGGCGCACGCTCGGGACACTTGGACGCGCGACAGCGCTTGCGGCGGGTTTCGCGTAAGCTCACTCTCCGCGTACGGAACCAAAGACACGACGCACGCGTCGGGTCGTCGCAAGGCCGCGGCGTTCTACGGCTTCATGAAGAGCAAAAAGGCCGACATGGCATAGACCGCCAGCTGGCGCCGGCAGCGCTGCATCCAAGCGGCCGGCCAGGGCAGCAATGCCGGAGGAGCCGACCACGGCGCCATCGCGCAGGGCAAGATCCCGGGGATGAATCCACATATGCGCCTGCGCCAGCCGGCCGGCCGCTTCGCGATAAGCAAGGCCCGCACGAACGCCTTCGGAGGCAGCCTCGATGCGGGTTTCAAGCCGCGCTATGGCATCCTGAACGCAGGCGAGTGGGGGCGAACAGCTGCCGCACGTCATCTGCCCCGGGCGCCGGCTTGCTCCCTCGGAATTGGCCAGGAGGGATCCGCCTCATCCTGCGTTTTCCGTGCATTTGTCATGTCCGATAAAATTGCCCTGGGCCGCAGCCCATCGTCGGTCGTTCTGACAGCACGGTCCGCGGCGGTGTCGCCCGCCCAAGCAGAGGGGAGGTGGGCGGCAATCTTCGGACACCGCAAATGCCGGAGACGCTAAGCAGCGCCGTCGGAAGGGTGGACGGCTCAGAGCGGGAAAATGGATCAATTCGCCGCGCCTGACCGAGATACCAGTTGTCTTTTATCGAACGTCAGGCGGAACGGAGCCGGTGCTTGAGTGGCTGAGGAGCCTTCGAGCCGAAGACAGGCGCGCGATCGGCACCGATCTCGCCACTGGCCAATCGGCATGCCGCTCTGCCGGCCACTCGGCGAGGGGTTATGGGAAGTGCGCAGTTCGCTCCTCAGCCGACGGATCGCACGGCTGCTGTTCTTCGTGCATGAAGGACGGATCGGTGTGGTGCATGGGTTCATCAAGAAAACGCAGAAGACACCGGCAGGCGACCTCGATCTTGCGCGCCGGCGGATGCAGGAGATGCGGAGATGACGAGGAAGAATCCCCATTGGGGAACAACCCTCGATAGCTTTCTTACTGAAGAAGGCATTCGGGAAGCAGCGAAGGCTGAGGCGCTGACGCGCGTGGTCGCGTGGCAACTGGAAGAAGAAATGAAGCGGCAAGGCATCACCAAAGCCCAGCTCGCCGAACGCATGCATACCAGCCGCGCCCAAGTTGATCGCATCCTCAGAGCCAAGGGTAACGTGACGATCGAAAGCCTGCAGCGCGCCGCCGCACTCGTCGGTCGCGAATTGCGGCTTGAGTTGGTGTGATTTCCGCGACTGTCAGATCCGCCCCGATCTCGTTCTCGTCTAATCTACCTCAAGGCCAATGGCACATCCCTAAGCTCGATCAGGTGCCCGTCTGATGCTGCGCCTCAGAAGTCGTCGTCGGTAACCAGTGGAGGGATCTGCTCGGCCAGAATGCGATTGTCATGCTTGACCCGATCGAGTTCGGCGCGGCGGACAGCATTTTCCGCGGCCAAGCGCTCGCAATCCTTGAGCAGGTCCAGCGAAGTGGCGCAGAGCTTGTCGGCCTCGTTTCGGAAGAAGTCAGCGCGCTGGCTCTCTGCGACAAGCGCATCCCTCAATTCGTGGGCGGTTTTCAGGAGGGCGTGGTTGTGGCGGCCATCTGGTTCGCAGCAAGTCGAGCCTGAAAGTTCTGAGCTGCGACCCTTGCGTTGGCAGCGTTGATTTCGCCCTGAGCGAGGGCCAGCCGTCACCGAAGTCGTAAAGGTATTTGAGCGATCTGGTGCCGACATCCTCAAGGACGTCGATGAGCCGGGCCTTGCTGGCATTGAGCGGTCCGTCTCCGAAGTCTGGATCGGGTATCCCCCAGCCAACATCGCGAGCACGGATCTCGTAGAGATGGCTGTTCGTCCAGCCCATGGCAGCCTGCAACACAAGGTGTAGGCGATCCAGGCGAATCGTCAGCGGCACCTCGACCCGGCGCACCACGGCAGGTTCAATATCGTCGAGCTTGATCCGGAGATGGGCAATTCCGGCGGTGGTCATGCCGCCAGGCTACGGTCCTCTATCAGCCTCGGCCAGTGCCAGGGCAGCAGCTCATTCAGGCGCGACGCCGGATGATCGGCAATGCGCGCCAACAGGTCGGCGAGCCAGGCGCGCGGATCGACGTCGTTCAGTTTAGCGGTGACGATCAGCGAATAGACCGCGGCGGCCCGTTCGCCACCGTGGTCCGAGCCGGCGAACAGCCATGCCTTACGGCCCAGAGCCACACCCCGCAGCGCCCACTCGGCGACGTTGTTCGTTAAGCAGATCCTTCCATCATCGAGGAACCGGCTGAAGGCGGCCCAGCGCTTCAGCATATAGTCGATCGCCTTCGCCAATTCCGCATGGCGCGACGTCGTCCGACGCACGTCGCGCATCCAGCTTTCCAGCGCGGCGACGAGAGGGGCGATCTTATTTTGCCGCGTTGCGTGCCGCTCTTCATGTGGCAGACCATTGATTGTGCGCTCGATGTCGAAGATCGCGTCGATGCGTCGCACCGCCTCGATCGCAAGCGGCGCTTTCGCAAGTTGAGCCAACTTGAAGAAGGCGCGTCTGCCGTGTGCCCAGCACAGGGCCTGTGTCAGCGCAACGGGTTTTCTTGCCTCGAGATACAAGTCGCCGAAGCCAGCGTAGGCGTCGGCCTGCAGGATGCCCCCATATGCTGCGAGGTGCCGGCTTGGATGCTCGCCTCGTCGGCCACGTGAGAAGTAGAATATGGCGGCTGGCGGCGCCGGTCCGCCAAACGGCCGATCGTCACGAACATAGGTCCACAGCCGGCCGGTGACCGTCTTGCCTTTCGCCAGCACCGGCACCGTCGTGTCGTCACCGTGGATGCGCTCGCCCGCCAGCACATGATGCCTGATCAGCATGACCAGCGGGCTCAGTGTCGCGACGCAGGCGCCCACCCAGTCCGCCAGTGTCGAGACATCGAGCTCAATGCCCTCTCGTGCCTACCTCTCGCTCTGGCGATTGAGCGGCTGGTGGTTGGTGAATTTGGCGTCCAGGATCATCGCCAGCAGGATTGCGACAAGTATCGGGGGGTCCAATGAGTAACAGACATATAGAACATGCCGGTCATCTAGAACATGCCGGTCATTGCCTCGCGGTGCGAACCGTCTGGACCTGCGACTAGCCTAGGACGCACAGCGCCTACCGAACGTCTATCGCCCAGCGGCTCGTCGGGTCAACAAAGGGCGCGACGGTTGGCCAGCGGCTCTGGGACTGTGCTCGTCCACCCAAGAGCGAACCTTGCATCCAGGGAACCCGGCCTCGGAGCGCAAAGCGTTCGCTAATGGCGCCTACTGATTACGTGGCAGCCGGATCGTGAACTCGCTGTACTCGCCGACCCTGCTATCGACGGTGATGCTGCCGCCATGCTGCTGCGTGACGATATCGTAGCTGATCGATAGACCGAGGCCGGTGCCCTCGCCGGTCGGCTTGGTAGTGAAGAACGGCTGAAACAGCTTGTCCTTGACTTCCTCCGGGATGCCAATTCCGTTGTCGCGCACCCTGATCTCAACCACGTCGCCTAACTCACGCGTCGTGACGCTGAGCGTGGGTTCGAAGCCGGACACCGCCTCCACGCTTTGGCGCCTGCGCGCCGCGTAGAACCCGTTGCTGAACAGGTTCAGCAGCACGCGCGTGATGTCCTGCGGCGTCAGCGTGATTGGCGCGATGCCACCGTCGAATTCGCGCTGGAGCGTGATGCTGAAACTCTGGTCCTGTGCGCGGGCGCCGTGGTACGCGAGGTTCAGCGCCTCGTCGACCAGGGTGTTGAGGTTGACCGACCTGCGCTCACCGGAGCTACTGCGTGAGTGCTCCAGCATGCTGCGCACGATTGCGTCCGCACGATTACCGTGCTCATTGATCTTCTCCAGGTTGCTCGCGAGCGTACGGGTCAGATCATCGATCTCGGCACGACGTTCCGCATCCAGCATCGCGAAGCTCGGCGCCGCGGTCTGCTTCAGTTCGTCGAGGAGATCAACCGAGAGGCTGGCGAAGTTGTTGACGAAGTTCAGCGGGTTCTTGATCTCGTGCGCGATGCCGGCGGTGAGCTGGCCCAGAGAGGCCATCTTCTCGGCCTGGATTAGGTTGGCTTGCGCAGCCTTCAGCTCTCGCAGTGCAGCCTCGGAAGCGTCTCGTGCGGCACGGACTTCCTCCTCGCTGCGCTTTCGCTCAGTAATGTCGCTGTAGATCAGCACGAAACCCCCATCGGGAACCGCATTGCGGCGCACCTCTATGACCCGCCCATCAGGGCGGGTGCGTTCTAAGCGCAGCTCCCGGTCGGTATGTTCCAGGCGGCGGGCAAGCTCAACCTCGACTTCCTCGGTTCTGAACTCACCACGCTCGGCCAACAGGTGTAGGTAATCGGCATAGCTCGGGTACTCATCCAGTATCGCATCAGGAATATCGAGTAGCTCCTGGAAGTTTCGGTTCCACGCCGCGAGGCGGCGCCCAGCGTCGAACATGGCCACCCCGTCGCCCATGTTGTCGAACGTGATGCGTAGTTCGTCCTGTCGCTGGCGCAATTCGCCCAGCAAGCGTGCGTTCTCCATCGCGATCACCGCCTGTGCCGCGAAGCTCTGAAGCAAGGCAACCTGTCTGTCGCTAAAGAGATTGACCTCCTGCCGATAAATGTTGATTGCGCCAAGCAATCTGTTGTCTTTGCGCAGAGCGACAGCGAGCACCGTTCGTGCCCCGCCTAGATCAACCAAGGCTCGGCGATGTGGATCACCTTCTCGATAAGGCGTCTCTGCCATCAAATCGGCTGTGTGTATAACATTTGCTCCATCGCGCATTCGACGGGTTGTCGGCCCTGGAGTGGGTATTGTGGCGCTGTTCCGTCGGAATTCGGCCAGAGCGCGCGGCACTCCATGGGACGCAGCTTCTCGCAGGCGTTCGCCGTCAAAGGTATGAAGTTCGCCAAAGTTTGCGCCACACAGCCGCATGGCCCGATCAAGCAGTGTCTCGAACACCGGGCCAAGCTCATCGAGCGATGAATTGATAACCTGCAACACTTCGGCCGTTGCAGTCTGCTGCTCCAGCGCCTCACGCTGCTCGGTCAGTAGTCTTGCGTTCTCCATCGCGATCACCGCCTGGGTGGCGAAGTTCTGCAAGAGCGCGATCTGCTTGTCAGTAAAAGGCCGCACGTCTAGTCGACCCGCGACAATTTTTCCGAGTAGCCCGTCACTCTTCCGCAGCGGGACGGACAGCAGGGTGCGGTGGCTACTGACCATGTCCATGCCTCGGTACACCGCATGCTCTTCCAGCGCCGAGTCATGGATGTGGACGAAAGGCTCTCCGGCAATCAGTTGCCGGTTCGCCCACGTGTCATTCCCGATGCCCTCTCGCAGCCTGCTGACTAATGCCTCCGGTACGTCATGACTCACGATCGCGCGGAAGTGCTTCCCGTCGCAAAGGAACAGGCTTCCGAATTCGGCCCCGCAGAGGGTATGCGCCTTCTGCAAGATTGCGTCGAACACCGGCTTTAGGTCACCGGGCGAGGCATTGATTACCTGTAGCACCTCGGCAGTCGCGGTCTGCTGCTCCAGCGCCTCGCGCTGCTCGGTCAGCAGCCGAGCATTCTCCATTGCGACCACGGCCTGGGCAGCGAACGTCTTTAGCAATGCTATTTGCTTATCGGTGAACGGCCGCACTTCAGTGCGATAGATCGTGAAGAAGCCGAGCAGCACACCGTCCTTGCGCAAGGGGACCCACAACACGGTCCGCGCGCCGGCGCGTTCAGCCAGCATGCGGCGCACGGCAACGCTGGAGCGGTGGGCACCCTCAGCCGTAATATCGGCAATATGGACGAGCGGCTCGCCCTCAACGAGGCGTAGTAACGAGGCGCCTTGTTCGGGCTTCTGCGGCCCCGCACGCGTGAGTTCCGCGCGATACTCGGGCGAGGCGCCGCAGATCGCGGCAAGCCGACCAAGCTCGCCGTCGTACGTCCAAAGATTGCCGAAGGCGGCATCGCATAGACGCAAGGCCTTCTCCAGCAATGCGTCGAACACTGGAGCGAGGTCTCCGGGCGAGGTATTTATGACCTGCAGCACTTCGGCGGTGGCGGTTTGCTGCTCCAGCGCCTCGCGCTGTTCGGTTATAAGTCGTGCGTTCTCCATGGCGATTACTGCCTGTGCAGCGAAGCCTTCGACTAGGGCGACCTGCTTATCGGGAAACACGCCCGGTTCTCGACGCCAGACCGCGATGAAGCCAACCACGGCCCCATCCTTGACCAGCGGCACTTGCAACAGCGCGCGTACACCCCCCAGTTCGACGAGAGCATCGCGCACACTGGGAGAAGTCGCCATGCGTGCGTCCGTCATGATATCCGCAGCTTGGACAGGCTTTCCGGTTGCAATGCCCTGCGCGACCAGGACTGCATCCTTTGTGAGTGGATTGCGCCGGTCATATTCAATGAAGGCCGGGGGGACGCCCAAGAACGCCACCCTTTTGAGATGTTCACCGTCATACGTCAGGAGCGTACCAAACGACCCCCCACACAACCGCAACGCCCTCTCCAATACCGCATCGAATACGGGCACCAGATTACCGGGCGACGCATTGATGACCTGCAACACTTCGGCGGTGGCGGTTTGCTGCTCCAACGCTTCGCGTGTTTCATTGATGAGGCGCGCGTTTTCCATCGCAATGACGGCCTGGGAAGCGAAATTCTTCAGCAGCGCAACCTGACTATGTTCGAATGGACGTACTTGGCGGCGGTATGCAGCCATAATGCCCAGCAGTCGCCGATCTTTTCGTAAGGCAACCACCGCATAGCTGCGTGCCCCACCAAGCTCGACTATGGCCCGACGGCGAGGCTCGCCTCTGCGGTATACATCAGTATCAGCAATGTCATCGAAAAGAACCAGGTCTTCGCCTTGCTCAATGCGGCCCAGAGCGCTCTCCGGGTCAGGGTGTGGCGGATTGCGCATAAACTCGGCTAAATCGGGCCCAATGCCATGAGTTGCGACTGTGTGATATTTCCGGCCATCGTAGGTAGACATCAGGCCAAAGGCTGCATCGCACAGCCGTGTTGCCTTCTCTAACATCGCACCGAAAACCGGCGCCAGTTCGCCAGGCGAGCTGTTGATAGCTTGCAGCACCTCGGTAGTCGCGGTTTGCTGCTCCAGCGCCTCTCGTTGCTCGGTGATCAGGCGCATATTCTCAATCGCGATCACTGCCTGATCGGCGAAGGTGCTGACGAGTTCGATTTGCCGGTCGGTGAATGGCTCCACGCGTTGGCGGCAGAGTGCGAAAACACCGATCGGTGTGCCTTCCCGCAGCAGCGGGACGCCCAGAATAGAGCGGACATTGCCCAAACTCACCACCTGTGGGAGGGCATATTCTGGGTCGGTAGTAATATCATTTATCTGGACTGGACGAGCCTCAAGAAGCACTCGTTCAACGACGCTACCTCGACCTGGAGTAAAAGTGACTTGGCGTACAAACTGTTCAAACTCAGGGGAAAGGGCAAAACTCGCAAAGGGCCGATAAACATCACCATCGCGGAGGGCGAGATGTCCAAATTCTGCCGTGCAAAGCCGTGCAGCAGTCTCGACCACCGTATCGAGCACCGGTTGCAGATCGAAGGTCGAGCGGCTGATGACCTTCAGCACATCGCTGGTGGCTGTTTGATACTCCAACGATTGCTGCAGATCGGCAGTGCGCTGCCGCAGTTGCCCGAGCAGCCGCGCGTTCTCCATTGCGATCACCGCCTGCGCCGCGAAACTCTGCAACAGCGCGATCTGGCGCTCGTTGAAGGGTCGGACTTCCTGGCGATAGAACACAATCATTCCTAGCAGCGTATTGTCCTTGCGCAGCGCGACGGAGAGGACGGTGCGCGCCCCAGCGAGCTCTACTGAGGCAAGCCGATCCGGGCGTCCATTCTGATAAGCCGCTTCGGCCATCAGGTCTGGGATGTGAACGATGTCCGCACCACGCACGATCCGCCCAACGCTCGTCTCGGGTGCATCCGAGACAACATTGTTCATCGCGTAGTCGGAATAGGCAGGTTGCACACCGCGGAACACCGCCGGCCTGATGTGCTCGCCGTCGAACATCAAAAGTACTCCAAAATTGGCTTCGCAGAGATGCATCGCTTTGTCGAGCAATGCCTCGAACACCGGCGCCAGATCGCCCGGCGATGCGTTGATGACCTGCAGCACTTCAGCGGTCGCGGTCTGCTGCTCCAGCGCTTCACGCTGGTCAGTCAGAAGTCGCGCGTTATCCATGGCTATCACCGCCTGTGCAGCGAAGTTCCGCAGCAAGGCGATCTGGTGCTCGTTGAACGGTCGGACTTCCTGGCGATAGAACGAGATCATCCCCAGCAGGGCATCTTCCTTGCGCAGGGCCAGACTGAGGCATGTGCGTGCACCGCCTAAATCGACCAGGGCGCGCCGGTCTGGGTTCCCATCCCGATAAGCCGCCTCAGCCATCAGGTCCGGGACGTGGACAATGCTGGCCCCTCGCAGCAGACGCCCGGCGACGCCGTCTGGCGCATCGGATACCCGCTCGTGCATCGCATAGTCGGCATAGGAGGCTGGTACTCCGCGGAGCGCTGCCCGCGTGAGCCACTCGCCGTCATAGGTCGCTAGTATTCCAAAATTGGCTTGGCAAAGATGCATCGCCTTGTCGAGCAACGCTTCGAATACCGGTGCGAGATCACCAGGCGAGCTATTGATGACCTGCAACACCTCGGCCGTCGCAGTCTGCCGCTCCAGCGCTTCGCGCTGCTCCGTGATCAGCCTCGCATTCTCCATCGCGATCACCGCCTGTGCGGCGAAGTTCTGCAAAAGCGCGATCTGCTTTTCGGTAAATGGTCGTACCTCTCGGCGGTATACGACAATGGTTCCCCACAAACTCTGTTCCTTGCGCAACGCGACAGCCGCTGTGGATCGGACACCACTCGCATCTACCATAGCGCGAAACGGCGGATTGGTGCTGTATGCCGGCTCCAGCAGTGCGTCCGAGAAATGCACGACGTTGTTACCTGCTACGATACGCTCCAATGTTGAATTGCCGTCCCCGCCTTGCATTCGGATTGGATTACGCTGGCGGCGCCAAGCGACGAATTCAGGTTCCCCCTGTATAGCGGCGCAATCGAATTGTTGGTCGTCATAAGTATGTATATGCCCATAGTCAGCTTCGCACAGCTTCATCGCCCGCTGCAGCATTGCGTCAAAAACCGGAGTAAGGTTGCCGGGCGAGGAGTTGATGACCTGCAAGACTTCTGCGGTTGCAGTCTGCTGCTCCAGCGCCTCGCGTTGCTCGGTCAGCAACCGCGTATTCTCAATTGCGATGACCGCCTGATCAGCGAAGGTTCTGACAAGCTCGATCTGCCTGTCGGTGAACGGCTCGACCCGTTGACGCGCGAGCACCATGACGCCCGCCGCTTCCCCTGCACGGAGCAACGGCACGCCGAGCGAGGTCCGCACCTTGCCGAGCTTGATCGGCGCCTCCCCATAGCCCGGAACGGTGGTCACGTCGTGAATGTGAACTGGCTGGCGTTCGCACCAAGCTCTATGCCCAGTCGTCTGCGACTGCGGGTCCGCGGGAAAATCACCGAGATCTTTGTAGTAAGCCTCGTACTCCGGGGGGAAGCCGAAGTTAGCCCCCAAACGCACAAGATCGCCCTCGCGACGATAAATCACCGCCTGGTCGGCATCGCAGAGCCGACCGGCAGTCTGCACCAAAGTGTTGAGCATTGGCTGCAGATCAAATGTCGAGCGACTGATAACCTTTAGCACGTCGCTGGTCGCGGTCTGATACTCAAGCGACTGCTGCAGATCACTTGTGCGGGATTGCAGCGAACGGTACGTCTCGGCGCTGGTGATGGCGATCACCGCCTGTTCGGCGAAGGTCTTCAGTAGCTCAACCTGACTATCCGAAAAGCCTCCAACCTCAGTGGATGCCAACGCGATCGTGCCGATGGCTGCACCATCGCGCAATAGGGGGACTGCTATCTGCGATCGCTGTCCGAGATTGAGTACTACCACCATCTGCTCTGGTTGCGCTGCCAAATCATGCACGTGAACGATCTGCCGATCCAAGATTGCCCGGCTGGTGTTGAGCGCGCGTGTCGGCACCATCGGAAATAGGCGCTCGTAGTTCTCCCGGGCTCCGGGCTTTGCGAATTCCTCGCCCCCGATAAACGACCTGAGATGGACCAGCTCTCCATCGAACTCTAACAAAGACGCCGCTGAGGAACTGCAAAGTTCCCGCGCGCGACGTGTGATGATGCTAAACACTGGCTGCGCGTCCCCAGGTGAGGCCGACATCGCCTTCAGCACGTCGATGGTGGCGGACTGGTGTTCGATCCGCTCGCCATATTCGCTGTTGCGCTTGGCCAGCTCATCGGTCCGCTGGCGGAGCTCGGTAGTCAGCCGCGCATTCTCCATCGCGATGACCGCCTGCTCGGCGAAGCTTTCAAGCAACGCGATGTCCTGTTCCGAGAACGGTCGCAACTCTTGCCGAACCACACTGATGGCGCCAAGCAACTCGCCGTCCTTCCGAAGGGGCACCATCAGATAGACCCGAGCGCCAGTCAGCTCTACAAAAGCTCGCCCGAAATCCGAATTTACGTCGTGCAATGACTGCTCACCAGTGATCTGCACGACACGCTGTCCCAGCGCTAATCCCTGCTGTTCGGGCGCAAGTGCGCGTGGCTGACGCGCAAGCGCCCCGGCTACGCCGGAGTAACCGCGTGTGGCCACGGCCCAGATCAGCTCATTGCTGTACAGCAGCAATGCGCCCATCGCAGCGTCGCAGAGGCTATGTGCCTTCTCCAGGATCTTGTCGAATACTGGCTGAGCCTCAGCGGTGGAGCGGTTGATAAGGTCCAGCACTTCGGCGAGTGCGGCTTCCCGCGCCAGCGCTGCATCGCGCTCTGCCCGCAAAGCCGCGATGACAGCGTATGGGTCTGCCGTTGTTTCATCTGGTGGCGTGACCATTTGCCCCCCGGTGCCGGTGTTGCCCGTGCCGGCATTAGAACCATAGATTACCAGCCGATCGCAGAGGGCAGCTAGTTGCCAGCAAGATTGAGCCCGGCTCGCTCTCCTCCGTGATCATTTCGCCTCGGGGGATGCCAGCTCCTAGGTATCCGGCACGCCAAACACGTGCACGTCCGCCACTGTGGGATGGCTGTATAGAAATTCCTCAATCTCTCGCGGATAGATGTTCTCACCGCCACGGATCACCATGTCGCTGCTGCGGCCGGTGATAACAATATATCCGTCACTATCCATGGTGCCGAGATCGCCTGCGTGCATCCAGCCCGCTCGATCAATCGCGTCCTTCGTCCGCTCTGGGGCGTTCCAGTAGCCCTGCATCACCGAATAGCCCCGCGCGCAGATCTCCCCTGCATGCCACGCGGGACGGTGCGCCCTTCAGGATCGTTACGGGATCAAGAGCCGCGCCGTTAGGGCGAGGGCGGCATCCGCCGGTAGCATCGCTTTTGCGGTTTGCTAAGAACGCGGGTGGCCGCGATGCACCCCTCTTCCCTGTGGCAGCCCCGCAGGTTCCTCTCGCCGGTGAATCCCGAGGTGACGGCCGCACCGGGCACCTGACGGACGATAGCTTCTAGACTCCAGCAACGATCGAGCTTGTCGGTTGATTAGCGGACATGTCAGTCTTAAGGGAGATAAGGGGGGTTACAAATGGCTGACGCACCGGAATTGGTGTTTGATCTGATCTTTGGTCGCTGGCGTAGCCAGATCCTGTACGTGGGGGCTGCGCTTGGCGTGTTCGACCAGCTTTCTGATCAGCCAAGGGCTGCGGCGGAGGTGGCTGAAAAGATCAACGCTGATGCAGCCATGTCGTATCGTTTGATGCGCGCACTTGGATCCATCGGCCTCTTGATCGAGAACGACGAGAAGGCATTTAGGTTAACCGATGCTGGCGCATTGTTGCGTGAGGATCACCCGCATTCTCTTCGAGCGACGGCATTGCTCGAAGAGGGACCCGAACATTATGCCGTCTGGAAGCATCTCGTTGATATGGTTCGCGACGGGCGTCAAAACGGCTTCATGCGCGAGTTTGGCACAATGGGTTTCGATTATGCGCGCACAAATCCACGCTACGGGCTTATATTCAACAAGGCGATGTCAAGCATGTCGTCTCTGACCACCGATTGGACGGTGACGGCATTGGCACAAGCATCATGCTCTGACATCCGCGACGTATGTGACATTGGTGGCGGTCATGGCCATCTAGGGTGCGCCCTTCTCGAAGCCTATCCGCAGTTTC
>JAMXLO010000086.1 GCA_024280945.1 Acetobacteraceae bacterium
GGTCCAAGTGCAAATCTGGCAGTCAAGTTGATACTACTTGGCGCATTAGCAGCTCCTGCTGGCGTGCTGGGGTGGTGGTGGCTTTGGCCGCGCACGGACTACCAGCGCAACGTCCGCTGGATCATCAATCAACCGGTTCCGTTCAGCCACGAGCACCATGTCGCCGGCCTCGGCATCGATTGCCGCATGTGCCACACGTCAGTCGAGGTCTCGGCCAATGCCGGGCTGCCGCCGACCTATACCTGCATGACCTGTCATTCGCAGATCTGGACCAATGCTGCGTTGCTGGGGCCAGTGCGGCGCAGTCTGGCCGATGATCACCCGATTGCCTGGCGACGCATCAACAAACTACCAGACTATGTCTATTTCAATCATTCGATCCACATCGCAAAGGGCGTCGGATGTGATGAATGCCATGGTCAGGTGGACACGATGCCGCTGATGTACAAGGCAAAGTCTTTTACCATGAAATTCTGCCTGGACTGCCACAACGACCCTGGTCCGCGGCTACGTCCAGCAAACGAGATATACAATCGGCCGACAGCACCTCGAGATGGCCCCGGTTCCGGCATGCTGTCGCCATACGGCCAGCACGACGGCATCATACACACCGGGCACCTATACCAATTCAGTGTTCGTGAGCGAACACCGACACCGCCTCTTACAGCGTCGGGGATGTGGTCCGCACCAATACAATCAGCGTGGCACTGAACGCGTCCACTCAGCCATCGTTTATCGCTCCACCGGCACGGCGGCCCCAACGAGCGACCCATGGCGGTTGATGCGATGCTGGCCCAGGTTCAGTCCGACATGCAGAGCGCAGCAGCCCAAGTCCAAGCCGCGACGGACTATGCCAATAGCCTGCCGCCCCTGCCCAACTTCGAGCAGCAGACCACGCCCCGCCCAGTGGTTCAGTGGGGTTGTCCGATCTCCAGGCTGCGCTTAATCAGCTGCAGAGCATGGGGGTTCAGTACAGCTAGTCCCCGGATAAGTCCTGGTGCGGTGTGAAAACGGCGATTGAGGCCAGGACTGTATTAGCCCGATCAGGCGAATCGCGGAATTTGATTCCCGACAGAAGTACCCCGTTGCAACACCCGCTTCACGGCGGTAGGTCGGCAGCTCACCGTTTACGGCGGCCTGAAGGCCCGTGATTGAAAGCAAAACGCACAGTAACCACCGTCACGACGCACGACACGCCGTAGATCGCTGCACCGACGCCAACGCCCAGAAAAAACCCGGCGAGAACGCCTAGTCCCGTCGAGACGCCGATAGCTGCACCTGCCGCGGCAATGGAACCGAGCACGTCAAGCTTGTACTCTACGCGAGCGAGGAGATCCCGCACAGCGGCCTGCTCCCATAACCATAACCGCTGCATGTCTTCTGCATTCATCGCCGGAGCTTGGCGCCCCTCGTTGGCAGTGCGGCGACGCTCCGTTGACGTATCCGATGCCATCATGCCCGGTTCGAGCACCAGCACGTCATTGTCTATTTCTTTCTGGTGCGGCTGACCTTCAGGCGGTTTGCTGCCGGTGCCGGGCGGTAATTTGTCCTCGCTGAGAACACGCCGGATGGAGGCAAGAACGTCCTCAATTGGTGGGTCACCGTGGGGAGAACCCGGAGGTATCTGTTCGCCGCTCATTGAGGGCCTACCTGGTTTGATCTGCAAGGGATCGCCGGCGAATCCGGGGCGTTTCGGGTTGCGGATGGGATGATCCGGCTGACGAGCGCGGGGTGAGCCTTCCGCTTCCAAGGTGCCCAATTGGGGCGGTTATTGCTGATGACGGCAATGATCGAGCAGTTATCCCCCTTCGCCGTTCGCGTTCCTAAAGAGCTGATTTCTGTGATCCTCTCCCAGACCTCATGCGGGCTTCTCTGAAGGACCTCGACGGCTTCGCGTTGGACCGTTTGCTGGTACGAAGCGAAGTTCCTCCTGGTGAACTCGGTAGCGCTGACAACGATGGTCATAGAACCCTCCGGTGTTCCCAGCGACCGCTAGTCGCCAAATGGCATGCCAGACAATGTGGAAATTACAAAAACTGCAAATCACTTTTGGGCTTATCCTTCCCGCCCGCAGCCCCGCCCCTATACCTCCAGCCCGACCCGATCGGATCAAACGGCCCCCGGAATTAGGGCCACCTCCCCCGCACCGGGCCGGACGACCGAGGGCGAGGCCAGCTGGACCCCCGCGAAAAAGCCAGGCAACTGACGTTGACGGTCAGTGATGCCTCGCGCAGGCCAGGGCGGAACATTACCTGAAACCAAGCTGCAAGAGGCTTGCTCGTAGCTTCATCACGTACAGATGGGCGTTGTCGGCACGACTTTCACCGCCACTTCCATCGAATAACGAAACACTTGGTGGTGCCGGCTGGCTGGATTGATTTCCGCTGCTTTGCCATAGGTTGGAGAGTCGATCAGATGGCGTTTCCTTTTAGGAAACCACGCATCGCCCACGACGCTAAGTTGCCATCCTCTGAAAAGGAAGTGTCAGAAAGTCTTACCCGCCGGATCAACAGCGTGCTCCGGCGGCGTCTTTCAGACCGCATTGAGGCCGTACTCCGGATGGCGCATCTGGCAGGCGATCTAGAAACCGCCGCCGAGTTACTGGGGGTGCTTACAAACTTGCAAGAACGAGGACGCCAGAAGCTCAGAGTTGAGCGGCGGGTCAGCGATGATCCAGCGGCGAAGGCGCGAGATGAACTGGCTACGAGCAGGACAATACTTAACCGTCAACAGTCTCTCTGAGAGATGGCCAGGTCCGTGAGGAAACTGAGCAGCGCATGTAGCACGCAGCTCCGGCCGAGAGTACTCAACCCTATGTAGTTTTACCACATCCTATCCCGCCGAGCTCAATCTCACAGAGATCAGGAAGACGCCGAGGAGCAGACCATTGAACGGCTCAATGGTCCAATGGTCAGCCCGAGCTGGCGGCGGAATTTGGGCTCGGCCAGCAGAAGGTCGGCGATCAGCGAGCCGAGACGGAAGGGCCGTGCGAGTGCAGCGGACGTGGCTAGCAGCAGACGCCCGGATCTTCCCCACGCTGTTCCCCATGCGCTACCAGCGCCGCATGTCCGGGTTCGTGCTGGTTGGCCTCGTCTTGGGGATCCTGATCTTCTGGGGCGCACCGCTGTTGCTGGAGGCGTTGGTGGCGCATCCGCACACGGCGGGATGGATCTGCCTCTTCGCCGTCTGGGTCTTCGTTAACGTGCACCACTACTTCATCGACAACGTCATCTGGCGCAGCCAGAACCCCGAGACGCGCCAATATCTCTGTGCCTGACGCGGCACCGCACCGAGCCGACGCCTGCGCAGGCCGCGATGGCGCTCGCCGGCACCTTTGCCTAACCTGATTGATGACAGCGTCCACCAGGGATCTCCCAGCGGGCGCTGTCAAGGCCGGCGATCCCGACCCGTCTCCCGCGCGGGCTCGCCCAGCGCCAATGATAATCAGCCCACCGGCTGCACGCGCAGGATGCGCAGCAGGCCATAGCGCGGCGCATTACGTGCCGGCAGTTCGACGAAGCGATAGGTCACGCGGGCACGCGCAATCATGGCGATCGGCGCAATCACCAGCACGATCGCCATGTCACGGATGCCGACCAGTCACAACACGACACCGGCGAGCACACCGGAACCAACTGAGCATGTAGAGGCTGTAGGATATCTCACCGAGAACGACCAAGGGCTGCCACGCGAATGCCGTCACGTCGACGGCTGCGATGACGAGAAGGCGCGCGGCGAGAAGCCGTCACGAGCGCGCGTTCGCCATGGCTGAGGAGGTGGTACAGCTCCACCGCAAGCGCGGCGATCCTTCGGAGCGCAGTCAAAGGCCTGAGATCCCGACTGGCCATCCATTCGGCTGTCCCCTCGCTCGGTGCGCTTACCTTCAGAAGGTCCGCGCCGTATGACCATGGATCATGGTCCATCAATCGTGGGGCGCGTTGTTACTGCCTGCGACATTGGTGTTGTTATCGCCACAGGCACGTCTCGTGCGGGTTGTAACCCCGCTAGACCCTTCGCCGACGCGGCCAATGCCGACGGACAAGCTCGGCGAAACGGTTCAGTGGCTCAGTGGCTGCATCTACCCACAGCAAACTTGCCGCGCGTCTTCACTCCCTGAGAGCCAACGGGCACGATCCCGCCGCGGCGCCTCGCTTTTGCGAGAACCCGCCATTACCTGCCATGCATCGTAAGCGGCGCGGTGTCACCACGGCCCGGACGGATTGAGCCAATGACATAAACGGCTAGATAAGCTGTGGCGGCGGTCTAAACTGTGCTGGCGGTGGCTGGCAGGCGCCAGTTCCACGGCAGCCGCGCGTTCAGCTGTATTGCGATGGGAGACGATACGCTGCAGCACGTCGGTGAGCCAGGCCACCGGCTCGACGCCATTGAGCTTGCAGGTGTGGATCAGGGTGGTTGAACCGCTCCGCAAACCAGGAGCGGTTCATCGGCGAAGCTCATCCATTTCAAACCAGATGAGTGCGCCAACCACCTCATTGAGGCCGGGTATTCATGCTCTACAATTCCCCAAATCTGACGTCAGGGGATCTGGAGCTCAAATCAGTCTTGAGTTGATTTCGTATTGTTATGGTCCCAGACTGCTCGTTCGGCTCCTTCTATCGGCGGCAAGGCTTTCCTCCAACTGATTTCCTGTTCCGCATTGCGCGCCCCACTTTTCCACATGCCCGCCCACCAATTACCGCTACGTCCATCTTGCTCCACATTCGCACTCATATGGCTACGCAGCTCTTCAACCAAAGGCGAGACCTCTGGTCCGGCGCTCGGATTGGTCAAAGATGACGCATCAGGAACAAGCTCCTTGTTGGTCTGGAGCGATGCTTCCTCGTCCTTGGCTGCAATCGCGGGGACTGAGGTCTTCTCTGAGATTGTTGCCGCTTCGCGCGCCTCGGCTGGTTCCTGGAGGGCTGCAGAATTACCACTCTGATCTGTCCCAGCAAAGCTTTGATAAAGGCTTTCAGCTTGAGCCAGCAATTCGCGATGTTGCTTTATTGCCTGCCTTTCAGCCGCAATGTTCCGTTGTGCCTCTTCAAAGGCTTTGCGCGCTGCGACCTCCTTCTCCGTGATTGCGCCGTCGCGTAAGTCGAGCTCACTTAGGATACGCCGGTGCAGCTCAAGGGTCTGGCCTAAATCCACGGGCATCGTCATTTCTTAGCACAGCCCGATCGGCGCTGCCTCTGCCCTTCCATTCTGCCGCGCCTACATCGCCATAACGTCCTGCCGAAACATTAGTTCCGCATTAGCTACGGAAGTCTTTCATGTCGGATGATGCCGTAGACAGCGCATCCGTCACTGGAACGAACCCGAGCGGCGGTTCGGTGGTTGCCTGCGCTGGGCTGTCGTCGCCAGGCCCAGTTTGTAAGCTTGTACGGGTGGTGACGCCGTTCGATGAGGCGGGCGCCGTCGCCGACTCGCGGCGGTATTCGGAGATTCCCACCCGAGGGAGTTAGACAAGACCTACTCAATAATAGAGCGTTGCCGTCTGACTAAGAGCGTTGCGCATGCTCGTCTCGGCGGCCTTGCTGCTCCACCCAGGTATGATCCCGGCCACGGGCAGGAAGAAGGTGAACGACGAAAGCGATGCCGTTACCGTAATCTGCCCGGTAGTTGGGCAGGGGCTGGCACCACAACTAAAAGAGATACTCGGCGTCTGCCCGGTCCTATAAATGAACGGGGCTGTTTGCTGTTTTTGGGTATCGGTCAGACCATAAGTCGCGGCGGCGCAGTCCCCCGCCAACTTGCCTGCGTGACTGCCTGCTTGTCCGCAGTTGACGACCACGGCTCGGGCGGTGGCACTGGCCAATGAGTCGAGTTCTTCCCGCGTCACCAGGTAGCGCCCCAGATCGACGACGCCAAATATCAGGGCGATGAACAACGGAACGACCAGAGCGAATTCCAACGCCGAGGCGCCTGTTCGATTTCGGACGAGGTTGTTCAAGTGTCGCATGAGGAGTCTCAGTTTGTGAGCAGAACGACTCGAACCTTTGGGATGATGCTATTTGGGCATCCCGATGTATCGATATTGCTGGTTCCCGAAAACTGTATGGTACTTGCGATAAGTTCGGTGCAGCTCATCGTGCTTTGCGAATTACCGCCCCAGGTCAAATCAGCATTGGGAAAATACAGCGCCCCCCCATAGGTGGAGGTTGAGTTGCCCGTGAATGTTAGGGCGCCGCTCTGGGGAGCGTAGATCAGCACGCCATTCAGCACACCCGGATTCGTGTTGTCGGTATACGCAGTCAGATTGATCTTGGCACTATTGCTGACACTCAGTGATGTCTCTGCGACGATATTCTCTCCGTGGGTGATCCCGTTGCTAGTGCAGTTGGCTAGGGATTGTGCACAATCATCTTGTATCGTGCCTCCTCCCAGATTGACCGTGCCAAGGTAGTAGGTGCCGCTCTTGAGATTGAGGGTACCGCTATTCACAGTAACGGTTTGTATTTTGTTAGTCCCGGTCGGGAG
>JAMXLO010000087.1 GCA_024280945.1 Acetobacteraceae bacterium
GAGTGGCGCGCTGGTGCCGGTGATGTCGGCGGCCGTAGCTATTCCGCTTCTTGGGGAATGGCCAAGCGAAGCGGATTATCTGGCGCTTACGCTGATTTCGATTGGCGTATGGCTGGCCAGTGGTGGACCGCTGCCTCGGTGAAGCAACGGCTACAACCGGATGGCTTATATGAAATCGCTGTTGCCAACTTGCCGTTTGGCGTCAGGCGACGGCTGGCCCGCAAGGAATGGCGCGAACAGCATATCGGCGGAATCCCGGACTAGCTCGGGCGCGATGACAGTGACATTGATGGCATCCGCTTCGTGCAGGACAACGAAGGTCAGAAACGAGCAACACGTTCGTTCGCGCTCAACCATCAACAGTACGTCGACATGGCTTTCCGATGAATAAGTGAGGTGTAGCTTGAGATCATCGCGTGAGTAACCACGCAACGCACGCCACGCCAGGTCTTCAATCCATTTGATGCGATTCCGGTAGTCATCGCCATTCAGGCGGCACACGAGCGGTCGTTGAGTGGCAGATTCGTCAGTCACGGCAGCTACTCCGCGGCGATGCCAAGCGCTGCAGCGTCGGACGATTGCAGTTCCGCCCGGGCTTGAGTGACGATCTGTAGTCCGCCCCACAGGCCCAGCCCGCCCATGATCCCGGCAACGATGGCGTCTGGCCAGCCGGCGCCGGTACCGAACACCCCCAGTGCCGCAAGCAGCACCGCCAGATTGCCGATGGCATCATTGCGCGAGCAAATCCAGACCGATCGCATATTCGCGTCGCCGCCGCGATACCGGTAGAGCATCAGCGCGACGCCGCCATTGGCGATCAGCGCAGCGACGCCGACAACTCCCATTACCTCAGCCTGAGGGAGAGTGCCGTGCAAGGCCTGCCATACCGTGTTGCCGACGACCCACAGGGCGAAGATAATCAGGGTGCTGCCCTTCGTTGCAGCTGCGCGGGCGCGCCACGCGAGCGCCATTCCGGCAACGCTGAGACTGATGGCGTAATTGGCGGCATCCCCGAAAAAATCGAGGGCGTCTGCCTGTAGCGCTGCCGAGCCGGCGGCGAATCCGGCAACGATCTCCGCGATGAAGCAACTGGCATTGACGATGAGCGCTATGCACAAAGCACGCCGCCACCGCGGACTGTCCGGCGCACCGTAGCCGGCAGAAGAACAGGCAGAGTTGTCGTCACAACAGGCCATGTAGGTATCCCAGCAGTTTGTGTGGGGCGAATGTATTGACCGCTGCAGTCGTTACAGTATGGAGATCGCGTGCTGGCACATGCGTTCAATACTATTCGACCACAATCCGCGGCCCCATGCTGCGGGCAACGCCTGCACCGGACACCTTTCCCCACACGCGCTCTGCCAAAGCTGCGAATGCTTTCGCCGCTTCGCTGTCCGGCGCCGCCGCGGCGATCGGCGTCCCCGCATCCGACGCTGTGCGAATGTCCAGCAGCAGCGGCACCTCGCCGAGAAACTCCGTCGCCAGTCTCTCTGCCTCGGCCCGCGCGCCGCCGTGGCCGAAGATATGGGACGTATGGCCACAGTTGGGACACTGAAAGAAACTCATGTTCTCCACCAGCCCCAATACCGGTACGCGCACGCGCTCGAACATGCGCACGCCGCGTCGCGCATCAACCAGTGCAATATCCTGCGGCGTGGACACGATCACCGCTCCGCTGAGCGCCACGCGCTGTGCCATGGTCAATTGGGCGTCGCCGGTACCGGGCGGCATGTCGACCACCAGGATATCCAGCGAGCCCCATTCGACCTGACCCATCATCTGTTCCAGCGCGCCCATGACCATCGGGCCGCGCCAGATCATCGGCGTCTCCTCTTCCACCAGGAAGCCGATGGACATGCATGTCAGGCCCCAGGCTTCCAGCGGGATCATCTTGTCGCCACGCACCTGCGGCTTGCGTGACAGTCCCAGCATGCGCGGCAGGCTCGGGCCATAGATATCCGCGTCCAGCAATCCGGTTCTGTGCCCTGCCCGGGCCAGTGACACGGCCAGGTTCACCGCCACCGTGGACTTGCCGACGCCGCCCTTGCCGGACGCCACTGCCACGATCGCCTTCACATCCGGCAGCAGCAGCGCCGCCTTCTGGCCGTGCCCCTGAGCCGCCGGCTTCGCCGGCTCCTTGTGCGCCGTCAGTACCGCGGTCGCATTACTGATGCCTGGCTGGCCTGCCAGCAAAGTCTCGACCTGCCGCCGCACAGGCTCCATCGCCGCGGCGTGCGCCCGGTCGGTGAGCAGCGCCACCTGCACCAGACTGCCGCGCAACTCGATACCCTCGACCAATCCTGCCGATACGATATCCTTGTCCGACGCGGGATCGGCGATCGCCCGCAATGCCTCACGCAGACCATCAGCTGTCGGTGCTGTCGTCATTTGCTTGCAAACCTTTTGTCGTCGGTCGATAAGCAGGCTGCGGTGATGCTACCTACTGAGTGGATATGGCGCATGGCCTCTGATCCGCCAACGCCAAGACGCGGCTCGGACCGCACAGGAACGTTTTATGTCAAATAGTGGTGGCCCAGGTCCTTGGGGCACGCCTGGCGGTAACTCCGGCGGCAGTGGTGGTGGTCGACGTCCCGGTGGCGGTGGACCGTGGGGTCCCGGCGGACCACTCGGCGGTCGCCCCGGTGGCCAGGGCCCCGGCCCGTTGCCGGATCTCGATGCGCTGATTGCAAGGCTGCAAAGCTACATCCGCTCCTTTCTCGGCGGTGGTGGCCCGCGCACCCGTTTCACTGGGGGACGCGGCCTGGCGCTGATTGGCCTCGCTGTCGTTGCGCTGTGGCTCGCGAGTGGAATTTACCGCGTTGAACCTGACGAGCAGGGGGTAGTCCTGCGCTTCGGCGCGTTCAATCGCACCACCTTGCCTGGTCTGAACTACCATCTGCCCTGGCCAATCGAGCGCGCCCTGACGCCCGCCGTCACCCGCATCAATCGCATCGAGATCGGCTACCGTTCGTTGGCCGCCATCCAGAATGACGTCCGCTCGGAGAACCGCCGCGTCGTTTCGGAAGAAAGTCTGATGCTCACCGGCGATGAGAACATTATCGACATCAATTTTGCGGTGTTCTGGAAGATCAGTGACGCAACAGCATACCTGTTCAACGTCCGCACTCCGGACGTGGTCGTCAAGGCGGTGGCGGAGAGCTCGATGCGCGAGGTCATCGGCCGGACACCAATCCAGCCGGCACTGACCGAATTGCGCGGACAGATAGCATCCGATGTGCAGCATCAGACGCAGCAGGTGCTCGACAACTACAAGGCAGGTGTCGAGATCACTGGCGTGCAATTGCAGGGGGTCAATCCGCCGGCCGAGGTGGTGGAGAGCTTCCTGGACGTGCAGCGCGCGAACACCGATGCCGAGCGTGTGCGCAACGAAGCGGAGGCGTACCGCAACGATATTGTGCCGCGTGCCCGTGGCGACGCAGCGCGAATCGTGGCCGAAGGGCAGGGGGCCAAGCAGGCGGCGATTGCCCAGGCCACCGGTCAGACGCAGCGCTTTCTCTCCGTGCTCGCCGCCTACCAGCAGGCGAAGGACGTCACATTGCGGCGGATGTATATCGAGACGATGCAGGACATCCTGACGCGTTCGCCGGCTTTGGTGGTGGACGATAAGCTGAAGGGCCTTGTGCCCTTCCTGCAGCTCAATCCGCCGAATGCACCGGCGCCTCGGGCCGGGACGGCGCCGACGCAACCCGCGCCTTCGCAGGGAGCCTCGCGGTGAGCCGCCCGATGATCGCGCTGATCGCGCTGCTGGTTGTACTGTTCGTGCTGGCGGAATCGTCGCTGTTCACGGTCAATCAGAACCAGCAGGTGCTGGTAACGCAGTTTGGGGAGCCGGTGCGCGTGATCCGTGAGCCCGGTCTGCGTGGCAAGACGCCGTTCATTCAGACGGTGATCACCTTCGACAAGCGGCTGCTCAGCATTGAGTTGCCTGGTGATCAGATCACCTTGGGCGACCAGCGCCGCCTGGTCGTGGACAGTTTCACCCTTTACCGGATCACCGATCCGCTGCTGTACTACCAGTCGGTCGGGCCGCTCGAGGATGGCATCCGCGGCCGGCTCAACTCGGTCGTGTCTGCGGCATTGCGCGACGTGCTGGCCGATAACAAGCTGCTCGATGTGCTATCGGCCAAACGCGATCAGATCATGGCCACTATTCGCGACCGCGTGAACGGACAGATGAGGGGATTCGGCGTTGCGATCCAGGATGTCCGCATCCGCCGCGCCGACCTGCCGGAGGAGAACACCAAGGCGATCCTTGCCCGCATGCAGTCAGAGCGACAGCGGGTCGCGGCGCAGGCACGTGCCGAAGGCGCCGAGGCCTCAGCTCGGATCCGGGCGGATGCGGAGCGGGAACGTACTGTGTTGCTGGCGGACGCGCGTGCCACTTCGGATAAGCTGCACGGCGAGGGCGAGGCAGAGGCCACCCGGATCTCGGCAAGGGCGTATTCGCAGGACGTCGATTTCTACAACGCATGGCGTACGCTTCAGGCGTATCGGGACACGTTCGAGTCTGGTACCTCTCGCCTCGTGCTTACCCCAGACAACGATTTTTTGCGGTATCTTCAGAACCCGCCGGCACCGACCGGACCGTAGTTGCCAGCGATCGAATGCCGGGCCATATCCGGCACGTTCCGAGGGAAGCCTGACCATGCGCCTGATCCGCACATCTGCCCGAGCCGTCATGCTGGCGTCCGCCGTGACACTGGCAGTGCCGCTTGCCGGTGCCATTCCGGCGCAGCAGGCCATCGCCCGCCCGACGCCTGACAGTTTCGCCGACCTCGCCGCCAAACTGCTACCTGCGGTGGTGAACATCTCCTCGACCCAAGCGGTACAGGCGCGTGGCGGTGCACCCGGTGCCGGCCCGGAAATCCCGATGTTCCCTCCCGGCTCGCCCTTCGAACAGTTCTTCAAGGACTTTCTGAACCGCAACCGCCCGGGCCCCGGCCAGCGTGGTGACCGCGGTGACAATCAGCCCAGCCCGGCAGAACGCCGGATGCAAAGCCTCGGGTCGGGTTTCATCATCGATGCGTCCGGCCTTGTCGTCACCAACAACCATGTGATCGACGGTGCCGACGAGATCACGGTGACCTTGCAGGACAACACGGCGCTCAAGGCAAAGGTCCTGGGCCGCGATGAGACCGGTGACATCGCTCTGCTGCAGGTGAAGCCAGATAAGGCGCTGCCGGCGCTGCAGTTTGGCGATTCCGACAAGGAACGGGTCGGCGATTGGGTGCTGGCGATCGGCAATCCGTTCGGTCTTGGCGGCAGCGTCACCGCCGGCATCATCTCGGCACGAGGGCGCGACATTCACCAGGGCCCATACGACGACTTCATCCAAACGGACGCGGCGATCAACCGCGGTAACTCCGGCGGCCCGTTGTTCAACATGGATGGCCAGGTGATCGGGATGAACACCGCCATCTACTCACCATCCGGTGGGTCGATCGGCATCGGCTTCTCGATTCCGGCGAACCTGGTGAAGGCGGTCGTTGCCCAATTGAAAGATTTCGGCCACCCGCGCCGCGGCTGGCTGGGAGTCCGCATCCAGCAGGTGACCCCGGATATTGCCGAGAGCCTGGGCCTGAAGGATGCGAGCGGCGCAATGGTGGCCGGGGTGAACGACGGCGGCCCCGCCGACAAAGCACGTATCCGCAACGGCGACATCATCCTGAAGTTCAATAATCAGGACGTTAAGGAGATGCGCTCACTGCCGCGCATAGTTGCCGACTCCGAGGTGGGCAAGCAGGTCCCCGTTCTGCTCTGGCGCGATGGCAAGGAAGTAACGGTCCAGGCGACGCTGGACGAGAAGCCTGACGACGTTCAGCGGGCCGCGGCCACCACTGGTGGCGATAAATCGCAGGTGCAGAAACCTACCGAGATCTCCGGTCTCGGGGTAAGGATCGCGCCTATCACCCAGGAAACGAAGGATAAATTCTCGCTGGGCGGCGACCAGAAGGGGGTCGTCATCACCGACGTGGCGCCGAACAGTTCTGCGTCCGAGCGCGGGCTCAAGCCTGGGGACGTGATCGTCGAAGTGCAGCAGGGTGAGGTGTCGACGCCTGCCGATGTTCAGCAGAGGGTGGACACGGTGAAGAAGGAGAACAGGAAGTCGGTGCTGATGCTGATCCAGCGCCAGGATGGGTTGCAGTGGGTGCCGCTGTCGCTGTCCGGGGAGAAGGACAAGCAACCGGGCTAGCAGTGCCGGATCCCGCATACCTCGTTGGCCCCGCTCGCGCGCGGCGGCCGAACGTTATCGCCCGACGACACGTCGTTGTGTGCGGTCATTATTGCGCCTCGCTGGCCGGCCTGCAGATCCTGGAAGCCGGCGGCAATGCGATCGACGCGGGCGTGGCCACTGGCCTTGCCATCGACGTGCTGGAGAGCGAGTTCGTCGGCTTCGGCGGCGTCGCGCCGGCGATGATCCACCTGGGGCCGCGTAACGAGACACATGTCATCAGCGGCGTTGGCATCTGGCCAAAGGCGGCGGACCTGGAGTTCTTCCATCGCAACTACGGCGGCCGGGTTCCGGATGGGTTGCTGCACTGCGTGGTCCCCGCAGCGCCCAGCATCTGGATCACCGCGCTGGAGCGCTTCGGCACAATGTCGTTCGGCGACGTTGCGGATGCGGCGATCCGCTTCGCGCGCGACGGCTTTCCCACGTATCCCTTCCTCGCCGAACAACTCGCTGCGCGTCAGCAGGATTTCGCCCGCTGGCCGACCACCGCCGCCATCTTCCTGCCCGGTGGCCGGCCGCCACAGGTCGGCGAGATGTTCGTGCAGAGCGATCTGGGCCGCACCCTGCAGTATATGGTGGACCAGGAGCGGGCACACGCGCGCGGGGACCGGCTGGCCGGATTGCAGGCCGCGCGCGACGCGTTCTATCGCGGCGACATTGCATCGGCGATCCTGCGTCACCAACGGGATAACGGCGGCTGGCTGGCGGAAACCGACCTGGCCGAGTTCCACAGCCCAATCGAGGCGCCGTGCCGCATTCGCTTCGGGGAGCTGGACGTTTACGGCTGCGGCGCCTGGTCGCAGGGGCCGATGGTGCTGCAGGCCTTGGCAATGCTGCGGGACCTGGATTTGCGCGCGAAGGGGCATAATTCGCCCGGGTATATTCACGCCGTGACCGAGGCACTGAAGCTCGCCGCGGCGGATCGTGAAGTCTATTTCGGCGATCCAGCCTTCACCGACGTGCCGCTCGATATCCTGCTGTCGGATGACTACGTGGCGCGGCGGCGAGCGCGGATCGATCCGGCAATGGCGTGGCCAGGTATGCCGCCCGCCGGGGAAGTCGGCGATGTGTCCATTCCGCTCTGGCGGCCTGACCCCTCTGCCGGCGACGCTATTGAGATTGCGGCCACGAAGCCCGAGACCTCGTTCTTTTGTGTTGCCGACAGCATCGGGAATGTCTTCGCCGCGACACCCAGCGATCCCACGATCAGCGGCCCGGTGGTCCCTGGCACAGGTATCACGGTTTCGATGTGGGGCTCGCGTGGATATACCGGCCATGATCATCCGGCGCGGATCGGCCCCGGCAGGAGACCGCGGATGTCGGCCAATCCGGCGATCGCCATCAAGCCGCACGAGTTGGTCATGCCGTTCGGTTCGCCGGGCAGCGAAGTGCTCGGCCAGGCGATGGTGCAGGTGTTCCTGAACCAGGTCGTGTTCGGCATGGATCCACAATCCGCCTGCGAGGCCCCGCGCTTCGCCAGCTACTCCTGGCCTGAATCCCAGTTGCCTCATTCTTATCGACCTGGTCATCTGTGCGTCGAAGAGGATGTCGGTTCGGCCACGTGTGAGGCCCTGGAGATGCTCGGGCATCGCGTCGAGCGCTGGCCAGAGCGCAAGTACCTCGCCGGCTCGGTCTGCACCATCCAGTCCGATCTGCGCACTGGCGTCAAATGGGCCGGCGCCGATCCTCGTCGCACTGCCTACGCCATCGGTTGGTGAAGAGTGACCAAGGCTCCCCCTCCCCTTGCGGGAGGGGGGTAGGGGGAGGGGGTCTCGTCCTTCTGCAGACCCGCCGCCTGTGGCCGCTCGCGCTGACCCAGTCATGCGGCGCGCTGAACGACAACCTGGTGAAGAACGCGCTGGTCGTGCTGGCGCTGTTCCAACTCGGCATCGGCGGCACCGGCATGTCGGCGCTCGCCGGCGCCTTATTCATCGCGCCGTACGTCCTGCTCTCGGCCACAGCCGGCCAACTCGCCGACCGGTTCTCCAAGCCAAAGGTCATCATCACCTACAAGTTGGCCGAGGTGCTGCTGATGGCCGCGGCGGCCGGAGCCTTCCTGACCGAGAGTATCCCCGGCCTGCTGGTCGTGCTCACCGGTCTTGGTATTCAGGCCACGTTGTTCGGGCCGGTGAAATACGGCGTACTCCCGGAACATCTGACCGCGGACGAACTCGTCGCCGGCAATGGTGTGATCGAGGCCACGACGTTTCTGTCCATTGTCGCCGGCACCGTCGCGGGTGGCGCACTGATCCTGCTGCCGCATGGCACCGCCTGGGTCAGCCTCGTGGGCCTGACACTTAGTCTGCTCGGACTGTGGTCTGCGATGCAGATCCCCACGGTCCCGCCAGCGGATCCGTCCCTGCACATCTCACCAAACATCATCGGCGGGACCTGGCGTACCACACGTCATGCCGCCTCGGTTCGCTCGATCTGGTTCGCTGTGCTCAGCCTGTCCTGGTTCTGGACCATGGGCGCGACGTTGATGACCGAGTTCCCGGTCATCGCGCGCGACACGCTGCACTCGGATGGCACGGCGCTGACGCTGCTGCTCACCGTGTTCGCTGTCGGTGTCGGTGTGGGCTCGATGCAGTGCGCTCGGTTGCTGCGTGGCGACGTCTCGGCGCGCCTTGTGCCTTTTGCAGGCATCGGCATTTCGCTGTTCTGTTGGGACTTTTCATCGGCCGCAGCTTCGGCTGGCGCAATTGCCACTGCGGCGGCTGCGCTTTTCACGCTGGCCGGCTGGCGGATGGTCATCGACCTGTTCCTGCTCGCCGCATGCGGTGGCGTATTCTCGGTACCGCTCTATGCGATCATTCAGGATCAGGCGGCACCCAACGAGCGCGCGCGCATGGTGGCGGCAAACAACATCATGAATGCGCTGTTCATGATCGCCGGTGCCGCCGCAGCCGCAGGTGCGGCGGCGATCGGTTGGGACGCGCCGCAGTTCCTTCACCTTGCGGCTATCGCCAATCTTCTGATCGCATGTTGGATCATGCGCATCGTCAGGACGATGCGCGCAGCTCGGCCTATCGTGGTGCCATCCGCAGGGCGCCATCCAGCCGGATCGTCTCGCCGTTGATGAAGCGGTTGGTGGCGATGTGCTCGACCAGGGAGGCATACTCCGCTGGCAGGCCAAGGCGCTGCGGGAAGGGAATGCTGTTGGACAGGCCCTGCTGCACTTCGGGCGGCAGCGCTTCGACCATTGGCGTATGGAACAGCCCAGGCGCGATCGTCACCACACGCACGCCTGCGCGCGCAAGTTCCCGCGCGGCCGGCAATGTCATGCCGATCACACCGGCTTTCGACGCTGCGTAGGCCGGCTGTCCAACCTGGCCCTCGTAGGCCGCGATCGATGCGGTGTTAACGATCACGCCGCGCTCGCCATCTTCCAGCGGATCGAGCTGCACCATATTTGCCGCCGCCAACCGCAGCAGGTTGAAGCTGCCGATCAGGTTGATGCGGATCACCCGCGCGAACGCGGCCAGAGGCATCGGTCCGTCGCGTCCGACGATACGACCCGCAGTGCCGACGCCGGCACAGTTCACGAGGATCCGCGCCGGCCCATGCGCGTCGCGCGCCTTCGTCACCGCGGCTTCGGCGGATGCCGCATCGCCGACGTCGCACGCGATGCCGATGCCGCCGATGCGCTGCGCACTCTCCACCGCCGCCGCCTCGTTGATGTCGAGCACGGCGACACGACAGCCGGCGCCTGCCAGGCGCTGCGCAGTCGCCGCTCCCAGTCCGGATGCACCACCAGTGACGATGGCAGCAAGACCTTGAAGATGCATTGCAGGATTCCTCGCAGGATGGCAGGTCATAGTTTGCCGCAGATCAGCCGTGAAGGGGGAGAAACGACGTGATCAATCGCATCGCCATGGCGATACTGTTGCTGTTCGCGGCAGGCGCGCAGGCGCAGGACAAGACGGTGCAGTTGAAACTATCGAGCTGGGTGCCGCCGGCGCATCCGCTCAATCCCGCGCTGCAGGCCTGGGGTCAGGACATTGAAAAAGCGTCGGGCGGCACCATCAAGTCCATGCTGTTTCCTTCCGAGCAACTTGGTAAGGCCATGGACCACTACGACATGGCGCGCGACGGCATCGCTGATTTCTCTTATGTGAACCCCGGCTACCAGCCTGGCCGCTTCCCGATCATCGCCGCCGGCGAGCTGCCGTTTCAATTCGCCAATGCGAAGGGTGGCTCGGCGGCGCTGGATGCGTGGTATCGCAAATACGCCGCGGCCGAGATGAAGGACGCGCACTTCTGCTTCGCCTTCGTGCTGGATCCGATTACATTCCACTCCCGCAGCAAGAAGATCGTGCTGCCGGAAGATATCAAGGGCACCAAGTTGCGGCCGGCGGATGCGACGATCGGCAGCTTCGTCACCATGCTGGGTGGCACCAACGTGCAGGCCTCGGCGCCGGAAGCGCGCGAGGTACTCGAGCGTGGCGTGGCAGATGCCATTACCTTTCCCTGGCGCTCGCTGCTGCTGTTCGGCATCGATAAGGTGGTGAAATACGATATGGACATGCCGTTCGCCACGACGACCTTCGTCTGGGTGATGAACAAGGCGAAGTATGACGGCATGTCGGCGGCACAGAAGGCGGTGATCGACGGTCACTGTACGACGGAATGGGCCGAGAAGGTCGCGAGTCCGTGGGCCGATTGGGAGCATGCTGGTCGGGACATGATCGCCGCGGAGGCTGGCCACGACGTTTACAAACTCACGCCTGATCAGGTGGCAGCCTGGCGGAAGGCGGCCGAGCCGCTGAAGGCCAAGTGGGCATCGCAGGTGAAGGACGCCGATGCGGTGTTTGCCGAATTGCAGGCCGAGCTGAAGAAGCACGGGGCGCTCGCGGAGTGAGCATGCTCACGGACCTCCCCCTTCCCTTGCGGGAGGGGGGTGGGGGGAGGGGGCCTCGGTTAATCGGCACTGCCCTCTCCCCCCAACCCCCTCCCGCGAGGGGAGGGGGAGTGTCGTCTGCTTCGACCTTCCGATGAATCGCAGCCGGATGGACCGCTTCATCGATGGCATCGAATGGCTGGCGGCCGTCTTTGTCGGGCTCGTTGCAGCCGACATCTTTATTTCAGTGCTGTTGCGCTACTTCTTCGCCGTCTCGATCCCCGACAGCTACGATTTCGGCAAGCTGCTGCTGGGCATCCTGATCTTTTGGGGCATCGCCGCGACCAGCTATCGCGGCACACACATCACGGTGGACCTTGTCTGGTCCGCGGTCGGCACGCGGGGCAAGCGGCTGATCGACATCTTCGCCACGCTGGTGCTGCTGTTCGTGGTCAGTGTGCAGACAGCGATGCTGTTCGACAAGGTGCGCCTGACATATCAGGACAACGTGCAGACCTTCGATCTGCGTTTGCCGACATGGCCGTTCGCGCTGGTGGCATGGCTCGGCGATGTTTCAGCCGTGCTGCTGATTGCGGTGCGCACCTATCGGCTGATCTTCCATCCCGAGGAGATCGGCGCAGTTCGCGAACCACGGCCTGTCGAATAGATGGAACTCGGCGCCAACGAGGTCGCGGTCATCGGCTTCATCGTGCTGTTCGCGCTGATGCTGCTGCGGGTGCCCGTCGGCATGGCGATGGGACTGGTTGGCGTCAGTGGCTTTGGCTACCTGGTCGGCGGCACACCGGCGCTGAAGATGGTCGGCCAGACCTCGATGCGCACGGTCACCGACTACACGTTCGGCGTCATCCCGATGTTCCTGCTGATGGGTGCCTTCGTCTCGCGCTCCGGCATGAGCCGCGAGCTGTTTCACGCCGCCAACAAGTTTGTCGGACATTTCCGCGGCGGGCTTGGCATCGCCACCATCGCGGCCTGCGCCGGCTTCGCTGCCATCAGCGGTTCCTCGGTCGCTACCGCGGCGACCTTCTCGACAGTCGCCTATCCCGAGATGCGCCAGTATCGCTATCCGCAAGCCTTCTCCACCGGCGTGATCGCCGCCGGCGGCACGTTGGGCGCGATGTTTCCGCCATCGATCGTGCTCGCCGTGTATGGGCTGATCACCCAGCAGGACATCGGCAAGTTGTTCATGGCGGGCATTCTGCCTGGACTGCTCGCCGTTTCAATGTACATGGCGACAATTACCATCATCGGCGCCGTGCGGCCGCGTTATCTGCCGGCGGCACCGCGTAGTCCCTGGCGCGAGCGGCTGAATGGCCTGCGCGATGTGTGGGCGCCGCTGCTGCTGTTCGTATTTGTCATCGGCGGCCTCTACGGCGGCCTGTTCACACCCACTGAAGCCGGTGGTGTCGGCGCAGCCGGGGCATTCCTGATCGGAGTCGCGCGTGGTCGCTTGTCGCGTGAGGATGTGCTTGCCTCGCTGCTACAGGCCACCCGGACCGCCGCCGCTGTGTTCACCATCCTGATCGGCGCCATTCTGTTTGGCTATTTCCTCACAATCACCCAGACTCCGCAGAAGGTGACGGAGTTCGTCACCAGCCTTGGCCTTGGCCGCTACGGCGTGCTGGCGCTGATCATGCTGATGTACCTCGTCCTCGGCTGTCTGATGGACGCCATGGCGATGATCATCCTCACCATTCCGATCATCTTCCCGGTCATCACCACGTTGGGATTCGATCCGGTGTGGTTCGGGGTGATCATCGTCATGACGGTAGAGCTTGGCCTGATCCATCCGCCGGTTGGGATGAACGTATTTGTCATCAAGACCGTGGTGCAGGACGTGAACTTTTCCACGATCTTCTACGGCGTCATTCCGTTCGTCATCACCGATATCATCCGACTGGCGATCCTGATCGCATTTCCGACCCTGGCGCTATATGTCCCAAACCATATGTAGCGCTGCTCATTGCGAGCGGAGCGAAACGAAGCGCAGCGAATCTGAGCGGCTCTGCATCCGGTAGAGACAGCCAAGTGTGCCAAGCACGGTGCATCCCAGCGCTATCAGCGTAGCCACCAGCGCCCATCGGTCTCCGGGCACTGCGAAATATACCACGCCGGCAAGCACCACGCCCGTGCCGTTCGCGACCTGCTGCGTCGTCGCCAGCATGCCCGCCCCCGATCCGGCATGCGCATGCCGCACCTGCATGAGCACCGCGTTGAACAACGGTGCCAGCACCATGCCTTGACCGTAGCCGAAGACCGCGAGCGGCAGCATTAGCAAGGTCATCGCCGGATGCGCAGTTGTGCCCGCCAGAACTGCAGTACCAGCCAGCCCGATGCCCTGCACGACACAACCTTCGATCAATCGTCCGCCGCTCAACCGTGACCCAACGACGAATGCCAGTGCCATGGGCATCACTGTCAATGCTGCATCGAATGGCGACAGCCCGATGCCGTTCTGCATGTACAGCGTCAATACGAAATAAAACGACAGGTTGCCGGCGAAGAAGCAGAACGTGGCGCCCATGCCGGCGAGGAACACGCGGTCCGCAAGCAAGCCCAGGTCGATCAGCGGCATGCCCCCCTGCCGTTCAACACTGCGCTGCAGGCGCATGAAGCCTGCCAGCAATGTCATGCCGGCGGCTGTTACCAGCCATATCCACCAGGGCCAGCCCAGTTCGCGTCCGAACATCGTCGGCAACAACACGCCGAGCAGTCCCAGGAACAGCACGACGGCACCTTTCAGGTCGAGCCGGGTGCCGATCGCGCGTGGCAGCCTGGGCATCAGCCAGGCGGCGGCGAGGGCGATGTCGATACCGATTGGCACATTGACGAAGAAGATGCTGCGCCAGCCGAGGCCTGCGAGGTCCAGCGTCACGAGCCACCCACCCGCCATGAAGCCGACCGCGGCACCGAGACCAATCGCCACGCCGAAGATAGCGAATGCGCGGGTGCGTGCCTCATCGGGGAACAACATGTGGATCGAGGCGAGCACTTGCGGCACCATGATCGCCGCTGCCGCGCCCTGCACCGCACGTGCGATGATCAGAATAAGCGCCGATTCCGCAAGGCCGCACCACAGCGATGCCGCCGTGAAACCCAGTACGCCGGCGATGAACACCGGCTTGCGCCCCAGGATGTCGCCCAGCCGCCCGCCGGTGATCAGCAGAGCGGCGTAGGCGATCTGGTAGACGGCGATCACTGCCTCGATCTCAGCGGCGCCGGCGCGCAGATCGGCGCGGATCGACGGGATGGCGACGTTGACGATGAACGCATCAGCCACCGCGATGAACTGCGCGGCAGCGACGCTCGCCAATGCCCACCAGCGACGAGGGGTGACGATATGGGTATCCATGACGGGAACCTCCTTGCTCCGTGGTTCCCATCGTGATCATCCGCCCCGCGCGATGCGATTACGCGCGGGGTAATGCCGTCTACTTCGCCAGCGTGTCGCGCAGACCGCGCAGGCCGAGATAGTAGCCGACGATGCCGAAGCCAGTGACCATGCCATGGCTGACCGTTGCGGTCTCCGATACCGGCCCGCGGCGCACGGGGTTCGACATGTGCAGCTCGATGGTCGGGAACTTCACCTGGCTGATTGCCGCGACGAGTGCCGGATAGCCTCGCGAGAAACCGGCCGGATTGAAGATCGCTGCGTCAAAGCCCTGGTCATTGGCGGCATACAGGCGGTTGATGACTTCGCCTTCGACGTTCGAGTGGAAGATCTCGATGTCCACGCCGAGCTCTTTCGCGTAACCGAGTATCCGCTCATCGTATTCCGGCAAGGTCATCGGTCCAAATATTTCCGTCTGCACCTTGCCGCGCATGTTCATGCCGGCGCCGTGAATGACCAGGATCCTTGGCATCGTGCCGTCTCCTTCGTTGTCGGTTGCGTACAGATCTCAGGCGCGTTATGGCTGGGCTTGGCCCGGCCATCCACGTCTTGGCTCCTAACGCGAGGTAGGAAGACTTGGATGGCCGGCACGGTGGCCGGCCATGACGAGGGCCGCGATATCAAGCCACGCGATACTCTGCCAGCGTGTCGTAGTTCGGGTCGGCACCGATGCCGGCGACGTTCGGCGGACTCACGGTACCGTCGTCGTTCAGCGTCAGCGTATGGCGATACACGCGACCCCACATCGGATCGACGGTGTCACGGTAGAACTCCAGGATCAGCCCGTTGGAGATAGCCGCCACCAAATGCACATGGATGTCCTGCGAGCCGTGCGGTGCGATGTCCAGGTCGTTGGCCTGCGCCAGTGCCGCCACCTTCATGAACTCGGTGACGCCACCCAGGATCTTCGCATCGGCGTTCAGGATTGCCGCGCATTCGTGCCTGATCAGGTCGCGGAAGCCGTAGCGGGTATACTCGTTCTCGCCGGTTGCGATCGGGATGCTGGTTGCCTGTGCGAGTTTGCGATGGCCATCATAGTCGTCAGGCGCCACCGGCTCTTCGAACCAAAAGATGTCATACTCTTCGATGCGCTTAGCGAGTTGGATTGCTGCATAATGGCGATACGCGCAGTTGGCATCGACCATCAACTTTACGTTCGGACCAATCGCCTCGCGCGCGACACGCACCCGTGCCACGTCCTCCATGATCGGTATTGCGCCGATCTTCATCTTCACGGCCTTCGCTCCCATCCGCACATTGTCTTCCATCTCACGGGCGAGTTCGCGCAGGCCTTTGCCTTCTTCATAGTAGCCGCCGGCGATATAGGTGGGAACCCGGTCGCGGAAGCCGCCGAGCAACTTATAGAGCGGCAGATTGGCGAACTTGGCACGGATGTCCCACAGGCCGATGTCGATCGCCGAGATTGCCCGTGTGGTCAGCCCGCGTCGGCCAATCAGCTTCGGCTCCCACATCCTCTGCCACAGCCGTTCGACGTTGATCGGGTCTTCTCCGATCAGCATTGGCGCCAACCGGGCAATGGTCGCGCGCTCGATCTCGCCGCCGCTACCGAGGCCGATACCGATAATGCCCTCGCTAGTGGCAACTTCCACCACCGCAAACGTCACGTGCGTGTAGGTGTGCTTGCCGTTGGTGATCGGCTTGTGCCGTGGCCAGCGGAATTCCTTGGTGGTGATGCCGGTGATCTTCATGCCGCTGCCTCCGATTGGCTGCGACATATTGAACGTCGTCAGTTGGGCAGACGCAAGCGCACTGACACTGGGCAGTGGTCGGATAACCGTTGTTTCCACTCCAATCCCGTCTCGCGGTAGGTCAGAACGCGCAGCGTGTCAGGTTCGAGCCAGTCGCGCGCTGCGTCGCCGAGGACGATGTGGTCGATGAAAGGTCCGCCGCCCCAGCACGGGCTGCTGCGGCCTTCGGTGGCGCGTGTCAGCGGCGCGGCCTCGCTGAGCGTGCGCCAGAACTGGTCGCGACCATCCATATGACGGTTGAAGTCGCCAAGGATGGCGAAAGCGATGCCTTCTGCGTGTCTGGCGCGGATCCAGTCCACCAGCGGCGACAGCTGTTCGCGCAGTTGGGCGCAGGAGTGGTTCTTCTGTCTGCTTAGACGATCGTCGAAGCATCCGGTTTTCAGATGAATAGCAAGCACGCGCAACGGCGGTCGCAGCTGCAACGTGACGTCGACCCCGCTGCGCAGATCTCCTCGCGGATCGACATCGAGGTCGGTCAGGTCGGGATTAACGTCATAATGAGTTCCGCGGCGCACAACGATGCCGACGCGCTGCACGACACGGTCATGGCTCATGTGGATCGAGTATTGATCCGGAGGGAACACTCGCGCGGCAATCGCCGCCCCATCCACCTCCTGGATTCCAATCACGTCAGCATTCAGATTCGCCGCATAGCGCTGCAGCAGGTCGATGTCCTCAGATCGCTTCGGTCGTACATCCTGCGGTAGGTTGCGCTCGCGGGTCGTCAGCCACTCAAGGTTCCATGTGGCCAGTTTCAGCTCTGTAGCGGATGCGATAGTGGCGAAGAAGACGATACAAACGGCCGTCACTCCCGCGAAAGCGGGAGTCCAGAGGCTGAATTCCTGCGTTCGCGGGAATGACAAAGTGCGACTTGTCGGCCAGCAGTGCACTCAGTGCGGTAGGATGTCGTCGCGTGTCTCGCGTCCGAGCCACATCGCCAGGATGCTGAGCGCGGCAAAGCAGGTCATGATCGCCGTCGCCTTGGCGAAGTCGCCGCCGAACGGCATCACCAGCAACCCTGCGACCAGCGGTCCAAAGCTGGTGATCACGCGCCCGGATCCATTGCAGAACGAGACCGCAGTCGCGCGGACATGGGTCGGGAACAGTTCCGGCAGATACACTGCGTGGCCAGAGAACACGCCGAACACGAAGAAACCGAAGATGGGCAGCATGATCGGGTACAGCTCGTAGCTGTCCAAGCCGAGGAAAAGATAGAGACCGGATGCGATCGTGCCCAGGTTGTACACGGTGATCGTCGGGCGTCTGCCAATCCAATCGGCAACAAAACCGAACACTGCATAACCGACAATGCCGCCGATACCCCATAACGTCATACCGTTGCCGATCAACTGCGTCGCAGCGGCCCCGCTAATGCCCATCTTCGCCAGCATCTGTCCCTGGATTGTTGGCAACCAAATCTGGCTGGTCCAGATCGCGAGCAACGTGCCGATGCAGAACAGCACCCCGACCATCGTGTTGTAGCGTAACTCACGGCTGAACAATTGCGCCGGCACAAAACCAAGGAATGCACGGTCCGCTTCGTTGAGCTCGCGCGCAGCACGCAGGGCGCGACGACGCGCGTGTACCACCTGGAAGCGCTCGGGCTCCTCCATCCCGCGGCGGATCAGCAGCAGAACCAAAGCCGGTATGACACCGGCGAACAGGACATAGCGCCAGCCATAGGGTCCGACGAAGCGATAAATCTGGCCGCCAATCAGGTTGCCAAAACCACCACCCGTCATCATCAGCCCGAGAATTTTCGCGCGATGTACATCGGCGAAGGCCTCGGCGACCAACGGTATGCCGACAACGATCTCGGCGCCGGTGCCGACGCCGGTGAAGAACCGACAGACGCCGAACATCACCGGTCCTTGCGAGAAACCCTGCAATGCTGTGAACACCGCGACCATCACGACGCTGAGCGCCAGCGTCCGGACTCGGCCGATATAGTCGCCGACAATACCGAAACAGAAGCCACCAAGGGCCCAGCCGAGCAGGCCTGCCATGCTCAGCAGCCCACCGATACGACCAATCTCACTGAGCGGCGGGTTGCCGAGTAGCTCTGTCAGCGCCGGTCGCAGCACCAGCGCGAAGAGATTGAAGTCGGTAACATCCAGTGACCAGCCGAGCCAGGCAATCAGGAAGACCATCCACTGGTAGCGGGTGATCTCGCGCACCCAACCGATGCCGGTCGCCGTCTGCGTTTGGCTCATCGTCCCTCCCAGGGTAGGGCTTTGCTGATCTTGTACAAGCAATAGTCGCCCTGGTCGCTGCGACCGGTCAACCTTCCGTTGCAATGAACCTTTGCACGCATTCGACGAATCCCGCCGGTTGCTCGATCTCCGGATGGTGGCCGGCCCGTTCGATCAGCTCGAACTTCGCCCCGGGGATCAGAGAGCTATAGGCGCGGCCGTAGTCCGGCGTCACGACGCCGTCACTCGCGCCCCAAAGCACCAAAGTCGGTACGGCGATACGGCGAAGCCAGCGCGGCAGCTTCGGGTTGTACATGAAGGGCTGCCAGCCATAGAGACAAAGCGCATCGCGATTGCGCGCGTGCACAACGATGGCATCATCCGACATGGCGTTGAAGTCGAGCGCCCACTTCGCCGGATCATGCCAGGTACGTCGTTCCACCTCGGCTGGCGCTGTGTTGAACAGGTCAAGGATGTCGCGGCTCTCGCGGTCACCGAGCTTGATGCCGAGCGGATCGACGAGGATCAGTCGTTCCAGCCGATGGCAGCAGACGGCGGCGATCTCCGCTGCCAGCCAACCTCCAAAGGAGAAGCCGATCAGTGTTACCTTGTCGTGCGGCTGTGTCTCCAGCAGGTCAAGATACAGGTGGACTAGGTCATACACGGTGTCGAAGTCAGCTGGCCGTGGCGAGTGGCCGAATCCGGGATGAGACGGCGCGATAATCTCCGCGTGCTGACCGAGCGATCGCAGAAACGGCGCCTCAGGGTCCACCGTGTGCAGGCCGTGCAGCAGCAGCATCGGCGCCCCGTGGCCATGGCGCAGGACTTCCAGGTCGATGCCACGAACCGAAAATCGCTGCGCGCTCATACGCGCTCGCTGATGCGGATCGCGAGGCGGCATCCGGCTTTGATTGCCGCCGACATCAGCCGGTAGCCTGGTGCCTGCTCCGCACCTTGCTGCAACCCGACGTCACGATGGTGCAGTTCGTCCTGTCGGAAACTGGTTAACGTATCGCGCAGTGTGGCCTCGCTCTCGTCCAGCTGGTCGATCTGGCTGGCGTAATGCGCATCGATCGCTTCCTCGACTGCGACTGTGCAGGCCATTGCAGCGCGCTCACCAAGTGCCGCGGTCACCGCACCCAGGGCGAAGCCTGCAACGTGCCATACGGGCAGCAGCGCAGTGGGGCGAACGCGGCGCTGAACGATCAGGTCTGCGAAACGGTCGAGGTGCTGGCGCTCCTGCTCCTGCATCTCGCGCAGCAAAGGTGCCGTTTGGCGGCGCCCCAGAACTGCGAGCTGTCCGGCGTATATGCGCGCCGCACCGTATTCGCCGGCGTGATCGACTCGGATCATGCGGGCGATCTCGGTTGCCGCCGATGTATCGCCAGGCAGACGTTGGCTCATGCAGGCCTCCGCTCGCGCCAAAGGAAGGCAGCGACCAGCACCGCGAACGCCAGTGCGTAAATCAGGTTCATCGCCGCCATCGAGATTGGCAAGCCCGGAATCAGATAGGTCGCATCCTCGCACGGCCTTGCCGGCTGGGCGGGCATCTGTGCCAGGCGTTCGGCGATCGAGCCGCCGGTGAAGCGCGGCATGGCGCAGGCTGGTATCGGATCAGGCCAGAAATGCAGCTCTACGCCGACATGAACCACGGCCATCGCGGCGCCAACGGCAATGGTCAGAACCAGCAGCCACAGGACCCACCGCGCCCATCGCGGCGGCACGACGGCGGCGATCAATCCAAGAACGATGGCAATTCGGTATGGCCACCGCTCCAACAGGCAGAACGCGCAGGGAACCAGGCCACCCCAACGCTCGGAGGCGAGCGCAATTCCCAGCGCAAGCGCCGCGGCGATGGCACTGAGAAGACCGATGCTCCGAATCCCGGGCAGCGTCATGCCTGCGGTGTGCCTCGCTTCGAGGGCCGGTGCAACCCGTTGCCGGGTGCGCCGCGCCAGCCTAGGCTCGACGCATCCAGACAAGGAGGCAAGCGATGCGCCGCATTCTGTGGGGCCGTGCCACATCGAGCAACGTGATGAAGGTGATCTGGACGCTGGAAGAACTGCAGCTGCCCTACGAGCGCATCGACGTCGGGGGTTCGTACGGCAAGACGGATACGCCGGAATATCGTGCCATGAACCCGACTGGCCTGGTGCCGACTCTGCAGGAAGACAACTTCACGCTGTGGGAAAGCAATGCGATCTGCCGCTATCTCTGCCACGCCCACGCGCCGCACTCGAAGCTTTGGCCGCAGGATCCGCGTGCCCGCGCCTATGTCGACCATTGGATGGACGCGCAGCAGACGTGTCTCAACCGATATATCACAACCATATTCTGGGGCCTGGTCCGCACGCCGGCTGATAAACGCGACATGGCGGCGATACGGCAGGCGATCAAGGATTGTGCCGGTGTCTGGCGCATGGTCTCGGATGAGTTGGCCAAGCATCCCTATCTCGGCGGCGCTGACCTGACTCTCGCCGATGTACCATGGGGTCCGCATCTGCATCGCTGGTTCAATATGGACTTCGAACGGCCCGAGATCCCGCATCTGCGCGCTTGGTATGATCGGTTGCTGCAACGCCCGGCCTACAAGCAGCATCTCGGCGGACCCGTCGTGTAGGTGGCTTTCGATCCAGAGGCAGTCCGCGCATTCGAGTACATGCGCTGGCAGGAAGCGGCTTCGGTCTACGAGACCACATTTGCCAGCGCGACCAAGCCGTTCATCGCGCCGCTGCTCAATGCAGCAGCCGTCGCGCCGGGTATGCGGGTGCTCGACATCGCGTGCGGACCCGGGTTTGTCGCTTCCGCCGCAGTTACGCGCGGCTCGGTAGCACGCGGGCTGGATTTTTCTCCCGCCATGCTTGCCGTCGCCAAGGCTCGCGAGCCGGAGGCGACGTTCGATACAGGCGATGCCGAGAGCTTGCCATACGCTGATGCGATATTCGATGCGGTGGTGGCGAACTTCGGCGTTCACCACGTACCACGCCCGCACCTCGCGTTGCGCGAGGCGCACCGCGTGCTGCGCCCGGGCGGCCGCGTTGCGTTCAGCTTCTGGGCCGAGCCATGCGACAACATCGCCTGGAAGCTGGTCTTCGACGCTGTCGTGCGTCATGGCGATCGAGCGGCGGCCCGCACGCCATCCCCTGGCGGCGGCTTTGGCACCTCGGCACAATGCGCCGAAGCCCTGCGCGAGGCGGGCTTCGACGACTGCGTCGCCGAACTGGTGGGCGCCACATGGTCACATCTCGATGCGGAATCGCTGGTGACGGCGCTGCGCACCGGCACCGCACGCATGGCGGCAATGCTCGACGCTCAAAACCATGATGCACTTTGTGCGATCACCGCCGATATCGCCGAGAACGCCGAGCACTGTCGCGACGGCAAGTACCTTGCGGTGCCGATCGCCGCGGTGATCGCATCTGGTGTAAAGGGCTGAATCGAATGTACTAGCCGCGTCCCCGGTACGGTGCGACGTCCTGTGTTGGAATCCACGCCTCCTGCGGCGGTGTGCCGCTCTGCCAGAACACATCGATCGGGATGCCGCCACGCGGATACCAATAGCCACCAATGCGGAGCCACACCGGATCGAGCAGTACCACCAGCCGCTCCGCGATCGCCATCGTGCACGCCTCGTGGAATGCGCCATGGTTGCGGAACGAGGTGAGATAGAGCTTCAACGACTTGCTCTCGACGATCCAGTCACGCGGAATGTAGTCGATCACGATATGCGCAAAGTCTGGCTGACCGGTGATCGGACAGAGCGAAGTGAATTCCGGGCAGGTGAAGCGCACGACGAAATACTTGCCCGGCGACGGATTGGCCACCCGCTCCAGCTTTGCTGCCTCGGGACTGAGCGGTTGCTCGACGTGATGGCCTAGCTGCGTCAGGCCAGCATAGTTCTCGTCACTCATCATCATTCCTCAGCCACCCGGCGCGCGTTGCGGCGGCGTAGGCTTCCAGTCGTTGCTCGGCTATTGCCACACTCAGCCCGCGCATCACCTCCTGGTAATACTGAACATTGTGCCAGGTCAGCAGCATCGGTCCGAGCATTTCCTCTGCCTTGAACAGATGGTGCAGGTAAGCGCGGCTGTGCCGGACGCAGGCCGGACATCGGCACGACGCGTCCAGCGGTGCGGGATCGTCAGCAAACCGTGCGTTGCGCAGGCTGAATACGCCGCGCGATGTGTAGGCACGCGCCGTGCGGCCGGCACGCGTTGGGATCACGCAGTCGAACATGTCGATTCCGCGCTGCACCGCACCGATGAGATCATCCGGCGTGCCGACACCCATCAGATAGCGTGGCTTGTCTTGGGGCAGATGTGGCACTGAGGCATCGAGCACGGCGAATGTCATTGCCTGGCCTTCGCCGATTGCCAGTCCGCCCACGGCGTATCCATCGAAGCCGATGCGCACCAGTGCACGTGCCGACTCCTCGCGAAGGTCTGGGTACACGCTGCCCTGCACGATGCCGAACAGCCCATAGCCTTCGCGCGTCCGGAATGCCTCGCGCGACCGCTGTGCCCAGCGCATGGACAATTGCATGGACGTCAGCGCTTCCTGCGGCGAGGCGGGGAAGGCGGTACATTCGTCCAGCACCATGGTAATCGTGGCGTCCAGTAGGTGCTGGATTTCGATCGACCGTTCGGGTGTCAGCCGATGCGTCGCCCCATCCAGATGCGATTGGAACGTTACGCCATCGGCGTCAAGCTTGCGCAGCTTCGACAGCGACATCACCTGGAACCCGCCGGAGTCGGTCAAGATCGGACCTGGCCAATCCATGAAGCGGTGCAGGCCGCCCAGCCCCGCGACGCGCGCTGCTCCTGGGCGCAGCATCAGGTGGTAGGTGTTACCCAGCACGATGCTTGTGCCTGTTGTCCGTACCGCATCAGCCGTCATGGCTTTGACCGTGCCTGTGGTGCCCACAGGCATGAAGGCCGGGGTCGGCACCTCGCCATGTGCCGTTTGCAGCACGCCCGTCCGAGCAGCGCCGTCAGTCGCGACGACGCGATGCAAAAAGTCGGTCACGAAGGCCCTCCCCCTCCCCTTGCGGGTGGGGGGCGGGGGGAGGGGCTCTCGACGTCAAGCTCCAGCAAACAGGCATCACCATACGAGTAGAACCGGTAACCCTGTTCGATGGCATGGGCATAGGCCGCACGTATCCGCTCGCTTCCCGCGAAAGCGCAGACCAGCATGAACAGCGTCGAGCGTGGCAAATGAAAGTTGGTCAGCAGCATATCGACGGTGCGGAACCGATAGCCCGGCACGATGAACAGCGACGTCTCGCCAGCAAACGGCCGGACGCACCCACCCTCATCCGCCGCCGTCTCCAGCAGCCGCAGGCTCGTGGTGCCGACGGCAATCACTCGCCGTGCAGCGTTGATCACAGCTGCCGTCGCCTGGGTGATCTCCCCGCGTTCGGCGTGCATCCGATGCTGCATCACATCCTCGGTGCGCACCGGCAGGAATGTACCCGCGCCGACATGCAGCGTGACAGTGACGCACTGCGCGCCACGTGACTCCAGCGCCTCAAGCAGAGGCGGTGTGAAGTGCAGCCCGGCGGTCGGTGCCGCCACGGCGCCGTCCTGTGCGGCAAAGATCGTCTGATAGTCGCTGCTGTCCTGTCGCGATGGTCCACATGGCCGCTCGATGTATGGCGGCAACGCCAATGCCCCGGCCTGCTGCAGGGCCTTGGCGAACTCAGCATCCTGCTGGTTGAATGCCAGCGCGACGCCGCCGTCCACATCGCGTTGCACGACCGTCGCCCGCAACTCATCGCTACCGTCAAACTGCAGCTCATCGCCCACGTGCAGCCGCCGCGCATTGCGCGCCAGTGCATGCCATGCGCCATCAGCGCGCGGCTGATCCAGGGTGATGCCGATACGCGCGTTGCCGCGTCGCGCTGTGAGCTGCGCCGGGATCACCCGCGTGTCGTTGACCACCAGCACGTCGCCAGGCTGCAGCAGGTCCGGCAGGTCGCGCACCACGTGGTCCATCAGACCCGCGCTCGACACACGCAGCAGACGCGCCGCGTCGCGTGGTCGGGCCGGATGCTGCGCAATGCGGTCAGGTGGCAGGTCGAAGTCGAACTCGGCGAGCCGCATCAGGCAGGCGTCGGTGCAACCCGGCGCAGCAGGCGGGTCAGTGGAATGGCGATCACTACCGCCCAAAGCTTGCCGACAATTTGGCCACTGATGAATTCCAGGCTGCCGAACGCAAGGGTCAGGAACACAATCGAGTCCACCACCAAGCCCACGATCGAAGACGCTACGACCGCTGTGGTCAGGCGCCGCCGCTGCAGCGGTGTATACACCGCGAAGTCAGCAAATTCGCTCAGCGCGAACGCTGTTCCCGACGCCAGCACCAGTGGCCCCGGTGCGACCAGCACCGACAGCAGCGTCCCGGCGGCGACCGCGGCCAGCCCGCTGGCCAGACCCAGGCAGCGCTGCACCACGTCACGCAGCACCAGCGCCGCACCCACGGTCAGTACGCCGGATGGTGCAAGCAGTCCCGGCGCAACCGGCACCAGGCATGGCCCTTGCGGCACGCAGATGGTGCCGACATGCAGCACCATCCAGTTAGCCAGCGGGATCGACGCCAGGAAGCAGGCGAACGCCGCGAGCCCAACGCGCAGTCGAAGGTCGGTGTTCATCAGCCTGACAGGTAGGATGCGATCTCAACCAAATTGCCGTCCGGATCACGACAATACACCGAGCGAATTGGCCCCAATGCGCCAGCGCGCTGCACTGGGCCCGCGAGGATCGGAACACCGCAATCGTGCAGATGCGCGATCACCTCATCAGGCGGGACGGCGGTAATGAAGCAGAGATCCCCGGCACCAACTCCCGTATTGACGCCGGTGACCCAGCGTCCCGGATCGGCATCCGCGGGCCGAACATTGATCTTCTGACCGCCGAATTTGAGCGCCGTGCGACTCTCCGGACCGAAATCCTCTCGCTCCATGCCGAGGACGCGCAGATACCAGGCGACGGTGATCTCGACATCCTTCACGTTCAGTACGATGTGGTCTATGCGATCGACGGTAAATCGCATCACTCCAGCCCCTCGTAAAAGTCGTTGCCCTTGTCGTCCATCACGATGAACGCCGGAAAATCTTCCACTTCAATGCGCCACACTGCTTCCATGCCTAGTTCGGGATATTCCAGCACCTCAACCTTGCGGATGCAGTCCTGCGCCAGGCGCGCCGCGGGCCCGCCGACACTGCCGAGATAGAACCCGCCATTCGCTTTGCACGCCTCGCGCACTGCCTTCGATCGGTTGCCCTTCGCCAGCATCACCAGTGAGCCACCTGACGCCTGGAAGGCCGCGACATAGCTGTCCATTCGTCCCGCAGTCGTCGGTCCAAAGCTGCCGGTGGCATATCCGGTCGGCGTCTTGGCGGGGCCCGCGTAATACACCGGATGGTCCTTGATGTAGTCGGGCAGACCCTCGCCACGATCCAGCCGCTCCTGCAGTTTGGCATGCGCGATGTCACGTGCCACCACCAACGTGCCGGTGAGCATCAACCGCGTTTTGACCGGATACCGCGAGAGCTGCCGTCTGATCTCCGTCATCGGCCGGTTCAGATCGATGGCAACGGCATCGCCGCCCAGAGTGTCATCTGTTGTTTCCGGCAGATATTTCGCCGGATC